>JAESUW010000053.1 GCA_016760525.1 Labilibaculum sp.
TGAATTCAACTCTAATTTATCGGCCCAACCAACTGTTACTTCTGCACCTAAGCGCAACAAGCTTACATCATCATAAACCACATCGAATTTATTTGAATACGTTAAGCCGGCACTTCTTTGCACAAAGAAATACTGATCATCAACTGAACTATATTCGGCAGATAATTTAAACGATGAATTAGATGACAAGCTGCCTTTTACGCCACCAAACAATCTATATTTCTGATTGGACGATATTACATCCAATCCTGAATAAACGTATGGATTCTCAGCAATAATATCATTGTATTTGTTAACATTTAGATCTCCATCCACACCAGCAAATATGGTCATAATACCATCAATCGCTTCAAAATCGACAGCAATGTCAGGATATATTTTTGCTTCTGAATCATCGCCCATTGCAATTACGGTATTCACTCCCAATTTAAGATTCAACTGACCCGTTTGAAGAGAATATTGTGGATTCAAATTCCAAAGCATGGTTTTCCTTTCATATGCAGAACCTGGTTCTTCCATACTATTATACAAACCATCGATTGCAAAATAATCAAAAGCGGAAATTAAACTCCAAAAGCCATCACCACGACGAACTCCAACCTCTGCACTAATCAAAATATCATTTTCAGTAACAAGAATATCATCGGAGAAATGTTCGTATTGCAAACCAATTCCAAAATTCAATTTTTCCTCATCTTTAAATGTGGTTTGAAAATCGGCAACCAAACCAAAGCGATTTTGTACTTGCTCTGAGTATGGAAACAGATCCACCAAATTTACAGGAAGATCATCGCCTAGTTGCGAGCCGAAATAGTTATACCCTTTGTGCTTGTAATAAGCTCTTCCAGAAATCTTTCCTTCATCTAAATAGGTACTGCCATATGCTTCAACCAATTGCTCAGTCCAATCGGGCTTTACCTTTCTTCCATTTTCCAATTCCAATTTGCCATTGGTAGAATAATGACGAATATGAAATCCGAAATCAGTAGTCTTAGAACGTTGGTTGTTAAATCGATAATCCCCGAAAAGGGTTGAATAATTACCACCAGCAAGAGTTAATACATGACTATTAATTGATTTTAAAGGCTCACCTACAATTCGCGCGGCAGGAATAAGAGCTGGAGAAAAACCCACTGCAAGTGGCTTTGTTTGTATAAAATAGGTAAACGAAGGAGTAAAAGTTGCTGTATCCTGAACCACCGGCAATTCTCCAATTCGCTTCGATTTATTAATTTTCGGCTGGTAAGCAGTTTTCACCTTAACCTCTTTATTTAAATCTCGTTGCTCCTGAGCATAAGACATTGAACATGCCAAGCCAGCTACTGCAACAGTTAGTATGATCTTTCTGAACATTGTTTCTTTATTATTGATTTCTTACTTTATTTCTAATCTATTTAGCATCTTTTCCAACATGATTCTCTCCTCGTCCAAGCCAAGTGAATCTGATTTTGCCGATTCTCTTTCAAACAACTTATTACTTTCGGTACTATCGGCTCCTTCGAACTGAACTTTCACTTCTTTATTGGCTATTTTCTCTTCTTCCTTTTTATCTGCAACAACAAGAATATCCAATTTGGTCTGTGCTCTCTCAATAATTCCATCATCCTTTACGCCATAGTTATCTACAATACTTTGCAGTGTATATCGTGCTTGAAACGCATCATCCTTTTTTAAGAACACATCGGAAAGCAAAAGAAAACTTTCTGCCAGCCAATAATGATACGGTGAATTCATCTCAATAAACTGATTGATTTCTTTTTCGGCCAAATCGTATTGAGCTTTACCAAAATACACTTTTGCCAAAAGATATTTTGACTCAGCACCTTCGGCACTTTGCGTTTCTCTTGCCAATTCTTTAAAATCAGAAATTGCCGATTCACTGTTCGCCACGGCTAAGTATGATTTTCCTCGTTTGTATTTAGCTTCCCTGATCAATTCTTCCTGCGATTTTGCCACATCGAGCACATCGCCTACCGCCTGAATTGTATTTTCATACTCTTTTAAACTATACACCGATCGCATATAGCCTACTTTGGCCAATTTCACATTCTCTGGAATTTCAGCCATTTGCTTCAATCGTAAGAATTGTTTTTTTGCCTGATAATAGTTTCTATTTCGATAATTGAGTTGAGATGCCGCCAACAAAGCCTTTTCTGTAAACAAATTGTTCGGCTGATTCAAAACCTGCTCGAATCCGACAAGTGCTTCCTCGAAATTTTGCTGATTTAAAGCCGCATCTGCCTTGTAAAATTGTGCGTTTAGTCGAAACATTCCGTTCGGGAAATTCAATAGATACTCACCCAAAGCAATTATTCCCCTTTCCGATTCGCCCGACATGTATAATCGTTCTGCAGAAATATACGAAAGCGAATCTTTTTCGGAACTTCTTATAACTCCACCACCTTTGAACGACTCTGCAAAAGCAAAATAATCATTCACTTTATTCATGTCCACATACACATTCTTTAGTCCCATAAAGGCACTTTTCTTTTCTTTGCTTTGCGGATATTTTAAAACGACCTCTTTGTACGCACTAATCGCTTTTTGATATTCTTTCGCATTGTAATTCAGCTGTCCTAACTGCAATAATGATTTAGGAGCATAACTACTCTTAGGGAATTGAGTGGTCAACTCTTTATAAATGGATACGGCTGTTGCCTGATCGTCTAATTTCACTTTTGCCTTGGCCAGCTCATACAAAGCATCATCTAAATATTCTGAATCGGGGTAAGAAGCACGTATTTGCTCTAACAAACGCGATTTTTCTCCGGAATCACCCAATAAACCAACAGAAAGTGCTTCCTGATACAAAGCATAATCAGTATCCCACCTGCCAGCATTAGCCGATTTTCCGTAATATTCAGCAGCATTCTTATAATCTCTCTTCAAAAAGAAGCAGTCGCCAATACGGTTGCATGCATCCGAAACAAAATTGCTTTTTTTATCTGATTGATTTACAAACTTCCGGAACCAATCGGATGCTTCATCATATTTATCCTGTTCAAAATACGCATAAGCAATATTGTAATAAGCACGCTTATAGAAATCCGAAGATCCTGATCCCGGCGATACGATAAACTCGTTATAAAATGCCGTAGCTTCACGAAATTCGCCCATTCTGTAATTAGCTTCAGCTTTCCAGTAAACACAGTCTGCAGCTATTTGCGAATTATATATTGTGTATTGCAATGAGGCATTAAAAGACTCTATTGCCTCAGGATAACTAAGCTGTTTCATCAACTCTAAACCTCGAAGCCAGGAAACTCTTTGATATGCCTTTTTAATCTCCGGCGTTTTGCTTACAATTTTATTCATCGATAATAATGCATCGCCATAATTCTTACTTGTCATGTACACTTTCACCAAGTAATCGTATACCTCATCATTGCGGTCGGAGTTTGGATACTTCTGTAAATATTCATCGAAAGCTTTTATGGTTTCATTAAAAGGAGAATAGGACAGCTCATAAGTTAATTTCGCAAAATTGAATAAAGCATCCTGTTGCATATTTTTGTCGAAATTCATACTGGCTGTATTGGCAAAAGCAACCTTAGCTCCTTTCTTATCTCCCAACTTCAAATAACAATCTGCCAAACAGTAATTGGCTACCATCAATAATTCATCGTTTTTACCACCAACTCTCTCGAATTGTTGAACTGCATTGCTAAATTTCTTTTGCTTGTAAAGACAATATCCATAAGCAAACTTATCCTCACGAAACAGGCTTTTTTTTCCTTTATCCAGAAATGGAATTGCTTTTTGATATTCTTTTAACTGATAATGCGAAAGGCCAATCATTTTTGCGATTTCCTCGCTGCGCTTTACTGTAGCATCATCTAAAAATTGCGGCGCGTAATTAATTACCTTGGTATATTTTTCCTGTAGGTAATAAATTTGCGTGATGTAGTAAGGTACAATTGGTTTGAAGGTTTTATTCTTAATTAGCTTTTCGAATCCTATTAATGCAGTTTGATAATTCTTATTTAAATACGCAATGTGTGAGTAGTAGTAATTTGCAGGAGCATTGTACTCACCCCCTACCTCAATAATATCAAAAAAGTACTTTCGGGCCTCTTCATATTTCTTTCGACTGAAATACGAGTAGCCCATTTTAAACTGATATTCGGTTCGTTGATCGGGGCTCAAAACATAAACATCAACTTGTTTAAACCAAACCAATGCAGCCTTGTATTTTTTACTTCGATACTGCTGTCTTGCCAACTGAAAATATGCCGATTGCTTTAAATTGCTTTCGGGATGTTTTCGAATAAAGGATTTCATTTCCTTTTCTGCTTCAGGACGAAAAAGTTCAATGGAACACCAAGCCATGTAAAAATCGGCTTTGGTAGATCTGTCGGAATAAGAATCCTTCTCCATTTTTACAAAATCGGCAAATTCATGCCTTGCTCCGCCATAATTTTTATTTTGGAACATTTCCATAGCCGATTGCCATACTTGATTACTGCTTTTATGGGTTAATGATTTTTGGGCCTGAACTGTAAATCCCAAACATAAAAAAAACAGGGAAGTGAACATCCACAAACTACATTTATTTCTCATACTGCTTTGCGTGTGTAGGTATAATAACTTAATAAAAGCTGAATATTTATGTCTTTTAGAGGCTGATTCATGAATCAAACTCAGTTCACAAAATCAGGGCTTAAAGGTATAAATAATCTGTAAGCTTATGGTATTTAAAACGGAGGAAAAATAGAAAAATTGCACACTTTTTTGATAAAGAAAAGAGCAATTAAAAAGCTTCTGCCGAAATATTTTTTTTAGATTTGTATGTCAACGTAAAAATTAAATTCTAAAAAAACAAAAATACATGTCCGAATCTGCTATCATTGAACTTAAAAATGCCATTATCCGCCAAGCGGATAATATTATTCTAACAGATGTAAACCTTGAAATTGAAAAAGGAGAATTTGTTTATATAATTGGTAAGGTTGGTAGTGGTAAAACCAGTTTGATGAAAACATTGTATGCCGAATTACCAATTAAAGATGGCGGCGGTTCTGTTGCAGGCTTTTATCTTCCTATTATCAAAACGAAACAGGTTCCTTTTTTAAGAAGAAAAATAGGTATTGTATTTCAAGATTTTCAATTGCTTACCGATCGTAATGCTCATGCCAATTTAGAGTTTGTTTTAAAAGCTACCGGCTGGAAAAATAAAAAAGAGATTGACAACAGAATTGAAGAGGTATTGGAAAAAGTGAAAATGGGCAAGAAAGGATATAAAATGCCTCATGAACTTTCGGGAGGAGAACAACAAAGAATTGTGATTGCCCGTGCCTTACTAAATTCGCCGGATATTATTTTAGCAGATGAACCAACAGGAAATCTTGATCCTGAAACCTCTGATGAATTGGCAGAATTACTAATGGATATCAGTAAAAATGGAAGAACTGTTGTAATGGCTACTCATCAGCACGATTTATTGAAGAAATTCCCTGCCCGAACTCTGGAATGCAAAGATGGCAAAGTGATTGAAATATCGAATCCTAAAACTGATGTAGAGGAAGAGTTTGAACTGGATTAAAACATCCGAAAACACCACAAACCCCTAAAGGAGCCCCACATACTTATAAGTAATGAATTTTGCGAGAAGCCATACCATACAATAAGGATTTTGAAAAATTAAAGCTGAAGCACAGCTTGATTTTCCCTCTGGCATTTATCCTCTTAATTTGGGCGGTTAAATTATTCGAATGGGGACTTGGTTTAGATCTGTACTACTTAGGAATTTTCCCTTTACATACGAAAGGATTAATTGGAATTCTCACCAGTCCGTTAATCCATAAAGATTTTAGTCACCTAATGGCTAACACAATTCCTTTTCTGCTATTAAGCTGGGGAATCTTCTATTTTTACCGACCACTCTCCTACCAGATATTTATTTTGTGCTACTTAACTGCAAATATTTTAGTTTGGTTTGGTGCGAGAGAAGCCTATCATATTGGTGCCAGTGGATTGGTTTATGCGTTTGCCTCTTTCCTGTTTTTTAGTGGAATCATACGAAATAATTATCGCTTAATTGCCATCTCTTTTATTGTCGCTTTCCTGTATGGCGGATTGTTTTGGGGCGTGTTCCCTATTCTGAAAGATGTTTCGTGGGAAGGTCATTTATTTGGTGGATTTTCTGGAATGATCTATGCGCTGGCATATCGCAATCAAGGGCCGAAAAAACCTAAGCTTATTATTCCCGAAGATGATGACACGATTCCTGAGGAGATTTGGAATTCGGAGCATTTGGAAGGTAAGGAGGAGTTTAGGCAGTGAGCAGTGAGCAGTGAGCAAAAGATAAATAAAATTCAAATTGATGAAAAATTACACATCTAACAATTATTACCTTACAGATTATCTTGCAGCAATACTGTTACCAATATTACTCATTGGTGCATTATCTTATTTTCTTAGAGAAAATATTACATTCCTGACGATAGGCATAGCACTCATAATCTCTCTTTCATTAATCGTCTTCCTTATACTTAAGAAGCTATCAAAATTTGAATTCCAAGATAATTTCATAACTGTTACTTCAAAATTCTCTCGAAGAAGGATTCAAATAAAATACTCCGAAATATACGAATTAACGCACATTTCCGCATATAGAGGAACCAGTCGTAATGTTTTTAAATATCAACAAAACAGAATCAAAAAAATAACAACAACTTCTGTTCTTTCAGATAAAGACTTTCAAGAATTTATTATCTGGTTAAAAGGGAAAAATGACAAGATAATTTTTAGTTTCCTGCCAGTAGATTCGCTGGTTAAGAAAAAACATTTGAACCACTCAAAATAGCCAAAACCTCACCCTTTCCCTCTTCTGAGGCAAAGGGGAAAACTGCAAATAAAAACCTCCGCTGCTTTTACTAAGGAAAAACGCTTACAGCTCTTCAACACTCTAAGCTTTGCTTAACTACGAAAGCCATCCTTGAGAGATGGCTTCCTATTTTTTACGCACTTATTGCAGCAAATCCTATTTCTTTATTTCTTGTAATACTTCATTGCCTCCGGCAAATATGCTTGTAAATCTTTTACACGAGTATCGTCGGCAGGGTGAGTTGATAGAAATTCCGGTGGCTTTTGACCTCCGCTCTCTCCCATTCGTTTCCAAAACTCAACTGCCTCTGCCGGATTGTAACCTGCCATGGCCATGAATATTAGTCCCATTTTATCGGCTTCGGATTCGTGAGAACGTGAGAATGGAAGCGTAACGCCAACATTAGATGCCGCACCAAAAGCAGTCATCCAAATTTGCTGAGTTTCGGCTGGCTTTTCGTTTAGAGCCATTGCCAAGCCTTGTCCTAAATACTGAATTCCCATTTGCTGACTCATTCGCTCGTTACCATGACGAGCAATAGCGTGGGCAATTTCGTGCCCCATAACAACAGCCAAGCCTGTTTCTGTTTGTGTGTAAGGTAAAATTCCTGTGTAAAAAACTACTTTACCACCAGGCATACACCATGCATTAGGAGTTTCATCATCAACCAAGTTGAACTCCCATGCGAAATTGGCAATGCGATCGCTCATGCCATTGGCAATCATAAATTCTTCAACGGCTTTGGAAATTTTAGTACCACAAGATTTTACCATAGCAGTCTGCTCTTTGTTATCGGAGAGCTTACTCTCCTTTAAAAAGGAATCGTACTGAGTTAAACTGGTCGCAATCATTTCTGTTTCCGGAAATAGATTCATTTGTCTTCTTCCGGTAATGGGCACTGTTGCACATGCTATGGCAAACAACAAAAAGCCCGAAAGCAAAATGGCACGTATATTTTTCTTCATCATTTTTTATTTTATTTTTAGTATTTAATTCTTAAAATATTCATTTCTAAATTAACTCAAAGCTTACAGGTCTGTCAGGTTTTAATTGTGCGACAGTTAATTTCCGGCATTTAATTCCTGAAGTTGCACTCCGGACTAGTTTGTATTGAACCCACTTTGGATTTTCCCGGCAATATTCTTTTAAATCCCGGGGCGTTGCCCCGAGTTGAGATATTACAGCCGTTCAGGCTTTCAAAAAAAATCATTCCTGACGTATTTACTAATTACTTTTTACTGTTCTCTGCCTTTAGCTGTTTTAGCAAATCGCTTGCATTGGTAACAGGCAGTTTGCAAGAATGATTTTTACAAAGATAGAAAGTTGTTTGTCCATTTACATAACGATTTTGAAGTAAAGGCAAATTACTTTCGGTTTTACACCCCGAGATCAAGACATTGGGCAAAAATAATTCTTCAATTTTTCTTTTTTGATTCACAGCATCTTCTCCTGCAATAACAATTTCGATGAGTGGATTTGCAAACCAAAAATACAGTTGTCCCCAATTGGAATGATAGGGTATCGCCTTTTCGAGTCGAGGTTTTACATTGGCCAACATTTGCTGCGAACGCTCTACATATCTGCTATTTCCTAAATAACTACCGATCAAAAACAAGCTTTTTGCAATAGATGAGTTCGATGATGGAATTACATTATCAAGCAACTCCATTTTACGGGCAATTAGAGCATCGTCTTCGTTAGAGGTATAGAAAAACATGCCCGACTTATCGTCTGAAAAATGACGGATAACATGCTGAAGTAAATCATTTGCCTTGTGTAACCATTTTTCTTCGAAAGTTGCCTGATACAAAGCCACAAAAGCCTCGATGGTAAAACTATAATCATCTAAAAAGCCATTGATTTTAGAATTTCCATTTTTGTAATTACGGTGTAGATGAGCTTCTCCCTTCCAAAGATATTTCTGAATAAAGTCTGCATTTTTAATGGCTCTGTTTAAATATTTCTTATCGCCCAAAGCTTTGTATGCATCAACATATCCCTTTAACATGAGCGCATTCCAAGAGGTAAGTGATTTATTATCCAGACCAGGGCGAATTCTCTCGGCACGTTTCTTTAACAATTGCCTTCTCCCCTTTTCCAATTCCTCATTTAATTCCTTTTCGGATATTTCATACTTACCGGCTAATTTCTTTTTATTGGCCTGAACCATGAGAATATTACCTTCCTCCCAATTGGCATGTTCGGTGATGCCGTAATACTCACAAAACAGTTTGGCATGACTGCCTAACAATTCATCAACTTCGGACTTTTCCCACACGTAAAACTTCCCTTCGACTCCTTCGCTGTCGGCATCGAGTGATGAATAAAACCCACCTTCGGGTAAGCTTAATTCTCTATCGATAAATTCGAGTGTTTGCTGAATTACCTGCTTGTATTCGGGAATTTTTGTGAGCTGATATGCTTCGGCATACAGACTTACCAACTGTCCATTGTCGTAAAGCATTTTTTCGAAGTGCGGCACTTTCCAAATGGCATCGACCGAGTAACGGGCAAAACCTCCGCCCACCTGATCGTAGATTCCGCCCATGGCCATTTTATCGAGCGTAAGGCTTAGGTGATCGAGCGCCGACTGATCTTTTGTGTGGTAATAATATCGCAACAAAAACTGAAGTGAATTGGGTAATGGGAATTTTGGTGCCCGATTGTTTCCTCCTTCGTGGGTATCAAATTCCGATTTCCATTGTCGAAATCCTTTCTCTAAATCCGCTACAGCAAACTGAGGTGTTTCTGCTTTTACCGTAATTATTTCATTTTCGCGGATGCCTTTGGCCAATTGATCGGCTACATTCTTTACTTTGTCGTTCTCGTTGAGCCAGGCATTTTGAATTCCTTTAAGCACATTTATCCAATTATTGGAAGGAAAATAAGTTCCTCCGAAAAATGGTTTTCCACCGGGCGTGGCAAAACAGTTTAAGGGCCAACCGCCACTACCAGTCATTATTTGCACTGCATCCATATATATCTGATCGATATCGGGTCGCTCTTCCCTATCAACCTTAATGCAAATAAAAAATTCATTCATAATTTTGGCCACTTCTTCGTTCTCGAAACTCTCCCGTTCCATAACATGACACCAATGGCATGCCGAGTAACCTATACTGATTAAAATTGGCTTGTTTTCGATCTTTGCTTTCGCTAAAGCCTCTTCGCCCCAAGGGTACCAATTTACCGGATTGTGTGCATGTTGCAACAAATAAGGACTGTTCTCATTTATTAAGCTGTTGGTATGTGTATGATTCATAGTTTTCTTCTGGTTTTGAGCAAATCCTCTCGTGCAAACAATCAGTATTCCTAATAACAGAACAAGTGCGATTGTATTTTTAACTGATTTCATTTCCCTTCAATTTTAAAACAAATTAAAGATAGAGATTATTTTTAATCATTTTAAATAAGAATAAAATAAACACGTTTGAACCCACAGAAAGTTGCTGGAAATACATTACTGTTAATTTAACAAATAGTTTTAAACTTTGCGATATAAATATTTTGTTAGCTAGTTTTAGTTTTGTAAATTCGACAACATAATTTCCATTATTACAGATATATTATGAAATTCGACTTATAAGACAAAAAAATGCACAATACTAATCTATAGGGTGTGTATTTTGCACTTTTAAATTCGATATATTAAAAATATATGCACTTGTATATATTCTAACAAACGTTCATTGTAAAAAGCCCCCGCACTTTAGCACATTTGGTTTTTTGCCGATGCACAAATCCACCCACTGAAAAACCAAAAGAGCTAAATTTTCCAACACACGAAAAAATAATAGAAATATCAGAAAGAAGGAAACTAATCTTGTAATTCCTTTTTTCTTTTATTGCTCACAAAATACACTACAATTAGCACAGTTGTTAATATCTCGGCAACAGGAACAGCCAGCCACGCTCCTGTTATTCCGAACATTCTAGGTATAAAAATAAACGATATGAACATAAACAGATAGCCCCTTAATATAATAATGACTGTTGCCGATTTGTGTTTTTCAATACTTTGGAAATAACCTGCGATTACGATATTGAAGATAAAAAATAACGATGCCAGGCTAAAATAAGGTATCCCGTGAACTGCAATATGATAGGAACTTGACGATGAATCAAGGAAAAGAGCGACAACATATTTGCTGAAGAATACAAAAAACAGAGTGATTATCAGTCCAAATGCAATGGCGGTCTTAACAGAAAGTTTTGCCGCGTGCAAAACCCTTTGTATGTGTCCCGCGCCATGATTAAAACTTATAATAGGCTGTGCCGACTGGGCAATGGCATTGCCCATCATAAATAACATCGGGAAAAAGTAACAGGCTATTGAAAAAGCCGCTACGCCATCTTCGCCCAACAAACCAATAAACACGTTGTTACCCGTAGCAATCATAAAAGCCAGCGAAGTTTCGGCGATAAACGCCGGAGACCCTAACATTAGCATATATCCGATATTTCGGGCTGTAAACTGCAAGCTTTTACGGCTTATTTTTATTCTGTAAAAGTGTAAGACTTTGGGTGTGAAAAACAGGTAAGCCAGTACCATTATACCACCAACAGCCATGCTGAGACCCGAAGCAAAAGCAGCCCCTTTAAGTCCCCAACCAAGCAGGAATATAAATAAGTAATCGAGAATAACATTTAGAATGGCAGGGATAACACTGCAATACATTGCATATTTTGGCGAACCATCGATCCGGATAAAAAACAATCCTATAACGGCAAGCATATTAAATACGGAAAAAGGTACAATCCAGTTCATATATTCCAATGCCAACGGCAACAGCATTTCTGATGCACCAAACAAGTAAGCTATTTGCTTATTAAAGACTAACAACAATACCGTAACGATCAGCATTAATACAACTGAAACGATTAATGACTGGGTGAAATTTATATTGGCAGCCTTAAATTTGTTTTTCGACAAATGAATGGACACAACCACCGATGCACCAATGCCAAACATAAGCCCCAATCCAGTAAAGAGCATAAATAACGGAACCGCAATATTAACAGCGGCAAGCCCGTTGCTGCCTATGCCCCTTCCTACAAAAATACCGTCGATAACAACAATCAGGGCAGTCGACAGCATTCCCAGTATGGTAGGGATAAGCATTTTCTTGAATAATATGGGTATGTTTTCTTTCCCGAAATCTATACTATCTTTTAGCATTGCCTTTTCTTTCATTCTTTACTGTTCATAATATTGCGAAATTGAATCACATCCTATCTCAAAAGTCCAAAACCTGAAACCTGCTTTTAACTTTCAAAAATTGCATTGCAAAAAAAAATTCAGTTTTATGAATATAATTCTTTTCAAAAAAACGCTATTTTCGACCTTTTTCGAAACAATATAATGAGTCAAATTAATAAGAATAATGTTTTAAATACTATTTCAATGCCTTGATTTTATTTTTGTAATGCGATGGGCTACATCCTTTATGTGCTTTAAAGAAACGACTTAAATATGATTGGTCTGGGAAATTTAATTTTTCTGCAATTTCTTGCACTGACAAATTAGTATTATATAATAATGTCTTAATTTCTATAATTAAGTGCTCATCAATAATTTCTTTGGGTGACTTAAAGTCTGTATTTTCAACCGTTATTTTTCTTAAATATCTTGGCGTAATAGTCAATTTGTCTGCATAAAAAGTTACACTCCGTTCTTTTTCATAGTGCATATCTAATAATGACAAAAATTGATAAAACAGAGCTCTTTTACGAGTGTAAGTCTTAAACAAATGACTAAAGTAGTTTTGACTCTTATCAAAAAGATAGATAAGATAACTTTGCAAAAAATTAAGCTGCATAAGCCTGATAAACTTATTATCTCTTTCATTAGAGACAATTTTGGCATAATCAAAGATTATCATTGTATTTTGCAAAAGGATGCTATCTTCTTCATGTAGATAAGGAGGTGAATCACGTAAATAAAGAGTAAGAGAGTTTCCCAAGCGCAAAGCGGCATTTTCAAAAAGTCCCTTTGAGAAAACAAATACCCTTGCGGAAAAATCTTCTGAAGCAGAAATAACGCTAATTGTAGAACCCGGTAAAACGATAAATTCAGAATATTGTACGATTTTTCTTTCCAAAACCCCTAATCGAATAATTGCTTTTCCGCTCACACAGAAAAGTGTAAATCCCCCATCTAATCTATAAGGACGAAAAAGGAAAATGTCTAAATTATTTTCAATATAAGCAAATTCTTGATTGAAAAACGAATAAATCTCATTCTGGTTACTTTTATGCATATAATAGTCATGTTTTAACGCAAAAATAGCCAATTTGTTCCGATATTGAAAAAATAAAGCGCATTTATGAAATCAAAAAAAGGAAGGTTTCTATATATCTTTGTAAAATTAATTTAAAATATAACAATGATGAATGAAATTATTGAGTTCATGAATACACCCGACTTGATAATTCTATAAAGTATTTAATTATGACAACAGAAAATAAAGTATTAGAAATAATGCGTAAAATCGGAAAGCCAACAAATGCAGGTAAAATTATAGAAGTATCAGGTATTGAAAAGAGGATGTGCTTAAAGCCATGAAAAATTTAAGAAAATACGGGGCTATTGAATCACCTACGTACTTGGAGCTTGTGTTTTAATAAAAGTATTAATTAACAAATAAGACTATGATACTAATAATTTAAAAAGTACTGATTATTCTTGTGGCTTTGATCGTTTTCCAATCTTGTTACAATAGCCAGAATGGGGGAAGTGGACATACATAAGAGTGTTGGAGTCGGGTTCCTGAATATCCTATTTTTGAAGTAATAAAAGGAAATTACACTGTTTACGATACATATCCAACCGATCTGGAGGGTATCCGAGAAATAGAAATTCGGGAAAAATTGGTGCTTATGTACAAAATATTTTGTAGATGACAATCAGTTTGTGAAATTAAGGACAAATTCTTTTTAAATTAGAAGCTAATGATATTTCTCAGGATAATACCAATGCAGCAAGTGAAGGCATAAAAACAGATGAAACCAAGTTTACTTAGGCTGTTTTTTTTAAATAACATGTGATTCGTCCTCTCTTTTAATTTTTGATTTAAATGCAGAGAAAAAATATTACTCGTTGCTAAAGATGGAGGTTGTTCCTTTATTAACGCAAGAGCTTTATTCTCTTACTACAGGCTATTATCAAAGCAATGAACATTTACCCTTATTTGAGATACTATAGTACCAATATACTAATGTGGATGGTAGCCTATTTTATTTTAGGATTTTTGCAATTCGACAGGTCAGTATTCAGTAAAGAATTCATTGCTTTGAATGGTATTTATTCATTTTGGTCTGGCCTTTTTATCGGCTTAATTTGGGGAAGCTTTTTTAAAATAACTATCTTATTTCGTGATCGTTTTACAAGCTATCTTGGTATTGTTCTCTTGATAGCTTTTGCAAATGTTTTAAGTGCATTTTTAATGGTTTACAGTCTTTTTCTCCTTGAAAAGACTGTAAAGCTAGTGGAAATGCCACAGACCTTAAGCCAACTTTATCAATTTTATCAATCTCAGATGTTCTATGCCCTGCTTTTATACTGTTTTATTGTGTCTTTGTTTTTTCAATTCCTTTACGAAATGGATAGAAAGCTTGGGCGTGGTGTTCTGATTAATTTTATTTTAGGACGTTACCATAGGCCAAAGGAGGAACAACGGGTATTTTTGTTTATGGATTTGAAGTCATCAACCTATTATGCCGAAAAATTAGGTCATTTAAAATATTCATGCCTTATACAGGATTGTTTCCACCATTTATCTTCTGCTGTTGTGAAGAGTGACGCTCAAATCTATCAGTTTGTTGGAGATGAAGTGGTACTAAGCTGGGAGGTAAAGAAGGGGTTTGAAACGCACACATGTCTGCAGTGTTTTATTGATTTTACAAACACTTTAGAGACTAAAAAGGAATACTATCTGAAGCAGTACAGTATGTTCCCGATTTTTAAAGCAGGTTTACATACCGGGAAAATTATGGTAGCACAGGTAGGACAATCGAAATCAGAAATAGCATATCATGGCGATGTTATTAACACTGCATCACGAGTGCAGGGTTTATGTAATATTTACAATTCAAGACTGCTGCTTACTGGTGATTTTTTAATGCTCCCGAACTCAGAACAAAAAACTGGCTGGAATTATGAAGGTTTGGGGAATATTGTAATTAAAGGTAAAAAGAATAGAGTTGAACTATTTTCATTTAAATACACAGTAAATTGAACTAATTACCATTTCTAAATTTTAACCATTATTGCCTATTTATTGATCTTTACTTTTTGGGGTGTGGTTTTTCTTTTTATGAGTAGAGGTTATCAATTAACTTTTGAGTTAAAAAAAATAAAACGAGTAAATATGAATACAAGGAATCTATTACTGATAATGTATATAATTACATTGGCATCGTGTAGGCAAAAGAACAACTACAACGAAGAGACAGAACAGTACAAACTTTTAGAGATAAGCCTCCAGAATATAAGCTTATCCACCACGTATTCTGCCTCAATACGCGGACGACAAGATATTAAAATCATCCCCAGAGTCGATGGCTATTTAACCAATACATCTATTACAGAGGGAAGCAAGGTCAAAAAAGGACAGACTCTTTTTATTATAGACCAGGTGTCTTACAATGCAGAGTTGCAGGCTGCAAAAGCTAATGTAGCAGTAGGTGAGGCTAATGTAGCAACGGCTGAACTGACCCTTTCCAGCAAACAAAATCTATATGATAAGAATATCGTGTCAGAATTTGAACTGATAACAGCCGAAAATGCTCTTAAAACCACGCAAGCTCAGTTAGGACAGGCAAAAGCTCAGGAAACATTTGCACAGAATAATTTGTCATATACTGTAATAAAAAGCCCGTCAGATGGGGTTGTTGGAAAATTACCATACCGAAAAGGGGATTATGTCAGTTCTGCCATACAAGATGGATTAACAGTTGTAGCAGATAATTCTCAAATGTATGTTTACTTTTCCCTGTCGGAGCGTCAGATTTTAGACATGATTCAACAGTATCAAAGTATGGATGCGGTAATTACCAATATGCCAGATGTGCAATTGCTTCTGAGCAACCAAACAATCTATCTGCACAAAGGAAAGGTTGAGAGTATAAGCGGAATAGTGGATGCCTTAACGGGGGCAGTCAGCATCAAGGCGGTGTTCCCGAATAAAGAAGGCCGCTTGCTTAGTGGCGGTGCCGGAAGTGTAATAGTGCCTTACGTTCACACTGGAGTTATTGTAATTCCACAGGAATCTACTTTCGAAATACAGGACAAAACCTATGTGTATAAAGTCATCAATGGAGAGGCTGTATCCACAATAATAGCAATCGATAAAATCAACAACGGAAAAGAATATATTGTAACAGACGGCTTGTTATCAGGTGATATTATTATTGCTGAAGGTGCAGGTCTGGTTCAAGAAGGCGTAAAAGTAAGTACTGTAGAGATTAAGGAATAAAAAAGGAAATTATGAATATCAAAACATTTATTGACCGTCCTCTATTATCGGGTGTCATCTCTTTATTTATCGTGATTGTTGGGATTATTTCCCTATTCACATTACCCGTTGAGAAGTACCCGGATATAGCACCTCCAACCATACTTGTTTCTGCCTCTTATCCTGGGGCAAGCGCCGAAGCAATCCAAAAGAGTGTGGTTGCACCATTGGAGGAAGCGATAAACGGTGTGGAAAATATGATCTATATGACCTCTTCGGCATCCAATAGCGGAACGGCTGAAATAACAGTTTATTTTAAGCAGGGATCAAATGCCGATATGGCAACCGTTAATGTGCAAAACAGAGTGGCGCAGGCTAATGGTGTGTTGCCGGCAGAGGTTGTCCAGATTGGAGTAACAACTGCAAAACAGCAACCCGGCATATTGCGTATTGTTGCATTGGAGAGTCCGGACGGTACCTATGATGAAGCATTTTTGAGCAACTATTTCACCAATACCTTAAAGCCCGAATTGTTGAGAATTCAGGGAGTAGGAAATGTTCAGGTTTTTGGAGGTGCTTATAGTTTGAGGATTTGGTTAAACCCGGAAATTATGGCACAATACAAGCTGGTGCCATCGGATATTGCTCTGGTACTAAAGGAGCAGAATATTGAAGCCGCAGTTGGTTCGTTAGGCGAAAGTTCGCAAAATGTGTTTCAATATACTTTGCGATATACTGGACGGAAATCAGAGGTTTCGGAGTTTGAAAACATGGTCATTCGAACGTTTGCCTACGGAGAGGAGCTACGCCTGAAAGATGTAGCTGAAATAGAGTTGGGACTGAACGAATACAATTTTAACACCAATGTAAACGGCAATCCGGGAACTGTGGCTATGATTACTCAGATGGCTGGTTCAAATGCCGCAGAAATTAACACCGAAATAGACCATCTGTTTGAAAGAATCGAGAAAAACCTGCCGAAGGATGTGAAAATTATTTCAATGGAGAACACCAATGATTTTTTATTTGCATCAATAAGAGAGGTTGTCATTACGCTCCTTATTGCTATTGTATTGGTGCTACTAGTTGTGTATTTTTTTTTACAGGATTTAAGGGCTACGCTAATACCCACCATTGGTATATTGGTTTCCCTTGTTGGTACTTTCGCATTTATGAGTATAGCAGGGTTCTCCTTAAATTTGCTTACCTTATTTGCTTTGGTATTGGTTATCGGTACAGTGGTTGACAACTCTATCGTGGTAGTCGAGGCTGTTCAATCCCGATTTGATGCCGGATACAAATCCCCTTATAGAGCAACAGTTGATGCTATGAGTGGGCTTACCACTGCATTATTTACCACTACAATTGTTTTCATGGTAATTTTTATACCTGTGTCGTTTTTAGGAGGTACAAGCGGTGTATTCTATAAACAATTCGGGCTTACAATGGCTGCTGCTGTTGGTATCTCCTTTATTAGTGCATTGACTCTAAGCCCAGCCCTATGCGCTACCCTGCTACGCCCAAACCCTGAGGAAGGGAAGGGGAGTAAACTTGCAGGGCGTGTGCGCATGGCATATAATACTGCTTTTCATGCAATGCTGAAACAATATACGGGAGCAGCCATGCTTTTTATCCGTAAAAAATGGTTGGTGTGGTCAAGCGTTGCCCTTACCATTATTATGTTGGTATTTTTTATGAGTACCACCAAGACAGGTCTTGTGCCCGACGAGGATACAGGAAGTATATATGTCGACATAACTGCCCCTCCCGGATATTCCATGGCAAAAACAGACGAAATAATGGCAGAGATTTTAAAATGTATTGAAGATATACCTGCCATAGAAACGATTGCTAAGGTTTCCGGTTTTGGGATAATTTCGGGAAATGGCGTGAATATGGGATCACTATTCATTCAGCTAAAAAATTGGGATGAGCGAAAAAGTGATGAAAATAGCGTAAATTCAGTTATCTCAGAAATCTATATACGTACCGCACAAATCAAATCTGCACAAATCTATGCCTTGGCTCCCGGTATGATACCTGGCTATGGTAGCGGTGGGGGATTTGAGTTTAGCGTACAGAATCGCAACGATGGAGATCTGGAAACATTCTACAATATTACGCAGAACTATCTTTCTAAATTGATGGAGTGTCCCGAAATTGCAGAGGCATTTTCATCCTATCGCATTAACTATCCGCAGTTTGCTCTTGATGTGGATGCTTCAAAATGCAAACGATTAGGAGTATCTCCATCGGATGTGTTGGCTGAACTGGGGGCTTATTACGGTGGGGCTTATGTCTCTAACTTTAACAAATTTTCGAAAGTATATCGTGTAATGATACAAGCAGCCCCAGAATACAGGGATAGTGAACAGTCGTTGGACAATGTTTTTATCCGTGTTGGGAACGAAATGGCTCCCGTTAGTCAATTTGTCTCTATTACCAAAGAGTACAGTCCCATGGTTCTGACCCGTTTTAATATGTATGGCAATATTGCTGTAAACGGCAATTATGCACCGGGATATAGCTCCGGCAATGCCATCAAAGCCATTCAGGAAGTTGCAAAAAAAGAGTTGCCGGTAGGTTATGCTGTAGATTTTAGCGGTATTACTCGTGAAGAGAGCAAAGGAGGTAATAATACCATTTTTGTATTTGTAATATGTTTATTGTTTGTCTATCTGGTAATGGTAGCATTATATGAGAGCCTCTTTATTCCCTTTGCCGTAATTTTATCCGTTCCGTTCGGACTGATGGGCAGTTTTCTATTCGCCAAATTGTTTGGCATCGAGAATAACATCTATTTGCAAGTAGGTTTAATTATGCTTATTGGTTTATTAGCTAAAACAGCTATCCTACTAACTGAGTATGCTACACAATGTCGTCATGCCGGTATGTCGCTAAAGCAGTCTGCTTTTTTTGCGGCGAAGATACGTCTTCGTCCTATCCTTATGACCTCATTTACAATGATATTCGGTATGCTACCTTTGGTTTTTGCATCAGGAGTGGGGGCAAATGGAAGCCAAACTATCGGGGTAGGAACTGTTGGAGGTATGTTAGTCGGGACATTAGGGCTTTTATTCATTGTGCCTGCTTTATTTATCATCTTCCAAACGTTACAGGAAAAAGTAAAGCCGATTACTTTTAGCAAGCCTACCGACCCGCTCATCATAAAAGAATTGGAATTGATTAAGGAATATACAGAACTTAAAAATAAAGATAAATGAGAATAATACTTACCGCAACTGTCTTGCTGTTACTTAGCAGTTGCTCAACATACAGAACATTTAAAACTCCTGATATTTCCTCCGAAAATATCTGCGGTGAAAATATTACGGTACAAGATACATTGGTAGATATTCCATCGTGGAAAGAGATGTTTACAGACCAACAACTGCAGCAACTCATAGAAAAAGGAATCAAATCAAATACAGATTTACAAATTGCACATTTGAATATTGAGCAAGCTGAGGCACTGCTACGGTCATCGAAACTTGCCTATTTACCATCATTTGCCTTCTCGCCCGAAGGTAGTGTATCAAAGTTTAATGGTTCAAAAGCTTCGTACACCTATAACCTTTCTTTAACAACTCAATGGGAGTTAGATATATCTGGCAGACTCAGAAACAGTAAAGAACAGGCTCGTTCATCAGTATTGATAAGTCAGGAATATACTAAAATGGTGCAGACACAACTTATCGCATCAATCACTAACAGCTACTATACACTGGTTATGCTTGATGAACAATTGAGGATAACTAAAGAGAGTATCATAAATCAGAAGGAGAGCTTAGAAGTTATTACTGAGCTAAAAAGTGCAGGAATGCAGACCGAGGCTGCCGTAAATCAGGCAACAGCTGATTACTATAATGTTTTGGCTTCAGCAAAAGATTTAGAGAAGCAGATTTACATCGTTGAAAACAGTATTGCCCTGTTAATTAATGAAGCACCACACACTATTGAGCACAGCTTGTTTGCCAATACCGATGTATTGAATGTAGAGTTGAGCAACAATATATCTCTTATCTCTTTGGCAAACCGTCCCGATGTTAGGGAGGCTGAATATGCGCTACGCAATAATTTTTATGGAATCAATGTCGCCCGCGCTGCCTTTTATCCCTCAATATCGTTGAGCGGAAGTGCTGGCTGGACAAATAATATAGGTGCAATTGTAAACCCCGGTAACTTATTATCTTCTGCCCTAGGTTCTCTGACTCAGCCCATTTTCAATCGAGGTGTGAATAAAGCCAATTTTAAAATTGCGGAGGCTCAATACGAACAATCGTTACTATCCTTTCATAAGGCTATTCTGATAGCAGGTAATGAGGTTAATTCTGCCTTGACAGAGTGCCAAAGCAGCGATGAGAAGAGAATGTTTCGCCAGATGCAGGTCTTGGCTAATAAGCGTGCATTGGAGAACAGTATGGAACTCATGAAACACAGTTCAACAACCTATTTGGAAGTCCTGATTGCTCAGAACTCACTGCTTCAATCAAAACTCGTTCAGGTATCAGACTGGTTTGAGGGAGTGCAGGGTAGAATCAATCTATACAAAGCTCTTGGAGGGGGTGTTTATTAATATCAATGAATTACTCTGCGGCTTGCAGTGGTGAGCTAACCTAAAAGAGATTAAAAATTAGAACATCACAATCAGTGAACATACAACTCTGAATGAATTGCAGCAAGTTTACAGAGATCTGATAGGAGAGTAATTGAAAAATAGAATGAATGTAGATTTATCGAAAAAGTTTATTAATCGATACTTTGAACCAATTAAGGATTACCACCTCAATAGTATTGAGGTTCACAGGGAAAAATCTAAAAAATAGAATAAATACATGATAGTTCTTTTTTGTATTAAATGTTTAACTATTTTTTTTAAAATTTATGACAAAAAAAGGCATTGAAAGGGCAAGCGCAGATGTTGGCTTACTAATAAAAGCCTGCAACCTGCGCCGCTTAATCAATATAATTGGCCTAAAAGCCCTCATGAAATGTGCAATACAGCAATTATCCTATTTTCTTGAATTAATGATGCTCTTAAAGTTGAAATTGTCCCAAATAAAAACCTCAATTCTATTACCAAATAAAAGCATTTTCAATTTTTATGTATCCTTTAAACAACTATATTTAAAACTTAATTGAGCAATTTTATAAGCTTTTAGACAGACTGACGTTATGACCAATGCATGAAAAAGAGCCTACTGTCAAAATCCATATTGAATTGACAAAAAGGGTAAATTAATGTCACATCTGCGTTTTCATTCTCTCAAGTGTCAATATTTTGCTATATTTGACAAAAAGAAAATGTAATGTCAAATCAAGTTAAATACGATAGAAATATTCCATTCAATAATTTACCATTGTTGCCTCCACCAGACGATAGTGTTATTACAATTGATATCCTTAAAGCCTTAAATAAAGCAAATAAAGCTCTTGCGGAGTTAAAAGGATTGGCAAAAAAATTACCCAATCAAGCAATGTTGGTAAATACCATCGCTTTAAGAGAAGCTAAAGCTAGTACCGAAATTGAAAATATCTTTACTACAGATGATGAGCTTTATAAGTCATTAACGTTAAGTAGTTCTGAATTAAAGGGGAATGCAAAAGAAGTTTTATTTTATCGTCAAGCACTATGGACAGGAATTAAAAGTATTGAAAAGAACAAACTGATTGATAGTGAAGTAATCATTAAAATTTACAGAGAAATCAAACAAGTTAATGATGGAATAAGACCTTCTCAGACAGAAACGGTAATTAAAAAACGAGGACGTGGTTTGTTAGATGGAACTGTTGTTTATACACCACCAAGAGGGGTAGAAATTATAAACGAAAAGCTAAAGAATTTGTTTGACTATATAAATGACGACGATACCTATGATTATGACCCACTGATAAAGTTAGCTATATCACACTATCAATTTGAGGCTATACACCCATTTCGAGATGGAAATGGAAGAACAGGGCGAATACTAAGTATTTTGTTAATGATTCAGAAAGGATTACTAGAATTTCCTATACTTTATCTAAGTGCATTTATAATTAACGAAAAAGACGACTATTATAGTTTACTAAATGCTGTAACGACTCAGAATAATTGGAAAGGCTGGATTAACTATATACTCAAAGCTATTGAAGAAACATCGATTTATACAATAAGTAAAATTGAAGAAATTGATAAATTATTTAGCAATACGCTAGAATTGATTTCAAATAAACTACCACATATAAGGAAGGAAACTGTAGAATTGCTATTTGAACAGCCATATATTAGCCCCAGAAAATTAATGGATAATAATATTAAAAGTTTGAATACAGCAAAAAAATATCTAAATCAAATGGAAGAATTAGGTATATTGAGTTCTACCAAAATTGGAAAAGAGATTGTTTATTTGAATATTGATTTATATAATTTATTGTCAGAAGTTTAATTAGAGCAAAGGCCATAATCGTAAATAGGTGACGGGAGATTACACCAGGCCTGAACCGATCAGTTTAAACGTTATACGACCAAGGCCTGCGCAAACTACAGTGTAAAAGATCAATGCAGTAAGACTGTCTGTGGGAAGGCAATACAGTGAATACCAGGATCTCATCGACAAAACAGACAACGTGTAAATCCAAACCAAAGCTATTACAAACGACAGCAAGCCATAGTCGAACATCCCTACGGAACCATAAAACGGCAATGTGGATTCGATCACATTATCACAAAAAAAGACATTGAAAGAGCAAGTGCCGATGTGGGCTTACTAATGACAGCCTATAACCTGCACCGTTTAATCAATATAATTGGCCTAAAAACCCACATGAAATGGGCAATACTGCAATTACTCTCTATTTATTGTTTTTTTGGTACTGTCAGGCTCAAAATCGATACAAATAAAAACTTACTTTCTATTAGAAAATAAAAATAATATCAATTTTATCTATCCTTAAAACAGCTATATTTAAATTCGAAACAAATAGATTAATCAGTTTTTAAACAGACTGCCGTTATAGGTTAATTATAAAAAAAAGAAATGAAGAATTTATTATTACTAATTCTTGTACTACAAGTAGTATTTGCGTGTTCAACGAAGGAGAAAGAAATAGTTCCTATTCCATCAACAGAACCGAATGAAGCACAAATTAGACAGATTGAAAGAAAATACGGTATGTTTATTCATTTTGGGATTAATACTTTTCAAGATATGGAATGGACTGATGGTTCAAAATTACCATCATCATATAGCCCAACAGCTGTTCATGCAGAACAGTGGGTTAAAACAGCAAAAGATGCAGGAATGAAATATATTATTCTAATAACAAAGCATCATGATGGTTTTTGTCTTTGGGATAGTGAATATACAGAATATGATGTGGCCAATTCAGGTAATACCACTGATGTGGTTGAAGCTGTTGCTAAGGCTTGCAAGAAGTATGATATTAGTTTAGGCTTGTATTATTCATTATGGGATAGAAAGGCTAATGGAAATGATTACATGAATGATAGTCATCCACATCAGTATAGAGTGGATTCATTACTTGATGAAACTTATAATACCTACCTGATAAATCAATTGGGTGAGTTGATAGATATAGTGCAAAAACATACTCCAATTGTAGAATTATGGTTGGATGGAGGCTGGACTAAAGCAAATTACAGATGGCCCTTAAAAAAGATATATCAAACAATTAAGACAAGAGAGCCTGAATGTCAAATTGGTATTAATTGGACTATAGGTCTTCCTGACAATCCGGATTACCATGCTGTTTACCCTAAACAGCAAAAAGAAGGTTATCCAATTCGATATTTTCCAAGTGATTTTAGATTAGGAGATCCAATGTTACCTGCTGATAATGACCCCAAAATATTTACACATGATAATAAACAATATTACATGCCTTGGGAATCTACAGTATGCATTAGCCAGAAATGGTTTTATAATACCACGGATACCATTTTTAAACCAATCGATGAACTTCTCGAATTATATAAAATTGCTACGGCACAGGATAATATTTTGATTCTTAACTGCCCGCCAAATCGAGAAGGAAAAATAAGAAGTAAAGACATCGAGATATTAACAGAATTGAGAGAACGATTAAAAATCAACCTGTAATGGAAGTAAAGCTGTGCATCACAAAAATCAGATAGAATGATAAAAACAAGCGACCCAAAAGTTAAAGGTGTTTACGACAGAATTATAAAATGAACAGATCGGCGAATACTGTACTTCTACAGGCTATTAGAAAAAAAATACAGCCGTTTTAAGCTTCCTTAAAACGGCTGTATTTAAATATGAAAAGGCAGATAAGTTTCCAAACAGACTACCGTTAATCTTCCTGCTAAAAGCAATACATCAGCAACTTTTATTCTTAAATTCTAATCTATATTATACAAAAACCATCCAAAAATTGATGTCAAGACCAGAACATATATTACCAACACATAAATCCATTTTCCTGCAAATTTTGGTGTAGGAATTGAGGATAAATTTAATCCCGATAGAATCATCAAGACTGCATATATTAGTATTGAAAAATCAGAATGCTTAAAAAAACTTTCAAATAAAAATAGGAAAGCCAGAATGAGTACGTTATTATCGAGGGCGAGTCCCTTATATGTTTTGCTATCGATAAGACCATAAATATTAAAATAGCTCAATCGAAGAGCACTGGTAGCAATAACTACAAAAGCCCCGGGTATGAACCATATATTGTAATTTCCGTAGCTTAACAGCAAAATAGCAGGAAATACACCAAAACTAACAATATCAATCATTGAGTCTAACTGACCTCCAAATATACCTTGCTCTTTTGTTCTTCCTTTTAATTTTCGTGCTATTATTCCATCATACCAATCGAATAACACAGCCCACAATACACCTATAATTGCTGCAAAGAAATTCCCCATTATTGCGAAATAGATCCCAAGTACAGCACTTAGTAATCCCAACAGAGAACAAATATTCGGCAAATCTTTGGCAAAAGTAAGTATGCCCGGTTGTTTTTTATTATCCATCTTACTTACTTTAAATACATTACATCCATCAATCCTTCAATAAGCTTAGTGTTTTCCTCTTTGGTGCGACTGGCAATTCGAATATATCTGGTTGCATCGGGTTGAGTTTTTCCAGCACTATCTTTTATGTAAATATTATGCTTTATAAACAATAGCTTTGTTACTTCTGGTCCGCTTAAGGCATCATCGGGCAAACGACAAAAAATATAGTTCGCATCAGGTTTAAAAACGCACATCCCTTTAATGGCACATAGTTGTTTATAGAATAAATCTCTATCTTTTTTAACCCTTTCGCAACTGTCTTCAAATTCCTGTTTATAACCGGGTAAAATACGCAGAAACTCTTCGGCAAATCCATTAATATTCCAAATATGAATTCCGTTTCGAACCCTTGCAGCAAATTCTAAGTTAGCCGTTAGCATGTATCCAATTCTTAGTCCGCATATTCCATAAGCCTTACTCATGCTTTTTAAAATAGCCATATTGGGATACTTGTCAATGTCTTGTTCCAGGCTTATTTGATCTTTATTATCAGTAAAATCAAGAAAAGATTCATCAATAATAAGCATACAATTGTGTTTCTCCAGCTTTTGTGCCAAGCGTATTAAGTCGGCTTTTGGCACTACCATCGAAGTCGGATTATTGGGTGTTACCACCACTGCCATATCAGCTCCTACTTTTATAGCTTCTGTTGCAAATTTATCTACATCGAGTTGAAAGGATGGAAATTCTAAAGGGAATTCGACCACTTGTCCTTCGGGTGCAGCATTTGCATATTCATTAAATGAAGGTACAGGAACAATTATTATTTTTGCTAAATGGCCAGATAATATTTTAATAATTTCAGCCGCCCCATTTCCAACAATTATTCTTTCCGCTGGTTGTGTTGTAATTTCCCCAATAAGTTCGGCAAGCGCATCTTGTGCCATTGGGTAATTCAATACTAAATTATGAATGTTGTCTTTAAGATGTGTAAAAACTTCTTTAGGCGGAAAATACAAATTGTATAAGTAAGCATGATCGGTAAAATCATGCCTGTAATAGCCGCCATGTTGTTTCGATATGTATGTGTATTTTTCTTCTTGAGTTGTGTATTTCTTATTCATTGTATGCTTATTGATCATTCATGCTAAATTAATTAGGCGTATGCCTGTTCTCGCCTTTCCCGTTTGGTTAATTCAAGTGGGAAAAGTTTTTCAGCCTCGGCTAAATCATGAATTGTATCAATTTCGTACCATGGTTTATGATCAAAAGAAACCGACTCTAAGGCCAAACTCTGTTCTTCAACCATTTCAGAAAAAACAGTTTCGTAATAACAGTTTACATTGCCAGCGTCGATATACTGGGTAAGTCGTTTAACAATAGCACGCCACGACGAAAGCGAAAAACTATAAATATTGACCGTTTTAAACCGAATACCGGAATAGCTTTTTGTGGTTCCTTTCTGAAAATGAGTTACCTTATTTTCTTGATCAAGTGTAACAGTAGTACCATCCAGCCATGGTTGCATTTTCGCCACAGCCATTCTATCAGGATAAACCATTTCATCGAGTAAGGAGGTATTCAATACCAAATCACTTTCGAATAGTACAAATGGCTCATTAATAATATTTCGAGCCATCCAAAGAGAGTAAATATTATTCGTGGTTCGGAAATCTGGACTATTAATGTATTCTATGCGTAAATCTCCTGATTGATTGCCCAGGAAATCCATTATGCACTCTTTTTGATAACCAGTAACAATTACCAGTCTTTTAAATCCTTGTTTTTTCAAATTACGAATAAGTCGTTCAAGAATTGACTTTTCATTTACAAGGGTAAGGCATTTGGGTGAGCTTTTTGTTAAAGGGAAAAGACGACTACCTGTTCCGGCTGCAAGAAGCAGTGCTGTGGAAATACGATTGTCTGAATTAGTATTCATGCTTTATTCAATTGGTGTCACCAAAAAAAACGTAAGCGCTCGATTAAAAGCACTTAGGTGTGCTATATTTTAGCACTCTGATGCTTGGATGCTTGGATAGTATGACGAATCAACTATAAGTATGAAGTTTGTTAATGGTGTGAGAGATTGCTTTATAAGCTAATTAACAAAAATGATAGTGAATGATTGATATCAAAAGATATGAAATCCGTCTACAAAGGTACTCGAATAATTAGGATTAACTAATACAATAGTCGTTACAACTTTAGTTTTCAAATTATTAAGCACCTAAAAAGGAATTAAACAAGCAAAATTAACATCTACTAATAGCCCAATAACCAATTATCTAAGTGCTTATTGTGTCCTCCTGTTTCCGTCACGATTTACAGAAAATTTTAAGATGGAATTACAAAAAAGAGGTTGCCTATTTGTAATAAACTCTTACTACTCTTTCCTTTTCGAAAGGCATTTACGATTCCAAACAAGAATAAATTCTTTCGATACTTATACCAGTTAAATGCAGAATATTCGTTTACCACAAAAAAGAGAGGTAGACTTCACTTTTTTTACACCTCTTTATTTCTATTGATATGTCAATACTCAACAGCAATAAATATTATTAAGAAGCTGTTTAAAAATTTATCCTTTAGTTTTTTTACAAGCCGAAAATGAACGTAAAATTTTATATTATTGCTTTAGCCCTGCTTATTTGTACAGGAAATGCAATTGACAAAATAAAAACAGATTGGAAATCATTAAAAACCTATGAAATACCACAGTGGTACAAAGATGCCAGGTTTAGCATTCTCATACATTAGGGACCAACAACTGTACCGGCCAATAATTCTGAGGAATATGGGTTTCATATGTCAATACTTCGTTACGTTTTATGCAGCAATAACTCCTAATTTAGTGAGTTGCCTAATTCTATTTTTATTTTTTTTACTGTTAGGGTTAATTGCGAACATC
>JAESUW010000054.1 GCA_016760525.1 Labilibaculum sp.
TTATTTTGATTTTTATATATGTTAATAAGAATAATACTGACTATTTAGATGAAAAAGAAATAGATAATATACAAAAAACAGGAAATATACCAGGATTTACTGAATGGCAATTTAATACTTCAATGATACCAGTAATAATTCTTGGAATTTTACTTATTGTAATACTGCTTATATTTGTTATGTAAAGTATTTTGTCGTTGGTGGAGTTTGTTGCTTTTGGTTATAATTAAAAGATATAAGCCTGTTACAGTAAAATGTTGGTGGCTTTGTTTATATTTCTAGGTGTAAATTACTCGCTATAAGCCTGTCTTGTTTTAATATCCCTAATCATCGCATCGAGGGTATATAGAATATGTTCACGGTCGTTCTCTTTAAATTGTGAAATATCGTTTAGGCGCTGCATCATGGCAGGGTCTTTTAGTACTTGGGAGGAAGTTTTGCTAGTCCTGTAAATAGCTCTGAAGGAGTATTTGATTTAGTTTTTACTTATGATTCTAGAGCATTAGCTAACAATATTAAAGAGGGTGCCTATTATTATAAATTTAAACTAAAAGGAGATTTGCCTAACAATCTAACTTTTGAATATAGTGAAGCAATCCCTTGGTTTGATTTACCTGGTAATGCAGATCAAATTAAATCGAATATCAGTTTTGATAAGCTTTCTAATAATGTGGAAATTGTTGAAACATTAAAGTATATTGGAGGTAAATGGATAAAAATTGAATAAAATGAAATTACTAGAAAAATATAATTTTCCATCCCAAACAATTTATGATGGTATCTATGATAGTGAGCAAATTTTTAAAGAATACAATATTCAAATAACAGATTTGCTTAAAACTGCTTTTTGTTTGAATGATGCAACCACATATGATATAGATGTTTTATTAGAGAGTTTAAGTGAAAAGGATAAGGAGTGGTTTTTTAATGAAGAAAAATTGAAGAATACACCACCTTCTTGTTGGAAAAGCAGGATGTCAGAATCAGATTTTAATACAATGAAATTTGATTATTACAAAAGAGATTATCATTTGCCTATAAAATATCTGCAAAAAGATGATTTGATTTTCATTTATACATATGGCGAGAAACAACCATCTCGTTGGATTTTAATTATAGAAAGTATCTGGAAAATCCCCCCTGCTAGCGCGAGTTTGTAACTCGTGCTCTGCGAAGCAGAAATAATAACAGTACCCTGCTAGAGAGAGCTTGTAGCTCGTATTCTGCGTAGCAGGAGAAGAAACAAGCCATTTTCGTTTAGTGTAGGTTGATTGTAATAGTCAACCTATGATTTTATTCTTCATAATTTCAATATATTGTTTATTTTAGAGAGAATAAAAAGCAAAAGGTTTTGAGTCGAAAATATAAGTTTCACAATAAAGAAGGTTTGTACTTCGTTAGTTTTGCCACGGTCTATTGGATTGATGTTTTTGTTCGTGAGCAATATTTTGCGGCTGTAGCCAAGAGTTTAGAGTATTGTTGCACGAACAAAGGAATGGTTATATATGCTTACTGTATTATGCCTAGTCATATACATTTGATATTTAATGATCAAAATTCTAATCCGGGTAAAATTCTAAAAGAGTTTAAAACCTATTCATCAAAACTACTTCAAAGCTTGATTGAAGAAAATCCACAAGAAAGCCGAAAAGAATGGATGCTTTGGATGATGGAACGTGCAGGAAAAATGAATAGTAATGTGAAAAATCGACAATTTTGGCAACAACACAACAAGCCAATCGAATTGTGGAGCAATAAAGTAATCTCTCAAAAATTAGATTACATTCATAATAATCCTGTAGAAGTTGGTTTTGTAGAAGAGGCACATCACTGGAAATATAGTAGTGCAAAAAATTATGCAGGAGAAGCAGGACAGGTTTCGGTTGAAATATTGTAGCATTTTAACTACTTCGTAGAACACGAGCTACAAGCTCGCGCTAGCGGGTGAAAATAACGATTGGAAAGAAATATCGGTGGATGCCTTATTATCTGGTTTAAAAGAAGTGTTCTTCTCAGATGATAAGTTGAAAGGAGCTGTAATGGATTGTGTAATAGGTATAGATATTGCGACAATAGAAGGATTACTTGATTGTGAGTCACAAAGTGAGTTTGATAAATACTTAATGACAGGAGCTTTTCAGTGTGTTATTCCTGTTGTGGTTGGATTAGTTGGAGACAAGTTTATTTCAAAAGTGATTAAGAATAAGCCATTTGTGAAAAAAGGATATAGCTTTTTTAGGAAAAAGGTAAATTTTGGAGAACTGCAAGTGGGAGAACTATTATTTAAATCTCTAGATTTAGATAATATTTTGCCTGTTAAAAGTGTGAAAACAAGGGGTTTGTTTAAAAAGGTGTTAAGCAAAGAACAAGGAGCAATGGCGATGGATGTACTTATCGAAGCTGGTATAGATGTTTCTTCAATTTCAGGTCGGAATTTTGAAAGGTTATCAAATGTTTTAGTTAAGTATGGGGATTCGCAAAGTCAAGCTCTATCAAAGTTAATGAGAGGAACAAGAGATATTAATAAAATGTTGGTGTTTTTGGATAATATGGTTTCTAATGTTGATGAATATAGTAAGCTTATTTCTAAAATAGAAACAAATGATATGTTTAGTAAAACTGTTACGATTAATGGAAAAACAACCTTGATTTCTAATTTCTTTAGCTCGGTAGATGAAGCTTATAAATACCATCATAAGATTGATGCTAACGAGCATTATTTTGCAAAAATTGTGAATGGTGAGGGAATAATGATTGTTATAGATAATGCTGGTAATTTATTAATTAGTTCTTTTGGTAGTTATGTGAAATCTAAAAGTGTAAATTGGTATAATGAATTTATTAAAGAGAATGAAAAAGTAGTTCGGGATGAGTAGAAATAAAAAATATTTTGTAGTGATAATGTATCTGGTATTGTTATTAATAGTCATTTTACTTGTCAGTGGTAAAATTATATTAATGAGTACTTGTGAATTTTATACACAAAAAATATATTTTCTTGTAAGATTGGTTGTTTTATTAATTTTTGTTCCGGTATTAGGAGTATTATTTTCATGGTTAGTAAAAATAAAAAAAAGTAATTGGTTTATTTATTATGCAGTAGTTCCTATTGTTGTGTTTGCGGTATGTAGTGGAATTAAAGATAAATTAAAAACGCAACGAACTTTCTCGCAAACATGTATTGTTCGAAAAGCCATTATTTATAAAACATTCTCAGGAAAAAATCGTCAATGTGTGACCGTCAAATTTTCTGATGAAACTTATAATTATCAATGGGAGTTAAGACTTATTAAATATAGTGCCAATAAATTACAGGAAGGAGATAGTCTTTTAATAATGTATGCTAAGGACTGTGATGTTCTAAGGGAAGTATACAAACCAAAACCAACAATAACAGAGTTTGAAAAATGTACTGATTACGGATATTATTATAATGGGAAATTGTATAGTAAAGGTGAATTTGAAGCTATTAATCAGTAAAGTTTTTTAATTGCTTAGATTCAAGTTTCGAATGGATGATAAAGATTTCACTAGAGATAGAGTCTTAACATTCTCAATCACATTACTTTTTATGATGAATTTTTTACCCCCGCTCCCGCATGATCAATGTCATTAAGTTAAGGATTTCTCAGAATGCATCTCTATGTTTCATACTTACATTAGGTTTTTTCTTTTTCTATATTTCCCATTGTTTCGATTAGGCCTTATTGAAATTATAGTTTTTTTGACTGCATTTGCAGAGCACGAGCTATGACCGAATTACCCGAAATGTTGTTTTGGTTCCGGTAAACGGGGCTCAGTGTCCTGATAATATTGGATTGCTGAGCAAAGAATTAAATGAAATCTACGGGCCTGCTGTTGTTAGCTGGAATGTAAGCGTAGTGGACAGCCTTAAAGTTGCTGGTATTAAAGGAAAAGTATTTGAACATTCGGGAACCGATAATTTAAGTAAGTATACTTCCGACATGCGCAAAGTAATTAACGAATTTAAGCGTGAACGAGATCATGACCGACACACTTTATACCTCTTCTTTATTAACGAGAACACCGCTACCAAAACAGGCTTTATGCCTTTGGCCTCGAAGTATGGTTTCATTTTTAATTTTAGAACCGATACACATGTGCTGGCTCACGAATTAGGCCATAGCAAAGATTTTAACCTGCGCCACACCTTTAGTGAAAAAGCCCAGCACTATTTCCCCGAGCGCAGCACCCAAAATTTAATGGATTATGCCGGAGGCTCAGAACTTTGGAAATACCAGTGGGATTTACTGCACAACCCTGAAAAAATTCTCTTTGCCTGGGGGCAGGATGAGAGTGAGGGGGCGATGGAAGTAGATGATTTGGAGAGACTAAAAAAGATTCTGATTTATTATGGGGTAAATACATTTGCCTTTGGAGTCAAATGTCCTGCTATCACAAAAGAAATGGACGGGTTAGTTTTCAAAATCAAAGGAGTTGATTATAGAATTGTATTTCTTCAGTATTCGTACATCGGTGATGATTTAAATGTTAGTCCCGTGGAAATCAATGAAGACGAAATAGATATTACAAACGTTAATATACAAGGTGTTGATATTCCAATTGGTTTGGACAAGTTTATTGTGCTAAGCCAAAACGTTAATGGTTCTATCATGTCATTTTTATGTGATAATTTATATGAGGACTATACCGAAGCTTGTACAAAAAAGAACTTAATAGATATTACGGATTTCTACGCTAAAATTAGTAATGATATTTTAAGTTGCATTTCAGCAAAAGAAATAACGCCTGGAGGATTTATACTTTCTAATATTACAAACAAATTACGAATTTTACGATCAGAAGCCCGAAGTAACCAAGAGTTTGAATTTGCTCAGAATGGTTTTGTTTATAGATTAAATGGACAGAATCAAGCTGAAATTATTGATGAACCATTGAGTGATGCAGATTTAAATTCTGGAAATTGGAATGGTAGTGTTGATCTTAAAATGCGAGTCGGTTTTAATGGCAATGGTATATTGCAGTTTACAGCTATAGGAATAAGAAAAGATCTACCGATTGCATCAGGAAAAACGGCATCATTGACCGAAATATCGGCTAATATGCTGACTAAAAATAATGCTCTATTGATAGAATACCAGATTAAAGATATTAGTGCCACACTAAATAGTGTAGGTGCAAATCTGGATAGTGAAGCTTTTCCAGACGGAAAGAAAGTTGCCATTGATAAGAAAGCAACTTTTATAAAGGTTTTGTGCGAAGCTGGGGGAATTGGTTTATCGTTTTTGAAGACAGCAGAAATTGAACAGCCTGTATATTTAACTTCTGAAAATAATACTACGATAAAAGCTCCACCGATAGGAACAGGTGCATTGGAAGCTGGGGCAATGGCTGTTACTGATATTACTAGTCTGGTAACAACAATTCATGATCTTGTAACAGACAAACAAGCCCGTGCCGATGCCGTTGCAGGCTTAAAAGCAATAAAAGATCAGGTAGTTGACCAACCAACTATTTTGTTCCCAATACTTGGAGAAGTAGCATTGCAGGAATTAACAGGAACAGGTGCTGAAGGATACAAAGAAATGGTTGACGGCACAACCGATACTGGACGTAAGGGGCATTTAATAACAAAAACAAGTGTAAGAACAACTGTAAGCGTATTTACATCGGGTAAGTTTTTGGCTAAGTTGCCGGATATGGCCGTTAAGATAGCAAAGAAAATGCCAAAAGCTAAATTATGGTTAAGATTCAGAAGTATTAGTGACGATCTTGCTGAAACATTATTAACGAAATTTGATGAATTATCTGATGGAGGAAATAAGTTTTTAAATGATTTTGCAGGTGCTTCCGATGATGTTTTAGGTAAATTGCTGAATAAACCTGAACTTGTTGATGCTTGGAAGAAAATGGATAATTTGGGAGCGGATGATGTGGTTAGGAGAAATCCTGATGCAATAGATGCTTTTGCAAAGAAAGTAAGTGGAGAAAAAGTACCTGAGCCAGATACCTATTTAGATGTTGATTATATCCAAAATCATTTAAGTAAATTTGATGATGGTGCGGTTAGATTTACCACTGATGCTTATCCAACACTAGGAAACAAAGAAGCGTTTGTAATTCCTAAAAGTGAATTTGATAACCTTATGATTGAAACCGGGGGTGATTTAGCTTTAATAGAAAAGAAATTGGTTTTAAATGATGGAACTCTGACGGGAAAAAATATAGTAATAGCATGGGTTAAAAAGAAAGATTTTGGAGAAATCAAAATGCCTTCAGGAAATGAAGCAGGTGCAATATCTGGAAAATGGATACCTGGAGGGAAAACAGCAGGTGGTGTATCGGAAGGTGTTATAGATTTATCAAATCCAGATATACCAAAAAAATTATTTCCTTTTTAAATGAAATTTAGATGAATTCAATAGTATTTAGATTAGATAATGGATGGACAGTTACGAAAAATGAAAATGGTGTAGCTGTATTGCATGTAACACCAATAGAAGGTTCTTTATTTAGGAAAGAACAATTTGTTAATATTCCAGATGATGTTTTTAATGACATAAGAGATGGGGAAAGGGAAATTAAGGAGCTTTTCCGAAAATTTAAGTTACATAATCTTATTTTTCAATGGGAAAGAGAACCTGTTGTTTCAAAGAAATACGAAAATACTGAATTTGAATTTTATGGGAGAGATTTTCTAGTAACTCAAGAGGGAGAACATTATTTTATTGAATATGAACTTTCTCAACATGGAGGTGGGCATAGAAAATTTGAAATCAGCAAAGAGATATACGAAGATGCCCGAAAAGGCGATAAATCGACTTTTGATTTATTTAAGAAATACAATCTTTATCATTTGAATATACCAGAGAATGATGTGAGCTAAAATAAGTAAGAACCAATTCTAACGGGTTGGTTTCTTACTTATAAGCCAGCTTAACTTTAGTCCGATCTTGTAAGTCTTATGCCAGTAAAAATTACCCGTCCCCGCACGATTGCATCGTGTGGTTTGTGAAAGATATGTGGTAAGTAATGTAATTAGGTATTAATGATTAACTGTTTACTGTAAATTTTAATATGAGTTGTAATTAGTTGTTTTACAATCCAGAGGGAGTTTATTTTATAAGCTTTGCAGTAGTATAATGGCTGGATGTATTTACCAGAAGTGAATACAAAGACATAATAATTGACAGTTTGCATTATTGTCAAAAGCATAAGGGGATGGATATTTTTGCTTGGTGTATCATGACTAATCATGTTCATTTAATTTTTAGAAGTGTAGATGGTCAAAAGCCAGAATTGCTTTTAGGTGATTTTAAGCGATTTACCAGCAAGGCAATAGTGGCATCAATAAAAAATAACAATAGGGAAAGTAGGAAAGAGTGGTTGTTATACCATTTTATAGACAAATTTACACACAGGTATAATGCCGATATATATTTAAATCTCAGTAACATTAACCTTGGCTATGCAAACCTAAGGGATTTATCGGGAGAAATTAATGAGTAAATTTAAATACTAATCGGTATTAGATCAATTCCTAAAAGCGGGAGCAAAATCTTCTAACGTAAAGAAGTATCAGTTTTGGAGACACGATAACAAACCAATTGAGTTGTGGAGTAATAAAGTGTTTGATGAGAAAATAAATTATATTCATAATAATCCAGTTGAGGAAGGTTTGGTCTCTTATCCTGAAGATTATGTATATAGTAGCGCAAGAGATTATAGAGGAGATAAAGGGGTATTGAATGGAGTAATTGTAGTGATGTAGTAACCACACGATGCAATCGTGCGGTAGCGGGGCAAAGTAATTAACGAATTTAAGCGCGAACGAGATCACGACCGACACACTTTATACCTCTTCTTTATTAACGAGAACACGGCTACCAAAACAGGCTTTATGCCTTTGGCCTCGAAGTATGGTTTCATTTTTAATTTTAAAACTGATACTCATGTGCTGGCTCATGAATTAGGACATAGCAAGGATTTTAACCTGCGCCACACCTTTAGTGAAAAAGCCCAGCACTATTTCCCCGAGCGCAGCACCCAAAATCGTTATGTTCAGTGAAGCTTAAAATTCACAAGGCGTAGTCACTGTGTGATTTTATTAGCTGAACTAATCCCGAGAATCGGGAGACTATGCCGGAGGCTCCGAACTATGGAAATACCAATGGGACTTACTCCACAACCCTGAAAAAATATTCTTTGCCTGGGCACAGGATGAGGAAGAGGGGGCCTATGGATATACTGTTGCTGATGAAATGTTAGTCCTCACCCATTTAGAGAAGTTCCGCTATGGGTATATGTTTGGTAAGGAAATAGAAGTAAGCATAAATGTAGTTTTAGAAGATAATTTTTATGCAAGGGATATTATTCTTGGAGATGGAAAAAGTTATAAGTTTTTAAAGATCTGGCAGGATGATTTCCCAGGAAAGGTGAATTTTACTCCTGAAAAAAAGGATGTAAAAAGCACATGGTCGCTATCAATTTCTGATGGTATGGTTGATGTGGTCTCCTATATGTATGGTGGTTATCAGGATAGAAACTTCCAGTTGGCTTGTCATGAAGATAATGCAACTCAATTTGCTTCTTATATTTTCCCTGACAAAAGCAATACTAGCTTATATAAACAGCAATTCAATAAAGTAATTACAGACCATTTTATAAATGCTGAGCGTTCCGATGTTATAGATAATTTGAACGAATTCTCTATAGGGATTTACAAAAACCTGACAATTGTAAATCGTGTTGGTTTACTAGCTAAGTTAGCGGATGGTACAATGAACAGCGGACAATTTAATCAAGAATCTACACCAGTAGATCAAGATTACAGCGAGGAAGGCTTTGCATTATCAATTATAGAAACTTGTCCTACTTCAGAATCTAGTGCGTTTGTTACGGAATTAAAAGGAAAATCGGGTTTGTTAAAAGCCCTTGATGAAGGTTTTGACGATACAGAGTATTTTGGAGCAGATGGCAACCAATCTAAGTTTGCCCAAAGCATGTTTAATCATGTGTTGTCAGCATCACAAGCCAAAGTTAATATAGATGATAATAGTCGGGTGTACCATTATGTTGACCCTCTATTGATACAGTTTCCTGTAGCTGACAGGTCAGAAGTGAACGAACAGGGAGAAATTGAACTTGATTTAAGATTAACAGCAACAGAAATCGGGAATAATAATAAGCATGCTTTTGATGAATGGGTACTGGTTTATTTTGAAAAAGATGTGCCAGAAATAGGTTACAAGAAAGGTGATATAAAACCTGTTCCTGCATACTTCTATCATTATCTGATAAGGAAAGAGATAAACGAAAGTTATAGACAATCAATTTCGTTAGTGATTGATTTAGCTTCTATGGCTATTGCCATAGGAGAGATAAAAGCAGGAGTAAAAGGAATAAGGTATGCTATTGCTGTAGCTGATATTGCTGCATCGATACCAAATATAGTAATTAGTTCATTTGAAGAAGAAATAAGAAGACTGCCAGGGGGAAAAGATTTTATTCATGATTTCAGAATTGCTACTGCATTAATTGCTTTGGTTGATGTTGGAACATTACCTTTAGAGGGCTTTTTTAAGGTAGCCGATGGCGAGCTTACCCGCATGGGTAAGTTTATGGAAACGAACGAGGATGCTTTAAAAGCAATAGACTCTGATATTGCGACTACTACCAGTAAGATTATTGGTAATTTACCATCAGTTCGCCAACTTAGAACAAGACCTGCTTATTTATCAAGCCGTACAATAAGCAGTAATTTAGATAAGACAACTACTGTAATAGGGAAATGGCAAAAAGAATTAGAAATGCTTTTTAAAGAACTTACAGAAGCTGATTTTAATATTTATAGTTTGGCTGGAAAAGTTGAAAACAATGGAGGCTTTAATATGCTCTCATTGAATGAGTGGGATAATATTGTTAAAAAATTGAAGAATGATGATATTGTTGATGGCATGAAAGCTTTTGACGATTATATATGGGAGAATTACAATAAAGTATGGCTTGAAGATGCAATGAAAAGAGGCGACGATATTGTAATATGGTCTGACCCATTATCCGAATCAAACCTTGAAAAATTATTTACTAAAGATGATGTTTTTGATAAATCTTTCTTTGGGAGAGAATTAGAATTTATAAAGGATAATGCGTCAAAATATGGATATGACTTTAGTGGTGGAGTATCAGCTGGAGTATTAAAAAAATAACTTATGGATAAACGCTTCTTAATGTATGAAGGCTTTAATAAAGATGCAAAAGTGATTTTTCAACCCTTGCAAGAGTTGTATGGTTATAAAATAAAATATTGCTCTGATAGTGGTATAAGTCTTGAAAACCAAAGATGTGTGCTTGATATTTCGTATGAGACAGGAATGCAAGTATGGCTTAAGGTTCCAAAATATAACATTGAAATAATGTTGCCTAAATTAGCAATGATTAAAGGAGAAAATGTTTACAAGAAATATAAGGAAATTGTATCTGAAGTGAATTTTAATAACTTAAAAATATTCGTCACCTATTTAAACGATAACTTCTCCATAGAGTTATCTGAATAAGATTTGCATTACGAATAAGCTCTTTTAGCTTTAATATCCCCGAGAGCCATGTCAATCAGGTTAAAAATAAAATTTTTGTTTTCGTCCTTAAGTTTTGAAATATCCTCGATTCGGTGCAGTGTCTCTTTATCAAGGATTAAGTTCGTTTTACCTATCAAGTAGTCTACAGAAACTTCTAATGCATCTGCAATTTTAGCAATCACATCAATCGAGGGTTTAATGTCGCCTCTTTCATATCTTCCAATTACATCGCCTGAAGTACCAATTATCTTTCCCAAAGCAGCCTGAGAGAGTTTCCCCGCTAGCGCGAGGTCAATGTCATTAAGTTAAGGATTTATCAGAATTCATCTTTATGATTCTTACTTACATTAGGTTTGTTTCTTTTTCTATATTTCCCATTGTTTCGGTTAGGCCTTATTGAAATTTTAGTTTTTTTGACTGCATTTGCATAGCACGAGCTACAGCAGGAGCTATGGTTTCGATATAAAAACAAATAACTAACAAAGCCCCTAGAAAGCGATACAAAACGTAGCTTAATTCAAACTGAAAAAAATAAAGGTTACCAATCCCAGATTAGCAGCCTTTCTCATGCGAAAATCAAACGACATATTCAACCCTAATCGATCACACATCCAAGAAGAAATAACGAAATCTCTTAAAGACCAGATATTCAATAGTATTAAAAAGATTCGTTATTAACGGTAAAATAGCGTTGGATAACCCCTTCTTATTTAATACTCAGGGAAATCTTGAAAAAAGAAAGGAGGTGTAGACAAAAGACAATATTTATGCTAATTACTTTTTCTTCTGATATAACAAAGGGCAGATACATATTGCCTAAACTGAAATGATCAATTTTTAAAAAGTTAAAAGTTATTTTCAGAATAACTAATGATTTTTATATTGAATAATAATACTATTTTTAAGCATTATTTGCCTTTTAATTTATAAAATTTTCAACTTCTATTTCTAATTTTTAAAAAATGAAAAAACTTAATTTTTTATTATTTTCTGTTCCCCTTCTCTCTTTTATTTTATTAAGTTGTAGTAAAGAGGATGAGGTACCTGCACCGGTTGCTGATTTTTCAGTAAGTAAAACATCTGCCCTTGTTGATGAAGAGATTCAATTTAATAATTTATCAGAAAATGCGAAGGATTACCTTTGGGATTTTGGTGATGGAAATGTTTCATTGGAAAAAAGCCCAATGCATTGGTATACTAATTCAGGAACATATAAAGTAACCTTAACTGTAACATCTGCAGGTAAATTGAACTCTAAGTCAATAAAAGTCGATATTGCACATCCATCTCCTGTTGCAGGCTTTACAATGGATAAAGCGGAAGCAAAAGTAAATGAAACAATTACTTTCACTAACGTTACTGTAAATGCATCAAGTTATGCTTGGGATTTCGGTGATGGAAATACGTCAAATGAAGAAAACCCAAAGCATACGTATTTAAGTGCAGGGAATTTTACAGTTTCTTTAGTGGCTACTGGAGATGGAGGAGAACAGACGGTATCTAAAACAATTGATATTACACACCTGGCTCCTGTGGCAAGTTTTACAATAGATAACACTTCTGCATTATTAGAAGAGGTAATTACTTTTACAAACACCTCTGAAAACACAACCAGTTATCTATGGGATTTTGGAGATGGAAGAACATCTACAGAAGAAAATCCAAAACACTCATTCTCAATTGGCGGCACATTTACTGTGTCATTAACAGCAACTGGAGATGGAGGAGAAGATACACTTACAAAAACAGTAGAAATTATAGTCGATGATGCTAATATATTTCCCGGCTTTGGAACTCCTTATGCTGCCCTAGCAGAAACTTGGGCTGAATTTAAGAAAACATTACCATATTCTAATTATGAACAACGAGCTATTACTAGCTCAAGCGGTACGATTTATACTGAAATCTACCTCATAAACGAAAGTGTCGTAATATATTTTCAGTCCGAATCCGGTAGTGAGATTGTAAACGATAATGATGTAGTTACTCAAATTCACTTATTGTCCAATTTTAATGGTAATACGCAAAAAGGCATCAAAATGGGGAGTCCATTATCCGATGTTGAAATAGTGTACGGAACTCCAGATTATCATGATAATGAAAGCTACGATTACAACAGTGGAATTGTCTTTTATTATGATGAGTCAATGGTTGTTGATTATATGATAATTTTTCCAGCTTCCAGTGGATCAAGCCAAAGTACGACTAAAAGTACCGGTAAAAAACACGAGATTTTACGTATGAACCCCCTAAGGTAATATACCTTTACGCTATCTGTGTATAGGTTTTATTGCAAAAAAATAAATTGCAAAAAAAAGAGGATGTAAAATTAGAGGGCATTTATAAAGTCTTAAAATTTAAAAAAGCTGTTAAAAGGAGATTCAATTTCCTTTTAACGGCTTTTTTGTGTATTGCAGATTAGTGCAGGCTTGTAGCTCATATTCAAAAATTAAACGACGAAAACCCGACAGCGTCGTTGACCTGTTGGTGTTTGAACTTTCCAATTAATAAACGCTGTCAGCAACAAGCAGGCTTACAGGTTTTGTTTCCCCCCACTAGTTCGAGCTTAATAACATTGGACTTGTGGTAGTTGGGAGGTGTATGAAATATCGGCAATTTTGGCAGCAAAACAATAAGCCTGTTGAATTGTGGAGTAACAAAGTTATATCTCAAAAATTAAACTACATTCACAATAATCCTGTAGAAGCAGGTCTTGTAGAACAAGTAATTCCCTGGAAATATAGTACTGCAAAAAATGATGTAGGAGAAGCAAGGCCGATTTCGGTTGAAATATTATAGTTTTTTTCGACTGTATTCGCAGAGCACGAGCTACAAGTTCGCAGGGGTATTTGGTAATGTTAGCTTAAAAATAAGCCCTCACCTCCATGCTGCCCACATGAATGGTTTTGCCGCCTTCGCTGTTGCGGCCATTGTACGAAACGCTAAGTTGAAATAGTTTGCTTAGCTGTTGGTTGTAGCCAAGGCTCCAGGTTGTGTTGTTGCCTGGTAAAAATCCTTCAAGCATTTCGTAGGCTATCGAGCTGTTCGATTCGGCATTAAAATCAACCATCAAAAAGTTAAGCGTTGCCATTAGTTTGCCGGTTTTGGGCAAAGCATACTGGCAGTCGGCACCCATGTTGTGCGTATTCGATTTTTCGGTGGCTAAGTCATTTTCTTTGCTGTAGTAGGTGTAGTTCAGTCCGAATTGAAAGGCCAATGTTGGCTGAAACTGAAGCTTTAATTCGTTTTTAATTTCCTGCAAAGAGTAATTTTTATCGGAGAACGATTCATTGTTTAAATTCTTCTCGCCAAAATCGGTTCGGTTGCTTAACTGGTTCGAGTCTCCAAATTTCCATTGAAAACGAAATCCGTTCTGCATAAATTTTCGGCGTTCAAAACCTTGGGTAAGCAATTGTTTACCATTACTGCTTAAATGAATAATGTCCCAATTGGTTTTCGATTTGGGTTTACGGTACGAAAAAGTATTCTGAAAACTCGAATTGATGGTAATGAGGTTTTCGTTGGAAGCATGTGCCAGAAAAGGATTCGCATACAGACTAAAATCATTTTTTAAACTCTTTTTTGAAATGCGGTAAGCAAAGCGGTTATTGAATCGTTTAAGAAAAGAGACGAACTTCTGTTTCGATTTAATTTGACTCAATCTTAAATTGAATGTTTGTCGGAATTCGCTGGTAAATACCTTTTGATAATTGTTGGTATTTGTGCCAACACGAATGTAATTGGCCTCGTCTTTAAAATTGGCAATTTCAAATTCATTAATCTCTTTAATTTCATTCTCGTTGTAATCCGTCCAGCGATAAATTCCTTGTCCTTCGTTTACCTCTACAAACGAGAATTCTTTTTCGCTCTCCAAACCCGATCCAAGTTCGTAGTAGGTCGAAGTTTGCAGCAATCCTTTTTTAATTCGTGCCCGATGTTCCAATTTTCCTAAAAAAGTGTTTTCGGGCTTCTCGTTGGTGTAGCTGTTGTCCAATATGGATAGTTTTCGGTAAATCGTTTCTATTTTCAGCTGATTTTTCCGATTCTTTTTCAGCCAGATTTGTGCACCAAAATCCTGCGATTCACTTTGTGCTTTCAGGTCATTTTCCCTCGGTAGAAAATCTTTTCTTTTCTGATAGTAGGTCTGAAATTGATTTTCAGATGAATCACGGTTTGTAATATATACTTTATAGGAATGAAAAGAAGAGCTGTTTGCCAGCAGATCATGACTATTCTTGTTCTCCCATTGATTGTTTTCGCTTTCGGTTTGCACACCAATTTTTGCAAAGCCAAGAGAATAAGTTGTATTGAGTTGGTGCCGATAGAATTTTGTTTCAACACTTTCCTGATCGGTGGCTAAAGCATTTCCTGTAAAATCAATTTCTAAATTCTTTTTTGAGAACTGTAAACCCAAAGAATGTTTGTTTCCCTGATAATCGCTGTCCTTTTTCAAAACAGAGAATTCGTATTCGGCCTGTCCCCAATTTTGGTTCGAGAAAATGTTGCTTAGCGAGTAAAAATTCTCATTCGAATCCGTAAAGTCATTCTGTAAATTCCAATCACGTTTAAATTCTGCCGATCGAAATGGCTCTATCTCCGTAAAGTTTTGGTTGATATAATGAAAACTCAGTTTTGTTTTCAGAAGTTTGAGTGTATCCGTAAAGTTGGAATTTTTTTGCATCGAAAAATCCATAGCAATGCCTTTATTATCACCATCGTCAAGCGACGAAAAGGTGTTTAGGTCACGATTGCTAAGAGCCAATTCAAATTTAGAATTCAGGTTTTCAGTCAGGTTCACATCTCCGCCAAAAGAAAATAATTGTTGTTTTTGTGGAGCGATCAATTGTATAACAGGTTCAAATTCTCCTTGCGGAACTCCGTTTACCGGATCAATCCATTGGTAAACCCGTCCGTTTGCAGCACCATTTACTTGCTGGTAATTTCCTTGGTTTGCTCCGGTAAAAGAAAAGTTGGCCCGGTAAATGGCACTGTCGGCATTGGTAGAGTATTGGTAAACGTCGTATTCAATGTTATCGATGCTTCGCGTAATTTTTTTGTACAGAACAAAATCGTTCGAGTATTCGACTTCTTCAATATTGGGAACTTTGGCTAAATCTAAATTGTCTCCAATATTACTGAGCAATAGTTTGTTTTCATCACTTAACGATTGATCGATCGATTGATTTTTGCTATCCTGTTCGTGGTAGAGATTGAACCAAAACTTTCCCGTTCTGGTTTTTAGCTCATTGCCATTAAAAAGCAAATACCTCGAATAGTTTTCTTCCGAGTATTCAAATTCAATAATGATTCTTGAGTTTCGGGTAATTGGCTGTTTTGTGGTAAAGCTAAGTTCCGCAGTATTGTAATTAATTACGTAATCGTTTTGTTCTCCYCTGCTTACTAGTCTWCCATCCACAAAAACTTTTTCGGTACCAGCYAAAAYAATAATATAGCTTTCGTTGTTGGTGCCAATCAATCGGTAAGGCCCTTGAATTCCTTCCGAACCTTGCAGTTCCATCCTGTTGAATTTTCCTTTGGCAATGGAGGCGCTAATCGTTGATCTTAATTCAGTTTTGCTCTTTTTTCCTTTTGCCAACAGGCCGGAGAATTTTCCTCCCTGCACTTTTTTGTAAAAGCGCATGAATTTTCCTGTGGGAGATTGCACTTCATAATCACCCAAAGTGAGTTCCTTCGTGTCGTCGTACAGTTGAATGTATATTCGGTCAAAATCATTAATAGTTTGAGTGTTACCATCGGGTTGTATTGGGATGTTATTGTCGGAGATTGCGGCTAAAATGCTTATTTCGTTGGTTAGTTTGCCCGATAGTTGTAAGTTCAGGTTCGAGTTGACCACCACATCCTGATTATTGCCGTATGAGATGCCACGAGTATAATTACCTTGTTTTTCCAGTTGACCACCCGAGAATGATTCTCTCCTTTTATACAACGAATTAATTGCAAAGGTATTGGGTCGGTTATTTCCAGAGAGATTTAATTGCGATAAATCCCGATTGTATTTGGTCTGTGTAATATTGTAATCGAATACACGGTATTTAATTTTTACCGTTTCGCTTTTTTGTTTCAGTTCTTGCGAAGGAATAAAAGTTCCTTTGCCTGCAATTATTTGATACCAATCTTTGTTTATCAGTTCATTTTGCTGATAAACCTTAACGGTTCCGGGTAATATTAACATCGAATCCAATTGAATCGTATCACGATTCAGGTGCACTATCTTGCTTCTTAAATTGCTTTGAGATTGTCCAAGCATTTTAAAACCAGAGAAAATCAACAATATGAAAAGGACTTGGAATCTCAAATGAGTATATTTATTTTAGTAATTGGTTCCGATCTGTAAAATGAAATCGCTTGGTAATAAAACGAAATCCTACACCTAAAATTATTAGTTTTGCAGAGAATAAATATAAGGAAGCTATTCCGGTTAACAGTAACAAATTTCAATTATGGTTCTTTTTTACAACCTTTCGATACGATTCTATGTTTTAGTGGTGAGAATTGCTGCTTTTTTTAATCCAAAGGCGAGGCAATGGGTTGATGGCAGAAAAAACTTATTGCCAAAAATTGCAGAGGCAGTTAAAGGTGAAGAGAATTTGGTTTGGTTTCATTCTGCATCTTTGGGAGAGTTTGAGCAAGGTCGTCCGGTAATCGAAAAGTTCAAAGAGGAGCATCCTGAATATAAAATTGTACTCACATTCTTTTCTCCATCGGGTTATGAGGTTCGTAAGAATTACGCTGGCGCGGATTTTATTTTTTATTTGCCAGCAGATTTCCCTTCTTATGCACGAAAATTTGTTGAATTAGTAAATCCAAAAATGGCATTTTTTATTAAGTATGAGTTTTGGAATCATTACTTAATGGAACTGAAAAAAAGAAATATCCCAACCTATATATTTTCTGCTATTTTCAGACCCAACCAACTGTTTTTTAAGCCTTGGGGCGGATTCTATAGAGGAATGCTCTCAGCTTTCACCCACTTTTTTGTGCAGAATCAGGAGTCGGAAGATTTATTGAATAGCATTGGCTTCAAGAATGTGTCAATAGCTGGTGATACTCGTTTCGACAGAGTATATTCAATTGCTGCAGGATCGAAAATATTGCCTGAAGTGGAAGGATTTAGTCAAGGAAGATTGGTTTTAATTGCTGGCAGTACTTGGCCAAAAGATGAGGAGTTCCTGATTAATTATATCAATACCTCTAAAAATAACTACAAATACATTATCGCCGCTCACGAGGTAGATGAAAATCACATAAAGAATATTGTCGATCAGATTCAGAAGCCTTGGGTTCGCTATACTAATGCCTCAAAAGCAGAAATTGAACTTGCAGAGGTTTTGGTTATTGATTGTATTGGTGTTCTTTCTTCTTTATACAGATATGGTGATGTATCATATATTGGGGGTGGTTTTGGTCGTGGAATTCACAATACTTTAGAGGCTGCTACCTTTGGTTTGCCTATTATTTTCGGTACTAATTACCACAAATTTCAAGAGGCAATAGATCTAATAGAATTAGGAGCCTCGTATTCTTATGAAAACTATGAGACTTTGCAATTACTTCTGGATAAATACTTTGAAAATGAAAAGGAGCGACAATTTTCTGGTGAAAAATCGAAAAATTATGTCGATTCAAAAAGAGGAGCAAGTGCTCAAATTCTTTCCCTGATTTAATCATAATTTAAATAGCTGGTTGTTTTTTTCTAAAAACTTAATATTTATTGAGGGTGTCGTGTTTTGTCACTATTTTTTATTAACAACGTTTTTTTTGTGACTAAAGTGTTTGTAAATACCGATTGATTTTCTATACAGATGATGGTCTATATTTTCTTTTTGGAAAACTTTTCACTTTTTTGCGAAAGTTAAATATCTGTAATTAAGTATATTAACACATAGTTGTGGATAACTTTTATTTGAAATAGTAAATTATTATTGCTCGGTATGGTGGGTTTGTGTAACTTGCATATTACAAAATTTGAACAGGCTAAAGGGCTCAAATTATTGATAATGAAGCAAAGAAATTTATATAAATAACCCCCTTTTTACGATTTTAATGGAAGTACAGGAGAAGAAGCAACAGACTGAGGAAATGAACGAGACTTTTAACCAAGAAGAAGCATTTCAGGCATCCTTTCAATATTTCAATGGAGATGAACTTGCAGCACGTGTTTGGTTAAACAAATATGCGTTGAAGGATTCTTATGGAAATATTTATGAAAAGACACCGGATGATATGCATCGACGAATTGCAAGTGAAATTGCAAGAGTTGAGAAGAACTACCCAAACCCATTAAGCGAAGATGAGATTTTCGCGGTTCTTAAAGATTTTAAATACATCGTACCGCAAGGAAGTCCTATGTCTGGAATTGGTAACCAATTTCAAGTTGCATCTTTATCCAATTGTTTTGTAATTGGAAATGATGGAAATTCAGATTCCTATGGAGGAATTATGAAGATAGATCAGGAGCAGGTGCAATTAATGAAGCGTAGAGGTGGTGTTGGGCATGATCTTTCTCATATTCGTCCTAAAGGTTCTCCTGTAAAGAATTCCGCGTTGACTTCAACAGGAATTGTTCCTTTTATGGAACGTTACTCGAATTCAACTCGTGAGGTTGCACAAGACGGTCGTCGTGGTGCTCTAATGTTGAGTGTTTCTGTTCGCCATCCGGATTCTGAGGAATTCATTGATGCGAAAATGGAGCAAGGCAAAGTTACCGGAGCCAATGTTTCTGTAAAAATGCACGATGAGTTTATGCAGGCCGTTATTGACGGAACAGAATTTACTCAACAATATCCAATCGATTCAAAGAATCCTACCTATAGCAAAAGTATTGATGCAGGTAAGCTTTGGACTAAAATTATTCACAATGCATGGAAATCGGCTGAACCGGGAATTCTATTCTGGGATACTATCGAAAGAGAGTCGGTTCCTGATTGTTATGCCGATTTAGGATATAAAACAGTTTCAACCAATCCGTGTGGTGAAATTCCATTGTGTCCCTACGATAGTTGTCGTTTATTGGCGATCAACTTGTACAGTTATGTGGAAAATCCATTTTCTGAAAAGGCAGAGTTCAACTTCGAACTTTTTAGAAAACATGTAGCAATGGCACAAAGAATGATGGATGACATCATTGATTTGGAATTAGAGAAAATTGATGCAATTATTGAAAAGATCGTTGACGACCCGGAAGATGCGGAGATTAAGAGAGTAGAGCGTAATCTTTGGAAAAATATACGTGAAAAAGCAGAAGAAGGAAGAAGAACCGGGGTTGGGATCACTGCTGAAGGAGATATGCTTGCAGGCTTAAATTTACGTTATGGAACTGATGAGGCAATTGATTTTTCGGTAGAGGTTCATAAGACAATTGCTATTGAGGCTTATCGTTCTTCTGTATATATGGCAAAAGACAGAGGTGCATTCAAGATCTACGACAAAGAGCGTGAAAGTAAAAATCCATTTATTTTACGCTTAAAAGAAGCGGATGAAAGTCTTTATAAAGACATGGTGAAATACGGTCGGCGTAACATTGCTTGTTTAACGATTGCACCTACAGGAACCACTAGTTTAATGACTCAAACGACTTCTGGTATCGAGCCTGTGTTTATGCCGGTTTACAAAAGAAGACGAAAGGTAAATCCTAATGATAAAAATGTTCGTATCGATTTCGTTGATGAGATTGGCGATAGCTGGGAAGAGTTTGTAGTTTTTCATCACAAGTTTGTAACCTGGATGGAGGCTAACGGAATTAATGCAGCACAGAATTTTACGAATGAAGAGATTGAAGAATTGGTGAAAAAATCGCCTTACTACAAAGCTACTTCTAACGATGTGGATTGGTTGCAGAAAGTTCGTATGCAAGGGAAAGTACAAAAATGGGTTGATCACTCAATTAGTGTAACCGTTAATCTTCCAAATGATGTACCTGAATCTCTTGTAGGCGAATTGTACATTGAAGCTTGGAAGAGTGGATGTAAAGGTTGTACTGTTTACCGCGATGGTTCTCGTTCAGGTGTTTTGCTTGCCAACGACACCAAAGAGGAAAGTTTAGACATGCCGGAAAAACGTCCTGAAGAATTGGAAGCTGAAGTTGTTCGATTCCAAAATAACAAGGAAAAATGGATTGCTTTTATTGGATTGTATAACGGACAACCATATGAAGTATTTACTGGTATTGTTGACGATGAAGAAGGTATTTTATTGCCTAAATCGGTAAACAAGGGAGTAATTATAAAAAGAAGAGAAGAGGACGGAAGTTCCCGTTATGACTTTCAATTTTGCAATAAACGTGGTTTTAAAACAACTTTCGAAGGATTATCATATAAATTCGATAAGGAGTTTTGGAATTATGCCAAGTTAATATCTGGTGTACTTCGCCACGGAATGCCAATTGAAGGTGTAGTGAACTTGGTAGCAGGTTTGCAGTTGGATAGTGAGAACATCAATACCTGGAAAAATGGTGTTGAGCGTGCTCTTAAAAAATACATTCCAAACGGAACCAAAGCTAAAGGAGCAATATGTACCAGTTGTGGGTCAGAACACATCATCTATCAGGAAGGATGTCTGATTTGTCAATCCTGTGGTACATCAAAATGTGGATAACCTATCTATTATAACAACTACTTAAATTTCGGGAAACTTCTATTGAGGTTTCCCGTTTTTTTTACTGTGATTAATTTCATATTACTTTTTTTGTCTGAAAGCTGCATTATTATACCAAATGGACTTTAGTCTTGGTTATAAAGCTAAATGGTATAATACCGATGTATGTTGAGTTGGGGCGTAGATGAGCTTGCGAATTTATAATTTAAACGAAACAACAATCGGTATTACTTATATTTTTAACAAAAATATCAGATCTTTCGAAATTCCTTTTTATGTTACTGATAATTAAATTACCTTAGAGTTTAAATCACAGTAAAATCATACATTTAGTCATATATGAATTTTTCAACAAACTATAACTGGGAAGGTAAAGTTTTGTTGGTTGCGGAAGATGAGGATTTTAATTTCATATTTTTGGAAGAAATACTCATGGATACCAAAGCCAGGATTATTCGTGCCCGAGATGGGCAGGAAGCCTTAGACCTTTTTAAATCTCTTCCGGAAATAGATTTGGTGCTGATGGACATGCAAATGCCCATAATGAATGGATATGATGCAACTAGAAATATTAAAAAGCTTAATAATGAGATGCCTATAATTGCTCAAACCGCATATCATTACGGTGAAGCCTATGAGGAAATAATGGCTGCCGGCTGCGATGATTTTGTATCCAAACCAATTGACATAGGTGGTTTAAAGGATATGATTCAACGATTCTTATTTTAAGATCATTTTCTAATTTTTTCTCTCCTTTTTTTTTCCTCTTATTTCTTATCTTTGTTGCCAAATTAATGGATATTACGATGAACGATAAGAAAGTAAGAGTTCGATTTGCCCCAAGTCCTACCGGGCCTCTTCATATGGGTGGCGTTAGAACAGCCCTATTCAACTATTTATTTGCGAGAAAACACAATGGTGATTTTCTATTGCGTATCGAGGATACAGATCAAACAAGATATGTTCCCGGTGCGGAAGATTATATTGCAGAATCATTAAAGTGGTGTGGAATTCAGATTGATGAAGGAGCAACTGTAGGTGGTGAATTTGGACCATACCGTCAGTCGGAGCGAAAGCCAATGTATCGAAAATATGCTGATCGATTGATTGCTTCGGGTAATGCATATTATGCTTTCGATACACCCGAAGAATTGGATGCTATTCGTAATCAATATGAAGAGGAAAAGAAAACTTTTACATACAATAATGAAACTCGTGGTAGCCTGAATAATTCTTTGGCTTTATCAGCCGATGAGGTTTTAAATAAAATTGAGGCCGGCGAAGCTTATGTCGTACGATATAAAATGCCTGTGGGCGAAGAATTACATTTAGATGATGAAATTCGTGGACATGTGGTATTTAATACCTCAGCTTTGGATGATAAAGTTTTATTCAAATCAGACGGAATGCCGACCTATCATTTGGCAAATGTAGTAGATGATTACCTGATGAAGATATCTCATGTAATTCGTGGAGAAGAATGGTTGCCATCTATGCCTTTGCATGTATTGTTGTACAGATCTTTTGGCTGGACAGTTGATATGCCAAAATTTGCTCACCTTCCATTAATTTTAAAGCCGGTTGGAAAAGGAAAATTAAGCAAGCGTGATGGTGATAAACTAGGATTTCCTGTATTTCCATTGGAATGGACAGATCCAAAAACAAATGATATTTCATCGGGATACCGTGAAGGTGGATATTTTCCTGAAGCTTTTGTAAATATGTTGGCTTTTTTAGGTTGGAATCCGGGAACGGAGCAAGAAATCTTCTCGATGGAAGAACTGTCTCAGGCATTCTCTTTAGAGCGTGTAGGGAAATCAGGTTCTAAGTTCGATCCTGAGAAAACCAAATGGTTTAATCGTCAGTATTTAGTAAACAAATCGGACGAGGAGATTGGTGGATTATTTGCAGAGCAAGTTTTAAAGGCAAAAGGAATTGAGGCTGATCAGGAAACTGTAAACCGCGTTTGCGGAATGGTTAAAGATCGTGTAGACTTTGTTTCGGAACTTTGGGATCAGGTGAATTTCTTTTTTGAAGCACCTGCCGAATTTGATGCCAAGACAGTAAAAAAAGGATGGAAAGAGGACACTCCTGCTTTGGTTGCGGAATTAAAAGGAATTTTGGAAGGAATCGAAGATTTCTCATCGGCAAATTCGGAAGAGATTGTGAAGGAATGGATCACAGCTAAAGAAATTGGTTTTGGAAAAGTGATGAATCCTTTTCGTTTGGCAATGGTTGGTGCCGGCAAAGGTCCTCACATGTTCGATATTATCGAAATACTTGGAAAACAGGAAACCATTGCCCGTTTGGATTACGCAATGGAGAACATCAAAAAATAAGCGGGACACACTTTCATATTTCAACCACTTCCTTCGGGGAGTGGTTTTTGTTTTTTAAAGTCTCCCTTTCAGGGGAGATTGAGAGGGGTGTTTGGTTTTTCGGAACAATCTTTTGTAACAGATCAAACAAAAAAACCTGTCAGAATTCGAAATCCTGACAGGTTCATCTATTATCCAATAGATTGAATTACTTCTTTTGTGTTTTAGACCAAGAGTCTTTTAGAGATACGGTACGGTTGAAAACTATTTTTTCTGCTGTCGAATCTTTATCAACCGAGAAATAGCCCAATCGTGTAAACTGAAAATGATCTTCAGCCTTGGCATCTTTTAAATAAGGTTCAATGTAACACTCGCTCAAAACCTGTAAAGAGTCAGAATTAATAAATTCTTTGAAGTCTACATCTTTTTGAGCATCCGGAGCTTCGTGATTGAACAAACGATCGTAAATGCGAACTTCGGCTTTAGCCGCATGCTTGGCAGAAACCCAGTGAAGTGTCCCTTTTACTTTACGTTTGCTTTCTTCGGATCCGCTTCCACTTTTCGATTTTGGATCATATGTACAGTGAATTTCAGTGATATTTCCATCAGCATCTTTAACAGCATTCCCGCACATTATAATGTAACCGGCTTTTAAACGAACTTCGCGACCAGGAGTCATTCTAAAGAATTTTTTTGGAGCATCTTCCATGAAATCATCACGCTCGATGTACAACTCTCGAGAGAATGGAATTTCACGGGTTCCAGCGTTCTCATCTTCCGGATTATTACCGATTGGTAACCATTCTTCTTTTCCTTCAGTATAGTTGTCTATAATAAGTTTTACAGGGTTTAAAACACCCATTACACGAGTTGCAGTCTTGTTTAAATCTTCTCGAACACAATGTTCTAAAAGAGATACATCGATAACGTTATTACGTTTGGCAACACCAATGGTATCCGCAAAATTACGAATTGAAGCAGGAGTATATCCTCTTCTTCGTAATCCTGAAACGGTTGGCATACGCGGATCATCCCATCCTTTAACGTGATTGTCCTTTACCAATTCCAATAACTTACGCTTACTCATTACTGTGTAGCTTAAGTTCAAACGAGCAAATTCACGCTGTTTTGGTCTGTACTCGGTTTCAGTTAAATTATCTACAAACCATTCGTATAACGGGCGGTGAACCTCGAATTCCAAAGTACAGATAGAGTGTGTGATTCCTTCAATGTAATCAGACTCGCCGTGAGCATAGTCGTACATTGGGTAAATACACCATTTGTCGCCGGTACGGTGATGATGTGCATGCATGATACGATACATCAATGGATCGCGCAGGTGCATATTTGGTGAAGTCATGTCAATTTTAGCACGAAGAACTTTTTCTCCATCCTTGAATTCACCATTCTTCATTTTTTCGAATAAATCAAGATTCTCTTCAACGCTTCGGCTGCGATACGGACTTTCGATACCAGCTTCGGTTGGTGATTTTTTCTGCTCTGCAATTTGTGCAGCAGTCTGATCATCAACATAGGCTTTTCCATCAGTAATCAACTTCACAGCCCAATCATATAATTGCTGGAAATAATCAGAAGTGTACAAAGGCTCATCATCCCACTCAAATCCTAACCACTTGATGTCTTCCATAATGGAATCTACATACTCGGTATCTTCTTTTACAGGATTGGTATCATCGAAACGTAAATTACATTTTCCTTGATATTGTTGGGCAAGGCTAAAGTTTAGGCATATCGACTTAGCGTGTCCGATGTGTAAGTACCCGTTTGGTTCCGGTGGGAATCGGGTGTGTACTCTACCATCATTCACATTGTTTTTCAGATCTTCTTCAATAATCTGCTGGATAAAATTAAGAGATTTACTTTCGTTAACATTCTCTTCTTTTACATTTTTGTTATCCATACTACTCAATTTTAAATGATACATGTGTTTGCCTGGGATTCGGAATAGAATCCTGCCTTGCTTTTCGAATCGAAATACAGTTCAATAAATTTACAATAATTTGTATTATCAATTACATTATGAAACGTTCATGATTAAATAATTGTTAACTCACATACGAGCATGATTATTTAATTCATGCTAAGTTCCATCTGACAACTAAAAAAATTATAAATGGATGAAACGAAAGACAAAAGTATAGAAATTCCACTAAAATCAATTACGAATTTGGAATTACGAATTACTAATTGGTTATTCTTGGTTCATAAATCGTAATTCATCATTTGGAATTCGTAATTTCTAAATTTATCTCTTATTTTCGCCAAAGATTATCAGAACAAAAAAAGATGGGAATTATTGAATTAGAAGGCATGGAATTTTATGCCTATCACGGTTGTTTTAAGGAAGAGCAAATTGTCGGTAATAGGTTTACTGTATACGTACGTATGGAGTACAATGCCGAAAAAGCGGTGAAATCAGATCATATTGCCGATGCGTTGAATTATCAACGTGCTTACGAAATGATTAAGGGGCAATTGCAAATTAAATCACATTTGCTGGAACATGTGGCCGAGAGAATTTTAGATGTTTTGTATAAAAATTTCCCCGAATTAGAGCATGCAACAGTAAAAGTATCTAAAATGAACCCTCCAATGGGAGGTCAAATAGAAAAAGTGAGCTTAACTTTATCGCGTTAAATCTTTGATTAGGTCGGTTTTGCAAAAATACTATGATATTTTTGTTACAAAAGCTGAAAAAAGTTTGCGTGAGTAAAACAGAAATTTATATCTTTGCAACGCCTTAACAGGAAATAAGGTCTCTTGGCCGAGTGGCTAGGCAGTGGTCTGCAAAACCATCCACGGCGGTTCGAATCCGCCAGAGACCTCTATAAAAACGCTTAACTTTCTGAAAGTTAAGCGTTTTGTTTTTTAGACCTGACGGAATACCTGACGGTTTGTTTATTTTACTCTACTTATAATTCTTTACAGGAGGATGACATATAATAAAGCCACATTGATAATTTTATCAGTGTGGCTTTTGTTTTATGGTGGCAATTGGGTTAATAACTTCTTTGTGATATAATACCGATTACCTTATAAATTTGAGAGATAAATTTCTTAGGTATTTCAAATTCGTCATATTTAGAATTATAGCTTTTTAGTTTGAAAATATCTTGTTCAGAACTTTTAGATACTATTTTACAATACACTTCACTTTCAGTTACAACTATAAAAATATTTCCAAAATCTAAATAATCTCTCCAATTAGGCATATTACGAACGACAGCAATATCACCGCTTTGCATTGCTGGTGTCATTGAGTCGCCAACAATTGTAAGTGCTATATCATCTTTACGAGCAAAAGGAACTTGTAATTTATCTATAATATGTTCGTTACTTAATTGCAACTCACCTATTCCTGCCGATGCTTCTGAGTTATACAAGGGTATTAGAATCCCAAGTTCTTCGGTCGTCGAGCATTTAAGAATTGTTTTTGTTTGCTCTGATATCATTTCACCTTTACCAGTCAATAACCATTCAAGATTAATCTTAGGATAAGAAGCGATAAATTTCGTCACGTTATCTTCGCTCAAACCACTTGAATGATCTAAAACACCCCTTGTAATTCCTGTAATACGATAAAACTCACTTTTTCTAATGCCTTGCAGTTCAAGGAATTTCAATATGTTTTTCTTGAAAAGCGAAATATCTTGCATTGTATTTTGTTTTAAAGCGAAATATCTCGCTATATTTGTATCGAAGATGATACACAATATACGACAAAAATGGAATTAGAAGAACTTTTAAGCAAAAAACGAGTTGGAGATATTGGAGCTGTTGCTCTAATTATTGGCGAAACAAGAACATACACAGCAGTGTTACTACGCCGCAAAAATGCAAAAAAACACCTTAAAGCTATATCTGCTTTAACTCATCTAATCAAAACTAGAGAGCGAATTATAAAAAAAATAGTCCAGTAATTAACTTATCTGATCATAAAAAAATGACCGAAAAAATATTACAAGTATCAGAAATGAGTTCAGCCGATATCCTTAAACAGTTTATGGCTATGAATCAAAAATTATCAGAACTAGCCGAATACGTTAAACCTAACAATTCGGCTACATTATTAAGTCCAAGAGAAGTAATGGATTGGTTGAGTATTTCCCCTCCGACTTTAAATGAATGGGCTAAGAAAGGCATTCTGAACCGTTATAAACTTGGAAATCGAGCCTTTTATAAAAAAGAGGAAATCATGGCAAATCTTGACGGCACAAAATATGCTGACAAGCTATGAGAAAACACAGTCTTAAATCAACTAAGACCCCTTAATTCACAGACCATACAGGATAATACACGCAAATAAAAGTGTTACGAATGCACAGGTTTTTTCA
>JAESUW010000055.1 GCA_016760525.1 Labilibaculum sp.
CATTTGAGTCAAGTCATTTGTTCCGAATGAGAAGAATTCAGCATGCTCAGCAATTTTATCCGCTGTAAGAGCAGCACGAGGAATCTCAATCATAGTACCTACCATGAAATCAACTTCGATACCTTTCTCAACGAATACAGTTGCAGCGATCTCACGAATGATTTCTTCCTGCATTTTGAATTCTTTAACAGTACCAATTAATGGAACCATTATCTCTGGTTTAGGAGAAAGACCTTTAGCCTTAAGATCACAAGCAGCTTCGATAATAGCACGAGCTTGCATTTCAGTAATCTCTGGGTAAGTATTTCCTAAACGACAACCTCTATGACCTAACATTGGGTTGAATTCGTGAAGTGCATCAACTTTAGCTTTAACAACTTCAACAGCAATACCTAATTTTTCAGCCATCTCTTTTTGAGAAGCTTCATCGTTAGGAGTAAACTCGTGCAATGGTGGATCCAGTAAACGAATAGTTACACCAAAACCGTCCATAGCCTCAAGAATTCCAGCGAAATCTTCGCGTTGGATAGGTAATAATTTAGCTAGAGCTTTTTTACGACCTTCTAAGTCTTCGGCCAAAATCATTTCACGGATAGCCCAGATACGATCGCCTTCGAAGAACATATGTTCTGTACGACACAGACCAATACCTTTAGCACCAAATTCACGAGCAGTTTTAGCATCAGCAGGAGAATCAGCGTTAGTACGAACGTACATACGAGTGTTTTTCTCTGCAAGATCCATCATCTTACCAAAATCACCATCTAAAGTAGGAGTGATAGTAGCAACTTTACCTTCGTAAACTTTACCTGTAGTACCATCTAAAGAGATGAAATCACCTTCTTTATAAGCAACACCATTGATAGTCATTGAAGTACCTGTTACAAGAACACCTGCAGCAGAAGAGATACAACATTTACCCATACCACGAGCAACTACAGCAGCGTGAGAAGTCATACCACCACGCTCGGTAAGAATACCTTCGGCAGCGTACATTCCTTTCAAGTCTTCAGGAGAAGTCTCGCGACGTACCAAAATTACTTTTTTACCATCAGCAGCCCATTGCTCAGCAGCGTCAGCAGAAAATACGATTTGTCCGGTAGCAGCACCTGGAGAAGCTGGAAGACCTTTAGAAAGTTCTGTTGCAGCAGCAATAGCCGATTTTTCGAATACCGGGTGAAGTAATTCATCTAATTTGTTAGGCTCCTGACGAAGAATAGCAGTATTCTCATCAATCATACCTTGCGCTAACATATCAACAGCCATTTTTACCATAGCTGCACCAGTACGCTTACCAGAACGAGTTTGCAACATCCAAAGTTTACCGTCTTGAACAGTGAACTCCATATCCTGCATATCTGAATAGTGATCTTCAAGTTTTTGTTGAATTGTATTCAACTCATTATATAGTGAAGGCATAGCTTCTTCCATTGAAAGGAATTCAGCTTTACGAACTTCTTCAGAAGTACCGTTACGCTCAGCCCAACGATGTGAACCAATAGTAGTAATTTCAAGAGGAGTACGAACACCAGATACAACATCTTCACCTTGTGCGTTGATTAAATACTCACCATTGAATTGGTCTTCACCAGTAGCAGCATCACGAGAGAAACAAACTCCTGTAGCAGAAGTCTCACCCATGTTACCATAAACCATAGCTTGTACGTTTACAGCAGTACCCCACTCACCAGGAATATTTTCCATACGACGGTAAAGGATAGCACGTTCTGTATTCCAAGAATCGAATACAGCACAAACAGAACCCCAAAGCTGATCCCAAGGATTAGTAGGGAAATCAACACCAGCTTGTTCTCTAATTACTGCTTTGTATCCTTCAACAAGAACTTTAAGATCTTCAACAGTTAGTTCAGTATCAACTTTATAACCTTTAGCTTCTTTCAACTCATCAAGTACAATCTCAAATGGATTGTGCTTTCCTTCTTCAGCTTCAACACCCATTACTACGTCACCGTACATGTGGATGAATCGACGATATGAATCGTAAGCAAATTTTTCGTTTCCTGATTTTTCAGCAATAACTTTTACTGCCTCATCATTCATACCTAGGTTAAGAACAGTGTTCATCATACCTGGCATAGAAGCACGAGCACCGGAACGAACTGATAATAACAATGGGAAAGAACCATCTTTAGCATCAAACTTAGCGTTCATTGCAACTTCTGTATCTTTAACAGCAGCTTCAACTTGCTCTTTAATCATTGCTACAACAGCATCTTTTCCAAGCTTGTTGTAATCAGTACAAACATCAGTAGTAATAGTGAAACCAGCAGGAACTGGAACACCAATAAGGTTCATTTCAGCAAGGTTTGCACCTTTACCTCCAAGCAAATTCTTCATGTCTGCTTTACCTTCGGCTTTACCGTCGCCAAAAGTATAAACGTACTTAGTACTCATAATTATCGCTTTTTAGTTTTAAATGTTATTCAGCTTTGTTAACTAAAGCATTCAATAACAATTATATATTAACTTATAATATTCTAAATCTTAAATTAACAAGGCGTTTTATTTGTAGTCGGACTTGAAAATTGTACACAAAAGTAATGTTCTTTTCTTTAAAAAAAAAGCTATAAGCTGACAATCTAAGTGTCTTTTTTCAAATGGTTTAGACTTTTATTTTTCAAACGTTTGCAGAACATTCTGATAAACTTTAGAAGAAGGATATTCAATAAAACAGCCGATCTTCCGACCGGCTATTTGATCAAATTATCAAACATTTATCTCATTATATTCTTATTAATTATTTCTTCAGGATGAAGAATAAAATCCAAATATTGTGCTCTGTAGTAAATATCAGAAGTTTTTAATTCGCTATCCGATAATTTACCTCTGAATTCTCCAATACTCTTATATCCCTTCTTATCCATCCACTGCTCCAATTCCGAAAGTACTTGCGCAATGTAGGAAGGTTTATTTTTATACAATGCACTTACCATCTGAACGATATCGGCACCACAAAAAAGCATTTGCAGAACATCTTCATATGTGTAAATTCCATTAGTTCCACACAAACCACCTTTAATCTTCTTGTGCATTAAACCAACGTAGCGTAATCCTAATTTAAAATCACCCTGATGACTTAAATTAAAATTAGTCACATGACTTTCTGTATTGACATCAATTTCCGGCTGAAATAATCGATTAAACAATACAAATGCTGAAGCACCTGCCTGATCTAAACGATTCACAAAATTTAGTGTATTCGTATAATACGGACTTAATTTAATGCTGAACGGAATGGATAATCTTTTCTTAAGAGTCTCTACAATCTTAACTTTTTCATCTTCTATTTGAGCTGCAGTTTTGTCTACATTACCCGGCATTTGGTAAAAATTCAATTCCAAAGCATCAACTCCTGCTTCTTCCAATTTCTTGGCGTAATCGAACCAGGTTACATCATAAATACAATTCAAACTAGCTATTACAGGAATGCCTACATTCTTTTTCACTTCGGATAATCTCATAATATGAGCCTCAGGTCCGGCATGCTCAATTGCAGGAAAAATAGAGATCATCTCTGCATTTCGATCTGTATACTCGTCTAGTTCGTCTGCAAGTTGTGCTCGTTCCATCTGAATTTGCTCTTCAAAAAGAGATTTATAAACAATTGCCGCAGCTCCTGCACGTTCCAGTTCTTTGGCTCCTTCTACTGTGGCCGAAAGTGTGCAAGCTCCTACTACAATGGGATTTTTAAGACTTAATCCCATAAATTCTACATTTAGATGTGCCATATGATTTTTATTTTTTTGATTTTATTAAATTTAATAAATGGACTTGATATATTCAACCAAAAACCAAAATTTAATCATCTGAAAATCAATACAAAACCAAAAATACCCGCAAATAAAGGACTTTAGAGTCTTATTTATTTCAAAAAAAATCCTATTCCTCACTACAAATCTCTTTCCGTGAAATTATAAGTAGAAATTGTAACATCCAAATATTTCCATTTGTCGTGTTACCAACAATCAAGCATAAAAAAAGGGGTTCCAAAATGGAACCCCTTCACTATATATTCAATATAATGTTTACTCTTCAGTATAATCCATAGCTGCTTGACGCTGGTATGTCTTATATCTCCACTTCGCATTCTCCTCTGCAGCAGCAAATAATTCTTTTGCTACCTCAGGGAATGACTTTTGTAAAGAAGTATAGCGAACTTCTCCCATTAAGAAATCTTGGAAATTCTCCCAAACAGGTACTTTTGAATCAAGAATAAATGGGTTTTTACCTTCATTTTCCAATGTTGGATTGTTTCGATACAAATGCCAGTATCCTGCTTCAACAGCTTTCTTCTCTTCCGCCTGTGTTTTACCCATAGATGCTTTCAATCCGTGAGAAATACATGGAGAATAAGCAATTATCAAAGAAGGTCCTGGATAAGCCTCAGCTTCTTTAACAGCTTTCATGTATTGAGCTTGATTTGCTCCCATAGCCACCTGAGCCACATAAACATACCCGTAAGATATTGCTATCATACCAAGATCTTTCTTTCTGATACGCTTACCAGCAGCAGCAAATTTAGCAACAGCACCAATTGGAGTCGCTTTAGAAGCTTGTCCACCTGTGTTAGAGTAAATCTCAGTATCCATTACTAATACATTTACATCTTCACCTGAAGCCAATACGTGATCTAATCCACCGAACCCGATGTCATAAGCCCATCCATCACCACCAAAAATCCATTGAGATTTCTTAATCAGGTAATTTTTAAGGTTTAGAATCTCTTTGGCAACAGCGTGAGTTTCATTTGCAAGAACTTCTTCAACTTTAGCAGAAGCAACAATAGAAGCTTCACCATTGTTTTTGTTCTCTAACCATTCAGTAAAAGCAACTTTAGTTTCAGCATTTACAGCATCCATAGCATCCTTCATACGAAGTTCAATACGGTTACGCATTTTACGAACACCTTCATTCATACCAAAACCAAACTCAGCATTGTCTTCGAATAATGAGTTAGCCCAAGCTGGACCTTTACCACTCTTATCGTTTTTACAATATGGCGTTGCAGGAGCAGATCCACCATAAATAGAAGAACAACCTGTCGCGTTTGCAACCATCATTCTTTCACCAAATAATTGAGTGATTAATTTGATATATGGAGTCTCACCACAACCAGCACAAGCTCCGGAGAACTCGAATAATGGCTGAGCAAATTGTGAGTTTTTCACATTATTTTTAGGCAATAAATCTTTATAACCTACTTTCTCATCCATATAATGCCATCTTTCTTTCTCTACCATCTGAGATTCCAAAGACTTCATTTCCAAGGCTTTTGCTTTAGGAGCAGGACAAACATCAGCACAGTTACCACAACCGGTACAATCTTCAACAGCTACCTGAATTCTGAAATGGTATCCTTTAAGAGCCTTACCTGTTGCTGGCTTAACAGCAGTTCCGGCAGGTGCAGCTTCTAATTCCTCATCTGATAATAAGAAAGGACGAATTGCAGCGTGAGGACAGACGTAAGCACATTGGTTACACTGAATACATGTTTCTTCTTTCCATTCAGGAACATGAACAGCAACACCACGTTTCTCGTACTTAGTTGTACCTGCAGGGAAAGTTCCATCTTCACGACCAGTGAAAGCAGAAACTGGAAGATCATCACCCTTCTGAGCGTTCATTGGATCACAAACCTCAACAATAAACTTAGGACGATTATTTGTAGTCGCAGCTACTTTTTCTTCAGTTAATTTTTTCCAATCAGCAGAAACTTCAACTTCAACAACATTTTCTCCGCCAGCATCAACAGCTGAGAAGTTCATGTTTACAATCTTTTCACCTTTGTTACCATACGACTTAACAATTGCTTTCTTCATTTCTTCAGCCGCTTGTGCGAAAGGAATCACGTTTGTGATTTTGAAAAATGCAGCTTGCATAATAGTATTGGTACGATTACCAAGACCTAGTTCTTCACCCAATTTAGTACCGTTGATAATGTAGAATTTAATCTCATTCTCAGCCAAGTACTTTTTCATGTGATTTGGAAGATGCTTAATAGTCTCTTCTGCATCGTAAATTGAGTTCAATAAGAAAGAACCACCTTTTTTCAATCCTTTTAATACATCGTAAAGATATACGTAAGCAGGAACGTGACATGCAACGAAGTCAGGAGTAGTTACTAAATATGTAGAGCGAATTGGTTCATCACCAAAACGAAGGTGAGAAGCAGTAAATCCACCTGATTTTTTAGAATCGTAAGCGAAGTAAGCTTGACAATATTTATCGGTTGAATCACCAATAATTTTAATTGAGTTTTTATTAGCACCTACAGTACCATCAGAACCCAAACCGTAAAATTTAGCTTCGTAAAGAGACTCTGAGTTCATCTTAATTTCCGGTAATATTGGAAGTGAAGTAAAAGTAACATCATCAACAATACCTAATGTGAACTGATTTTTAGGCTCATTCATTGCTAAGTTTTTGTAAACAGCAACAATTTGAGATGGAGTCACCTCTTTTGAACCTAAACCATAACGACCGCCAATAACCATAGGAGCATTTTCTTTTCCGTAGAAAATTTCTCTTACGTCAAGATACATTGGATCTCCATTAGCACCAGTTTCTTTAGTACGATCAAGTACACAAATACGTTTTACAGATTCTGGTATTACACTTAAGAAGTGCTTTGCAGAGAATGGACGATATAAGTGAACACAAACAAGACCAACTTTTTCGCCGTTTGCAATTTTATAATCAACCGCTTCTTTAATAGTTTCGTTTACAGAACCCATTGCGATAATGATGTTTTCAGCATCTTCAGAACCATAATACATGAAAGGTTTGTATTCTCTTCCTGTAATTTTGGTCATTTCCTTCATGTAATCAGCAACGATATCCGGAACCGCATTGTAAAATGGGTTTGCAGCTTCACGAGACTGAAAGTATACATCAGGATTCTGAGCTGTACCTCTGGTTACCGGAGATTCAGGATTCAATGCCCGATCACGGAAAGCCTGAAGAGCTTCCTGGTCAACCAAGTCTCTCATGTCTTCCATATCAACCGCTTCAATTTTCTGAATTTCGTGAGAAGTACGGAATCCATCGAAGAAGTTCATGAAAGGAACTCTTGATTTAATTGCAGTTAGATGAGATACAGCAGAAAGATCCATTACTTCCTGTACAGATCCTGAAGCTAACATAGCGAAACCTGCCTGACGTGCAGAATAAACATCAGAGTGATCACCAAAGATACTCAATGCCTGTGCCGCTAGGGCACGAGCTGTTACGTGAAATACACATGGTAATAACTCACCAGCGATTTTATACATATTAGGAATCATCAATAATAATCCCTGAGATGCAGTATAAGTAGTTGTTAATGCACCTGCTTGCAATGCACCATGAACAGCACCTGCAGCACCAGCTTCAGATTGCATTTCAACTAATTGTACTGTTTCTCCAAATAGATTCTTACGTCCTTGTGCTGCCCACTCATCAACATATTCAGCCATAGGCGAAGATGGTGTGATTGGGTAAATACAAGAAACCTCACTAAACATGTATGCTACGTGAGCAGCAGCAGCATTACCATCACAGGTAATAAATTTTTTTTCTCTTGCCATTTTACTCCTCCGATTAAATTTTATTATTTGGTATTTTATTTTTCTTTACTAATTCTCTAATACAAAAAGCCGAACAACCAAAGAGGTATTTTATTCCCCTCTCCACGTTCTATCATATCGGCAGCAACAAAAAAGTCTTCTGTTCTAAATTTAGATTCATATGAATCTTCACTTCCGGTAATTTTAAAATTATACTTATCATTCACTAAAAAATGACCTCTATCGGTACTCGATACATTTCTATTCGGGCCAACCTGATTGTAAAAGAAAGTTTCACGTAAATTACCTTCATTTACATTTTCAGGTGAAATCGCATATAATAAATTCGTATTGTGCAGATATACTTTATTTGGCTTCTTTGATGCATCTTTAAAATCCTCCGAAGAATTCAGCAAACGAATTAGTCGGGCATTTTTTAAATAACGCAGATAATTCATGATTGTAGCCCTTGATGTTTCAACATCGTTTGCCAACTTACTTACATTTGGCTGAAAAGGTACATTACATGAAATAATGTATAAAAGCTTCTTTAATTTTGAAAGATATTTTAATTCAATCTGGTTCAAATAAGTAATATCGAACTCTAACATCAAATTAATAATTTTCAAAAGATTATCGATAAAACTTTTCTCCTCCTGATAACAAGGATAATATCCAAATCTCAGATAATCATTAAAATAAGCTAAAGGACGAACTTTACCAAGAATCTCCTCAACGATATCTTCATGATTCTCTAATAAATCTTCAAGTGTGTAGCGAGGAAATTGATTCCCTGATTCATAATTTAAAAACTCCCGAAACGAAAGTCCATTTAAATAATAGACATTAACAATTTCCTTCAACTCCTCGTTTGTTTTCACACGAAGAATAGATGAACCTGTAAATATGATTTGTAAATCAGGATATTGTTCATAGCAAGTTCGTAAGTCTTTTGCCCATTCCGGGTACTTATGAATTTGATCCAACAATAAAATTTTACCTCCTCTTTTATAAAACTCATCAATAAATGGAACTAAACCTTTCTCTGTAAAGAATAAATTGTTCATGTTGATGTATAAGCATGTTTTATCGTTTACATGGTGCTCACGAATATAATCCAATAAAAAAGTTGTTTTTCCAACTCCTCTGGATCCTTTTATGGCTATTAAACGTTGCGACCAATCAATTTCATCAGCCAACTCGCGCCTAATTGTTCCTTTCTTATGCCTCAACAAACTATTATGAGTCTGTACTAAAGTGTTCATTTTATATCAAGTTTACTTCGCAAATTTATAGAATAAAAGGGATATTTTGCAATCTAGAGATTACAAAAAGCTTTTCTTTTTGCAATTTATACTTATTTAAAATAAGACACAACACATTCGTAAATCACTAGACATAAGAAATCTAATCCAAATCTACATTTATAAATCCAATTCGAATCGATCAATTCTTTTCATTATAAATTAGCTCTTTCAGTTTAACACAAAAAGAAAGGGTAGTGACTGAAATCACTACCCTTTTATATCTTACACAAAACAAAAAGTATCTTACTTATCGTTCATTGATATTAAGAATTCTTCGTTCGATTTTGTTTTTCTTAAACGATCTCGTAAAAATTGCATCGCTTCAACAGAATTCATATCTGTCAGATAATTTCGAAGTATCCAAATACGATTCAATTCATTCTCATTAAGAAGAAGATCTTCACGACGAGTACTTGATGCTGTAATATCAACCGCAGGATAGATACGCTTGTTAGATAATTTACGATCTAATTGAAGCTCCATATTACCAGTTCCTTTAAATTCTTCAAAGATAACCTCATCCATCTTAGACCCAGTATCAATTAATGCTGTCGCTAAAATTGTAAGCGATCCACCATTCTCGATATTTCTTGCTGCACCAAAGAAACGTTTAGGTTTATGCAATGCATTCGCATCCACACCACCAGAAAGCACTTTACCTGAAGCAGGAGAAACAGTATTGTAAGCACGAGCTAATCGAGTTATTGAATCCAATAGAATTACAACATCATGACCACACTCTACCATACGTTTTGCTTTTTCCAAAACAATATTAGCAACACGTACATGACGTTCTGCCGGCTCATCAAATGTAGACGAAATAACTTCAGCATTTACGCTGCGAGCCATATCTGTAACCTCCTCCGGACGCTCATCGATCAATAAAATAATCATATAAGCCTCTGGATTGTTTGCCGCAATTGCGTTAGCAATCTCTTTTAAAAGTACTGTTTTACCGGTTTTAGGCTGAGCAACTATCAATCCTCTTTGACCTTTACCAATTGGAGAAAACATATCAACAACACGTGTTGACATAGAATTTATTCCTTTTCCAACAAGATTAAATTTCTCATCAGGAAATAAAGGAGTCAAATGATCAAAAGGTACACGATCTCTAATTACCTCTGGTAATCTACCGTTAATTTCTGCAACCTTAATTAATGGGAAATATTTCTCACCTTCTTTTGGTGGACGAATTGTACCATCAACTGTATCTCCAGTTTTTAAACCAAACAATTTGATTTGCGACTGTGACACATATATATCATCAGGAGAATTTAAATAATTATAATCCGAAGAACGAAGGAATCCATAACCATCAGGCATAATTTCCAAAACACCTGAATTATCAATTATTCCATCAAATTCAAATAATTTTTCTTTCTCACGTTTTTCAAAACGTTTTCTATTAGGATTTTCTTGTCTTTCCGGTCTCTCAGGCCTATCTGTTTTCCCTGCCTTTTCCGGCATCTCTTTTCCCTCAGACTTCACTTCCTCTTCTGATACAACGATTGCCTCAGGCTTAGATACCGCTTCAGGTTTAACTTGTTCTTCCGGCACAACTTGTCCCTCAGGCTTATCCTGATCCTGACGTTCTGCTCTAGGCGCTCTTGCAGGTCTAGGTGGTCTGGCCGGTCTAGGCTTTCTTACCGGTCTTTCAACTTTCGGTGTATTTTCATCCTCAGCAACAGCAGGAACAGAAGCAACAACATCTGATTGTTCTTCAGTTTTCTCCTCTACGGAAGGATTTTCAGCTTTCTCGACAACCGGTCTTGGTTTTCTTCTCGGTTTTCTAGGAGCTTCTTTTTTCTCTATACTTTCTTCTTGAGAATTATCAGTACTTACAACATCTTTAGCTGCTTGTTCTGACTTTCTTCTTTTTGGCAGAAGCGATCTTGAGCGACCTTCTTCAACCTTACTATCTCCTACAGAACTCTTAGTTCTTTTTGCAGATGTCTTTTTTTCTGGTGTTTTCCTTTCAGAAGCTACAATTGCCTGTTGATCAAGGATTCTATAAATTAAATCCTGTTTCTTAAAAGACTCAATCTTCTTAACGTTGAGTTCTTTAGCGATTTCTCGTAATTCAGGCACAAGTTTCTTGTTTAATTCAAGAATATCGTACATAAATGATATATTAATATTTTTTGGGTGATTTTTTTAGATAGAAATTGTATTAGAACAATAGGGAATCTGATCTTTCGACCTCTAAATGAGAAGAATTAATCTGAATTCAATTGCAATATTACGGAATTAGTTATAATTCGCAAAAAATAAATGGCTTTATTATTAAAATCAAAAACCAGAAGGGGTAAAATAAGTTTATTATTCTTAAAATAAACCTATTGAAAGCCACGCAAATTTCTTTTTCAAAATCATTTTGCTATATTTAAGTATAAACGAGAGTTGTCCTCTCGTATAGTAAATACCATTTAAATCTACTATGAGACAACTAAAGATCACTAAACAGGTAACTAACAGAGAAACTCCGTCATTAGACAAGTATCTGCATGAAATTGGGAAAGTCGATCTTATTTCAGCAGAAGAAGAAGTTAAACTTGCCAGAGAAATAAAAAAGGGAGATAAGAAAGCTCTGGATCGGCTAATTAAATGCAATCTGCGTTTTGTTGTATCTGTCTCCAAACAATACCAGAATCAAGGACTTAGTCTTCCCGATTTAATTAATGAAGGAAACTTAGGCCTAATTAAAGCTGCTCAAAGATTTGATGAGACCAGAGGTTTTAAATTCATATCTTATGCTGTTTGGTGGATTAGACAATCCATTTTACAGGCTTTAGCTGAACAAGCCAGAATTGTTCGTCTGCCACTAAATAAAATTGGTTCTATTAATAAAATTAACAAAACATTTGCTCAATTAGAACAAGAGTATCAGCGTGAACCATCCCCCGAAGAAATCGCCATCATCCTAGAGATGAGTCCGAAAGATGTAAAGGAAGCATTAAAAGCTTCTGGCAGACACATCTCTATGGATGCTCCAATAAATCCTGATGAAGAGAATACTCTTTACGACATATTACTTAGCAACGATGAAATTAGTCCGGATAAAAAATTAATTCGCGATTCCCTTCGTAAAGAAATCGATCGTTCATTATCGACGCTTTCGAAACGTGAAGCCTCTATTATCAGATTGTATTTTGGATTAAATGGGAAACCACCATATTCTCTTGAAGAAATAGGAAAAGAATTTGGATTAACACGGGAGCGAGTAAGACAGATTAAAGAAAAAGCTATAAAACGAATGAAGACAACATTTAGAAGCAAAATATTAAAAACTTATTTAGGAGATTAATTAATTTTTAGGGTGAAAAAAGGATAAGAACTGGTAGTGAATTTTCATTTACCTCCTCTTATCCTTTTTTAATTATATTTGCGCCATATTTAAACGAAACGTAAACAACCAGATGCAAACATTAATTTCTCCTTCGTTATTAGCGGCTGATTTCACCAACTTAAAAGCCGACATCGAAATGGTTAACAACAGCCAAGCCGATTGGTTCCACCTAGATATTATGGATGGAGTATTCGTACCTAACATATCATATGGTCTGCCAATTGTAGAGCAAATAAACAAAATTGCTAAAAAGCCATTAGACGTTCATCTGATGATTATTGATCCGGATCGCTATGTGGAAGCTTTTAAAAAAGCAGGAGCAGACATTTTAACAGTTCATTACGAAGCCTGCACTCATCTTCACCGTACAGTTCAAAATATTCATAACAAAGGCATGAAAGCCGGTGTTTCGTTAAACCCTCACACTCCAGTTTCGGTTTTAGAAGAAATAATTTCTGATATTGATTTGGTTCTTTTAATGAGTGTAAATCCTGGTTTTGGTGGACAGAGCTTCATTGAAAACACATATGAAAAAGTTGAGAAACTAGCTCAATTAATCAAAGAAAAAAATGCTTCGGTAATAATTGAAATTGATGGAGGTGTAAATCTGGAAACAGGAAAAAAATTAATAGAAGCCGGAGCCAATGCTTTAGTTGCCGGAAGTTTTGTTTTTGGAGCTAATGATCCAAGCAAGACCATATCCAATTTAAAAAATCTATAGTCTTTAGTTCAATTGTTAATTCTTTGATTATCAAATAATCTTTATTTTTTATTTTGTTCTTTAACCGAAAAAATCATTAGTTCCTAACCTGAGTTCGATCATTAACTTACTGCTATTCAGGTGTACCAGATTGTTTATTTAAACTTTATATCGGAAATGTTATGTATTGTTAGGTTATAAGTTGCAAACCTACAACGTATAAACTTTCTGACAGGACAGCTTTAAACTCAATACGCTCAAAAGTTTAAGCAAAAATTCAAAGCCGAACTCAGGTTAGTAGCATCAGTTCGATTCAATAGGTATTTTAACTTATCGACACGCAGATTGTTGCTGTTAGGATTTCCGCATTCAAAATGTTTTTATTGTTATTTTTGGTGCAGAGCTCTTTACTATTTGTAGTACATGATTATTTTATTGAAAACGCTTGAGCAAAAAATCTTAAGATTTTTTGCTCAAGCGGGAGAAATATCAGGAAATTATCTGGATCTACAAATATACGCAGCTCTGCTGCTTGATTTATTGCCATATCAGTTCTTAATATACTTGCTCTGAGGGTACTGTGGGTGTTTATTGCAAGGAGTAAGACACAAGACAAAGTGGATTTTTTCTTGATGTTTTTCAATTACAAAGGATTAACGTTCAATAAATAAGAGATTTAAACTTGTGCCTTACATCGAACTCTTTTTTTTTATATCTACTGTATCTTTTCCTTCCAGATAGTCTTGCAAATAAGCAAACTGAGGTGTCAGTTTCCCTCCCTTTACTATGGTTGCCCGTTCGAGAATACCGTCTGGATCATCACCAAAAAGTGCATCGTAAATATTTTGATACAGTGCTTCGCCAAAATCTATAGATGAGTCTCGGGGCAATTCGCCAGGCAAATTATCTACTGCCATAACCGTTACATTTTTTTTATCGCCAAAGGGAATAGTCTCTTCTTCAGTAAACCGATCGTATCCATAAAATGAAGAAGCAATTGTTGAAGATCGAAGTGTTGATGCAATTGGACCATTTAAATCACAACTAACATCTGCAATTACGGATATTTTAAAATCGTTCTCTTTATAATCTTCAGGGGGTAAAAACCTAGGCGATTTTGGATCCCAGTAATGGCAAGCAATATACAAATCTGTCACCTTTGTATATCGTTTAAATGTTGATCTATACATTTCGGGATTATCGTAAAAATGCTGAAAACCAAATTCTCTTCCATCTACACGCTCTACGTAATGTTTAGGATCGATTCTACATACCACTGGTTCGGTGTAAGTATTATTCAAAAACTCATCCGGAGTTACTTCTTTTAAATGTAAAGTACGAATGGTTTTCATGGCTCCCATAGCCACCCGACCTCCTCCTGTTATCAATATTTTAATTGGTTTTAAACTTATCTTTTTAAGATGCTTATACATTTCCTCCATATCCCGACAGGAACTGGCAGAGGGAAGATCAAAAAAATCTGTACGTAATCCATGGGCACGAAGGGCTTTATATGCTCCAACAACTCCAGCCCAATGCCCAAAGGCCACAAGTCTTCGGCGTGCACTATCTGTTAAATATTCGTAATCGATTAATGTAATGTTTCGTTTGATTATTTGATGCAACAATTCACGATTATATGTTTGTTTTTTAGCTGTATGTGAAAAAAACAGGTAGGTTTTATTTGGAATCAGAGTAGGTATATAAACTTCCTTCACTCCAATTAAAATATCGCAATCATGCAGATCTTCCGTTAAAAAATATCCTTGCTCTCTATATTCTGAATCGGTACAACAACGAATATCACTTGGCTGAATAAAAATACTAACATTGGGATATTTATTTAGGATTTTTAAACCTGTTGCAGGTGGTATCGCAACTCTTCTATCAGGTGGATTTTTTGTTTCTCTCAGGACTCCGATTTGAATTCTTTTGTTCATATAATTCAATATTTTATACTTAGGTGTGTAAATTGATTAGTAAGTAACGAGCATTAAGATAATAATAAAAAGAACGATTCTTTGTATCTAAACGGAATACTAATTACTCTTTGTTTGTTATTGATCCTTAATCATCTACAGACACAAATCTAAATTTAAAACATATTACTAAAGGTTTCTATGAAAAAAATCGTGTGAACTGTGTGAATTTTACTAATTTTGCATCGATTCTGGGGCTGACGTGGATTTTGACAGCATGATGAATTAGTATGTAAGCATGTCGAGCGTTGTTATTCCAGCTCGTAAATATCGGATAGCACACTTTTTAATTGGCGAAAATAACTACGCTCTTGCTGCTTAATCGAATTATAGTAGATTAATGCTTCATCACCACTCTAGGAGTGGAGACGAGACATCCAGCTTATGGTTCCACCTTGTTCCGGTAAGTTTTTGGATGCTATCAATTCAGGGTTAGTCTGCTTCACGCTTTGGGGAGTAGATAAAATTAAGAAGATAAGATAAAGCCTCGGGTGTGCTTTCCCTAGTTTTGTTCGAAAATTAATAAATCACTACGCATGTAGAAAGCTTATTGATCGCGTGTTTGGACCAGGGTTCGATTCCCTGCAGCTCCACATAACAGGTTTAAGGTGTTGTAAATCAATATCTTAAACCTATTTTTTTTTTCTGTTCTGCACCTAAATATTAGGCAAAATAGAAAAAACGGCTATATATTCAGCAATATCGCTGTTATTATTCTATGCGATACCATACTTACCTGTATTACCATAAACACAAGAAGTGCCATTCTCAATGGTAATATTATTCTCACCTTTTCAATCTCCTTCAAAAATTATTCCCCGACTTTTCTAAAAACAGAAAAACCCAACCAACAATAAAGCTGATTGGGATAATTCTAGTTTTTTTACAAGTCATTTACCCTTTATTTTGGAGGATTGTTACCTCTTCCACCACCCGAAGGTTTTCCTGTTGTGCTTGGATCATTGTTTGGTCTTGGCTTCGAACTTGAATTTTGTTTTGCCATTTTTTTTAATCTTTTTTTTATAAAAGAGAATCTATTCTTGCTAACAATGCTTTTTGATTTGAAATATCAAAATCAAATAGTGCTCTGCGAACCACTTCAAGATGCTGCTTATCTACCAGTTCTCCCTGTTGTTTCTTCTTTTCCTGAGCTTTAACAATTCGCTCAATATCTGTTAATGAATATTTTTGTGCCATTTTTCTTGTTTTAAAATAATTAACTCTGATTTACTCTCTTCGAATTATTTATGAATCAATCATGATCCCTACTTGATTCATAAGTATCATTATTCGGATTCAATTGATCTGAATGATTGTCTAATTCGTCTTGTGTGTAATCGTAATCTGGATCTAACGCCATAATTTTTAGTATTAAATGTTATTATTAATATTAACTGATGGCTCAAAACTAATTATTGTCTTACATATTTTCTGAGATTCGGGAAAAGTGGTATCATTTTTGGGAAAAGCGGTTTCTAATATCTTCAAAAACATCTTTGAAGCCTCTAGAAACCTTAAATTTTAAATCATTCTTAGTTATTATACTTTCACTAGATATCGAAAATTCTTTAACTGAATTAAGATTTAGATATGTAGATCCGGATATTTTCACAAACTCTTTAGAGGAGATTTGATATTTTTTAATAAATCCATCAACTGTAGAATTAAGTCTGTAACACCCATCATTTAATAATAAAGCAATATTATTTTTTGGAAGATCTGGACTTATCACACTTCTATCTGAAGTAATCGCTATAATATCACTTGAAGAAATTGGCTTTTCAATTGGATTGTTTTGACCATTATAAATGTTAAACATTTTCAAAACAAGCGATTTCGAGGACAAACCAGTTATAAGATCGAAAAGCTCCTGTTTCACGACTGGTTTATCTAACACACCTGATATTTCATTGTTGTTATAAGATATAGAAGCCCTTTTTTCGTAACCAGAAACAAATACGATTTGGACATCAGGATATTTGCCTTTAATTTCTTTTGCTAGATCATCTCCGCGAATTGACATCTCTATATCCAGTAAATAAAGGTTATAGTCATAATATGTACTATTTTGCAGGTCGTCGATCAACTTTTGAGGATTTGACTCAATTTTAATCAGATCTATTAACTGACACTCTTTACAGTACCTTCCTATAGATTCCGCTATTCTAATTTCATCATCAACTATAACAACATTAAACATCAACTATTTATTATTTAAAAAGTTTAACAATCAACTTAAATTCATATCTACTTTTATCTTCGGTACAGGATATTTCAAATTCATTCTGATAAAATAGGGATAGTCTTTCACGAAGATTTTTCAATCCCAAACCACCCAACTGAGAAGATTGTTTGTTTCTTTTCGATTTATATATCGGATTAGAAACCGTGTAAACCAGAAAGTTATCATCTGCTATCTTAGCTTCGATTTCGATTGTATTATCAGCATCAGTAATATAACTATGTGTGAAAGCATTTTCAAGTATTTCGGTCAAAACACAACAACAAATATTGTGCTTTATGTAAGGTTTTACGTTATCATGAAGACTGTATTTTATATGACAATCTTCCACTGATCGAATCTTAACAAATTCCATAAACACCTTCAAGTGCTTTAGTTCCTGGAACAAAGTTGAACTGGTATTGTGAGTTGCATAAGTTAAGTGTTCTAACAAGGGGTGCACCAATTCAATTGATCTTATAGAATTCTTATTAGCACGAGATACATTTTGTAAATATTCTTCTTTATCTGAACTGTTTTCGGCATCTTCAGCAAAACTCTTTATTATTGCTAAGCAGTTTTTTATAAAATGCATATTCCCTCTTTTCTGAAGAAGTTCTGCCTCTTGTGATTTAAGTTTATTTAATAGTTGTTTACTTCTATCATTAACTTCATTCAACTGTTTTTTTTGCTTTACTCCTTCATGTATTGAAATACCCAAAACTGTTCCTAATAAGGCAGTCGCGCCAAATAATATTTTTTCTCTTTTATTCATAAAATTTCAATATCCTCTATTATTTCACCACCTCAATTGCTCTTTATCTGTGCCAATTCTTCCTCTAGTTGTACAATTTGCATTTTTGCTTCATCCTCTCTAATAATTTGAGAAACTTCGAATCGATAGTAAGGATTAGCCTTATCTCTCACCGCTGACAACCAATTAAAAGAACCTTCAACCAATACGGTTTCATCCATCACAACTGCCTTATTATGAATTCCATTAAGGATTTTCACTTGTGCTCCTGCTTCTATAAGTTTTTCGCGACCAAGCTTAGAAGCAGCTTTCAACTTTCCACTATGTACATCCAAATGCTTGTCTGTATAGACAAGCACATCAACACCTTTTGAAGTCACAGTTAAAATTTTCTCCAATAAACCGTCCGCTTCAATGGCTTTAATGGAGATAAAAGGAGATACAATAAGAATACGTTCCTTTGCACTTCTAAAGGCAGCCTTAAGGCAGTTCACATGACCATCTAATGTACTTACCCGATTGTTTGACTTAATACATTCTTGATCATATAAAAATGAGGAAGAAAGTTCATTTTTCTCATCTGTAAATAAATACTTAGCCAAACCTCCAGATGGTTTCTTGTTTAAGGCAGGATTAAACAAGCTCATATTCCCCATGACAATAAAGTGCTTCTTTGCTCTGGTTAAGGCCACATTAAGCATATTAAAACCATTATCAAAAAACAATCCGCCCTTATGATTTATGCCATAAGCTGGTGAGAATAGAACTATTTCTCGCTCTGCACCTTGCAAGGCATGTACGGTACCAACAGTTATTCTATCCTTAATCTGATATTTTTTAAGCTGCTTTAAAATCTCTTGCTTCTGAGCTGAGAATGGAGTTACAATACCTATAATATCTTTTAATGTTTTCCTTTCATTAGCTTTTTTCCCTTGATTGTAATGATTTACAATAACAGCACCCCATAATGCGATCCATTTGACTATTCCTTCTGCTTCATTTACATTATAGGTACTCCCGAATCTTTTTTCAGACTTACCCCTAATGTTCAAATAACACAAAGGGGGCAGCTTTAAATCAAGCGACTCACCTTTATCATTTATTTTATTAAGAGTGATACCTTCAAAAGGTCCAACTTTTGGCTCTAATAAGCCATCGTAGATGTATTCATTGCTAAAAGCAACCAATTCATCAACACAACGACGATGCTCTGTTAATAAAGCTCCTTTTAAAGAATCATTCACTTGATAATTTGAAGCCAATTGTGCCAAACGCATTAAGCTACCTGATGAGCACAATACACCTTTATTTTGCCAATCGTAAAAATTTGATTTAGATAATAGTTTAGACTTTTGAAGATTGCCTTCATCAATTTTTGAATAAGCAATTGTCCAAACAGGTTCAATTTGATGGATATCCCCAACAACCAATGCCTTCTTAGCTAAACTAAAGGATGGTACAGCAATTTCAGGAGACACCTGTCCGGCTTCATCTACAATCATCAAATCAAATAGCTCATAAATGGGCTTCTGAATCCAATCATCAGACGTTTTACTCATATAAGAACAAAATCCTGGTAAGGAATGAAATGTGGAAATGAACAATGGTGTTAAATAACTCATACGCTCAAACGTATTTATCCTTGAGTTTTTCCCTTTATTAATAATTAATTCCTCGTTTCGTTGCTTTATTAACCATTTAGCCTCCCAATAATGAAGTGAGTTAATAAATGCATCGTATCTAAAAGAAACATCTAGTATTCGATTAATCTGTTCAATTCTACTTAAGGTATTATACTCTCCAACAATAATGTCTATTAGTTTTTGATTCTTATCAGATAAGTAAATCGCCCATTTCTCAGAAAGTAATTCTGACTTCTTTTCCCATTCAGAAGACAGAGCTTTTATTTGAGAAAAGAGCTTTTCCTTTTCTTCTATCTCGATATTTAACTCTGCCAATTTTTTATTTCCATTCTGTATTTCAAACAAAAGTATTTCCTCAAAATCATCTTGAGATTCACAAGTTTGAAACTTTGTATAAGTTGAAGTTTGTATAAACAGAGCAAATTTTCGCTCAAATTTCTTTTTAAATGAAGGAATCAAGCTTAGGTTTTTCGTTAAACTATTTTCTTTACAAAAATCCTTATAAGTTTTATTAAATTCTTTTAGCTTTCTTCCTTCAACCTCTAATTCATTTCTTGCCTCAGTCTTTTTACCTAGCTCATCAATATTTAAAGACAAATCTGATAAAGGAAAATGTTTTTGTTCCAGCTCTTGTACTCCAGCAAATAAATCCAATATCTCATCAACTATTCGTGTTTGATAAACAACTTGATTTTTTAAAAACTTCGCTCTGTCCTTTATATTTTCACAAAAATGATTCTCAAAACATTTATCGAATAATTGATTAAAATACCCCTCACATTCATCTATATCTGTTTCGTGAATATTGTCCAAATAATGGCCATTAAATAAACCATTGGTCTTAGTCAACAATTGATAACCTTTTTTTAATGACTCAGACTGTTTTATAGGGTCACTACCAATCATATAAGCTCCGATCGAATTCATATTAGGAATCCATCGTTTTAAATCACCTCCAAAACTATCCAGAATATTCGTAATGGCTTGATTATTTGTTGACGAAGCAATTATGCGAGGTGGTGCTTTCTTTTTAAGTACTGACTTAACCAACTCATTTGCGATTACAGATTGTAAAAGGGTTGTTTTTCCAGTTCCCGGAGGTCCGTTTACTGCTAATATACTTCCTACTTCTCCTTGTTCATGCAGAAGAATTGATTTGCGTTGAGAGTGACTAAGCGGAAATTCATTATTGTACTGTCCATAGTGCCCTTTATTACAAAACAAATGTGTAACAGAAGGAATTTCATGATACTTTTCTTTATTAAAAGAGAGTAGCTGATTCATTATTGGAGCAATATTCGCATTACCTTTAAGGTCATCATACAAACCTAGTACCTGCTGAGCCACAACAAAATCTTTGGCTTTAATGATACAAATAGATGAACTACTCACAAAACCTTCCTTTTTACAAGTATTGAATTTGCAATCGCTTACTTTCTCAAAAAAACCTTCACATGATTTCCAATATAACTCCCACGAATCGTAGCAGAATTTATATTCATCAAGCACTCTATCAAGCTTTATTACAGAGCTAATTACCGGGAAATATTTATCATCGTAAGTGACTGGTTCTAAGACTCCTCTAACAAACCAAGGCTTCTTATCTTTTTCCTGAGGTGGTAATATTTCTCCCTTTTTATTAATCCTCGCAGGTATCCAAAAAGGATAAGACTTTTGAACATTTCTTTGCTGTACTCCATGAGAATACTCTGCCTTTAAATGACAGGGTGCAAGAATTACCTCTAAATCGAGATCTTCCTCTTTTGGGGATTTTTTCTTACTGTTCTTTTGGAGATCTAACTTTTTATAAAGAGCACTAATAGCATCAGAATCTATCTCTTCAAAAGAATTAAAAAAAATCCCTTCATCGCATTCCGACGCAGCGATATCCATCCTTGCTCCATCAGCTAAACTGTTGTGGTAATAGCTTAGCCAGTTGTTTATATTTGGATTGGGCATAATAATTCTTAATATTTTACAGTCTTTAGTTGAGTATAAGAAACTGTTTAAAATTTATCCTTTAGTTTTTTTAGTCACATTCGATTGTATTTCAAATTCAACTATTAGAAAAATATTATTAGGCATATGTTCACGTAATAGAAATTTTATCAATATTAAATTGAAGACTTAATTCTTACGTTTCCGCTCTATCTCCCAATCCCCGGATTACTAACAATCCTCTTCATGGTATCAAAGAAAGCCTGGTAAAAAGAATCATCTTTGGCATATAGCTTGTAAAGATCCATTTCGTTTTTGCGTTGGTGAGACATGACATCATCCAAAATTTTTTGGAAGGCAAGGTCGCTGGTTTGTTCATCCGAATTTTCGACAAACTTGGTTTTGAAATCGGGATGTGCTTCAATTCTCTTGCTTAGTTGAATGAATTTCACGCGCTTGTCTTCTGATGTACCTTCCCAAGCTTGATAATGACGCTCATTAAATTCCCGAATAATCTCGTCTAATGGATCTCTTTCTTCATCACCTCCGTGAGCACCACGTGGATTTGGATTTTGTGGTCCCAATTCTGTAGGCGTGTCGTCCAGTACGATTGGTTCATTCAATTTTGTTCGTTCCAAGCCATAGGTTGATAAATCAACCGATTCGAGCAACTTGTCCAACTTATCTTTATCCGGATCGATAATAATCAATTTCGGGATGAGAAATTTCAGGAACCAGAACAGTTTTTCCCAATTTAAAACTTCAAAAGGCATGATGGAAGCCATTTGTCCGTAGATTTTCACAAACTGTTTGGCTTTAATTTTAAAATCGGCTTTGTCATCATCTTCCAAGTCCAATTCCTGATTGAATCGTTGAGCTGCAATATCAATAATAGGACTCAAATGTTTTGCTTCAACAGAATTGAAGTATTTCTCGTTGAAATCTTCGACTTCGTCCCACTCATACACGCCAACGTCATCGAGCGTGGCTTTTATTTCGTGCAAAACATTCACATTTGTAGCTTCGCTTAAAGCAGTAGATGTATAGAAAGGATCAAAAGAGGTTTTAATATCAGCTGTTTTGTTAAAGAAATCAAGAATGAATAGATCTTCGGTTTTCTTACCTAATTTATTGGCTGATCGGTTCAGACGCGATAATGCCTGAACAGCCAGAACACCTTGTAACTTTTTATCCACATACATTGCAGATAATTTAGGCTGATCGAATCCGGTAAGGTATTTATTGGCCACAACTAAAATTCGATATTCATTTTCATCAAATTTATCGCGAGTATCTTTTTCAGCAAAACCATTCATATCGGATTCTGTGTATTCTATCCCATCCACTTTTTTAGTTCCCGAGAATGCAATAAGAATTTTAAATTGATTGCCTTTGTCGTTTACAATTCTTGTTAAAGCCTTGTAGTAGCGGATAGCCGATTCAATGCTTTGGGTAATCACCATAGCCTTGGCTTTTCCTTTTAGTTTTTTGGTGTTTACAATTTTAGGAATAAAATGATCGAGAATAATTTCGGCCTTGGTATTAATGGTCTGTTGGTGTTGTTCCACATAGGCTTTTAGCTTCTTCTGTGCCTTTGTTGTATCAAACAGTGGATTATTCTCTATTGATTTTTCAATCTCGTAATAACTCTTGTAGGTGGTGTAATTGGCAAGTACATCCAAAATAAATCCTTCTTCTATGGCCTGCTTCATGGAGTACAAATGGAAAGGTTTAAAGCTTCCATCTTCTTGTATTTCTCCAAATTTCTCTAAGGTTGTGTTCTTGGGCGTGGCGGTAAATGCCAAATAGGATGCATTGCCACGCATTTTTCGACTTTGCATGGCGTGAATGATTTTATCCTGAGTATCCATTTCCTCTCCGTTCACTTTCTGTCCCATAACACGGTTCATTTTATCGTGAGCAGAACCAGATTGAGAACTATGAGCTTCGTCGATAATTACAGCAAATCGTTTGTCGCTTAAATCTGAAATTCCATCAATAATGAAAGGGAATTTTTGAATGGTGGTGATAATAATTTTTTTGCCTTGTTCCAGACTTTCTCTCAGTTCTTTGGATGAATAGGCAGGTGCCACAATATTTTTCACCTCCGAAAAATCTTTAATATTCTCCCGAATCTGCTTGTCTAACAAACGGCGATCGGTAACCACAATCACCGAATCGAATAAGGTGTGTTCAATTCCTTTGCTTCCTGAAGCCTGCTCTGTCTCAGGATAGGTTTCGATTAATTGATAGGCTGCCCAGGTAATGGAGTTTGATTTACCAGAACCGGCAGAGTGCTGAATCAAATATTTGTGCCCAACCCCATTTTTACCCGCATGTTTAATAATGTTGCGAACCACATCCATTTGCTGGTAGCGAGGAAAAAATAGTGTTCTGCTGCTTAATTTGTCTTTTTTGTTTCCATCTAAACGCACAAAGTGCTGAATGATATTCGCCAGACTTTGACGAGTTAATACTTCATTCCATAAGTAATCGGATTTATGCCCAAATGGATTGGGCGGATTTCCTTTCCCGTTGTTGTTTCCCTTATTAAATGGCAAGAAAAATGTGCCTTTACCTGCCAATTTGGTTGTCATGTACACTTCGTCGGTATCAACAGCGAAGTGAACGATGCAACGTGCAAAATTCAAAAGAGTTTGTTTGGTATCTCTTTTGGTTCGGTATTGATTTTGAGCATGAACCCGGGCATTTTGTCCTGTCCAATGGTTTTTCAACTCCATGGTGGCAATTGGAATTCCATTGATAAATATTCCCATATCGATTTCTTCTCTGGGATTGTCGGAAGAGTAGGCCAATTGTCGGGTTACTGAAAACCGGTTGCTTTCAAAATGCTCTTTTACTGCTTTTGAACTACTCGCCAAAGGACTTTGATAAAAGAGTGTAAAATGTGCATCATCTACTTCCAAGCCCTTGCGTAGCAAATGCAGAACACCGTACTTTTTGATCATCCGATCGAAGCGTTCCAATATCTTCAGCTTCCAATCTGCCGATCGCTGAACTCGCTCCAATTCCTCCTTTTGGGTACTTTCCAGAAAAGCCCAAAAGTGTTTTAGATCCAATGCGTATTTTGCATCAAAATCATGAGGTTTTCCAATGTAATATCCATTTCCACTACGATAGAGTTCTTGTGGCTCGGCGATATTTTGAATTTCATCTTTTCCAATCTCCTCGATACAAGTTCCGCATAGAACTTTTTCGATGGAGGATTCGAGGGCTTGTTCGTTGGTTTTACTTACGCTCATTTTTCAATTGATTTTTTAAAGCATGGCCAGCTTGGGTTAGGCGATATTTTTGTTTTGTACTTTTGGGTGTTTCCGGTATGGTCATTTCAATGTAAGCTTCTTTTTGTGCACGACTTAAGTAGTTTTCCCGGAAGGTTGGCTGATGTTTCAAGTCCAGTTTTTCCATCAACTCCTTTCTACTCATCTCTCCACTCATCACAAATACCAAACGATGTGCAGGGTCATCAATATCTTTATAATTACCAATAGGCTCATGATCGGTAACATGGTCGGTAACATGATCGGTAAGATGGTCGGCAGCAGAAGATGGTCTCCAAAGAGTAAGTTTAAAATCACCATCAATTGTATATTCAGGAACTTTAAGACCTCTTTCTTTCGTTAAATTAAATATATCAAGAGTACCTGTACCGTATCTTTCAATAGCTCCATATTGAAACATGCAATCGGCAAGTATTGGATTATGAGGATAAGAGCTATGAGGTACTTTTAAATCTTCAATACTAAGCTCTGAAGGAAGTTTACCCGGATTACTAATTTCAATGCGATTTTTAAAAACAGCAACTTGAATACCGGCACTGCTACTATAATCCCGATGAGCAACAGCATTTATTACTGCTTCTGCAATTACAGCGCGGGGAACTTCATATGTTGTTTCAACAATATTATCTTTATTTCTAGCTCCTGTGGATAAACTAATTTTCGAAAGGATAAAATCAACAGTCTCATCGGCCATACTAAAAACATTTCCTTTAAACTCTTTATAGTCGGGAATGGGCTTTTGGATGGTATTGCCATGAAAATGAGCGCACTTAATGGTGGCTGACGGGAAATATTTTTGAGGATTGCTTGCAAATACAAGTAAGGAACTGTTTAGAAGGGTATTATTACGAAACATATTTAATGCAATAAGTATGCGCTCCTTTGAGTCACTTTCTTTTAGTGGAAAATTTCTTTTGCCTTTGGCTGTGCGAACAAAATCGGTAATCAAATCATCATTCAATTCACTTAATGTTGCCTGATGATTTAAACTGCTGTCAAATTCATGTGTGTCTATAAATCCCTTTTGTTGTAAAAACCGAATACATGAATGGTACACTGCTTTTTTAAGGGATTCAATATCGGTGAACTTTTTACAAGAAACATCTTGTTCTATTTTACGAATCAATGCTTGCTCTTTAGGATGTCGATTGGCAACATCTTTAATAAATATCCATCGCTGCAAGCGTTCTATTCTTGCCTGATTGTATTCATATTCGCTTGGTGAAATACCTTTTTCGTCTTCATATCCGTAATCGGAACCCAACAGTCCTAAATATATATCGGAGTTCTTTACTTCGTTTAAATAGACCTTTTGGGGCGATAAGGTATTGGCAGGGACTTCTTCAAAAGTGAAAGCTTCGAAAAAGACAGAAAGAAGCACATCCTGGCGCAAGTAATCTGCCAGAGCCTGACGCTCTTGGGCAAATTCGTTTTGCACACTCGATATAAATACTTTCTTTTTTACCATACACTAAGATACCTTTATTTTACCCGTAACAGCAGAATTAATTAAACTCGCCTTGTACTCCTTTAACTTTTCGATTTGCTGTTCTTGCAAGGCAATTGCTTTGTCTATTTTGGTGGATTGGGTTTTAATAGAATTTACTATTAAGTTTTGTTCTTTAAGTGGAGGAACGCATAACTTAAAAGATTCAATCTGATCGGGACTGATATGAGGAACACTTACACCTGAAAGTATTGGTAGAAAATAATCTATAAATTGTTTACTTCTTATTATTAGAAGCAAATATTCTTGAAATAACCCTTTAATAGCCCTGATCCTTGTTACACGCTGAAGTAGAAGACATGGCAAATCTTTCTCTTGAATTGTTGCAATTCTCATTCCTTCAGAAATCAAAGGTCTATCCATCCCGAAAATAATATCATCTACCTTTAATAGGTATGATTGTAAATCATTAGTCTTATATTCTGGCCAATAAACGGTTTCGCTCCAACGTACATTATTGACTGCAACATTTATACCTCTTAACAACTTTATTCCAGGACTACTAACAAAACCAGCACTTGGAAATGCATAACCAGATAATATATTAATATAAAATCCTAATTTACTTAACTTCCAATGCTCCGGAATCTCCCCAATCCAATCCACGCCACTGTTCTTCATTTTCACATTTGGATCTAAACCTTTGGTAACCGCATTTTGAATGAGGATTTGTTTGCGTTCTTTGAGTAGCTTGATGAGCTTTTGCTTTTGGGTTATGGCAAGGTCGATCTTGCCACATTTTTCGTCGAGGAAATTGGCGATGGTGGCTTGTTTTTCTAAAGGGGGAACTATTACTACCAATTGCGAATATTTATCTGCACCAATATTTTCAATTGTAGCTTTATTAAATATTGCTTGTTTCCAACTATTAAAGCAATCCGAATTTGTAAAATAATTAAGAAAATCACTTAATATTAAGTTCTCATTAGGAGATGCTTTTATTAAGTAACCTGCAAAAGCACAACAATTCTCTGTTGACATTGATTCCTTAAACTGATAGGACTTTCCAACAGTTGCTCCACTACGTGCAAATAATATATCTCCATCAGATAACAAGTATTCTTTTCCAACCTCCCATTTTAATGAAAGCTTTTTTTCCTCATTCAATTTACCCCCTTCAGTAAAATCAGTAATTCTAATATATCTAGGAAGATCTGAGTTGTATTCTATCCCACTTTCATTTGCTCCGTATTTAAGATTTCCTTTAACTAAATACTTCAACTTCTTCACCTCCCAATGCTCCGGAATTACCCCCA
>JAESUW010000010.1 GCA_016760525.1 Labilibaculum sp.
CCGATGTTTGTTTTGACTTTGTTTATTCATTGCTAAACTAAAAGCTATCAAAAAAATGATTTCTTATTTTCAACTACAATTATTCGTTTGAAAAAGAATAAGGAACATCAGAGGCTTTTATTCCTCGTTTTTTATTTGGCTTATCCCCCATATCAAATTTAATTGTTGCTCCTTTCATCAATTCTGAGTGCTTGAAAAAACACTTACTATAGGTCTTTTCATTAAAATCAATACTCTGAACATAACGATTTTCGTTACTGTTTTTAGGCGCATCTATTACTACTTTATTCCCATTTTCCAATGTAACTGTGATTTTCTTAAATAGAGGAGCACCCAATACATATTCATCTGTTGCAGGAGCAACAGGATAGAATCCCATCGCACTAAATACAAACCATGCTGAGGTCTGGCCATTATCTTCATCACCACAATAACCATCTGCCTGAGGCGAATACATGCGGTTCATTACTTCACGAGCCCAATATTGTGTTTTCCATGGCTGTCCTGCATAATTATATAAATAAATCATGTGTTGAATTGGCTGGTTGCCATGAGCATAATTCCCCATATTCATAATCTGCATTTCTCGAATTTCGTGGATAGTACCGCCATAATAGGAATCATCAAATATAGGAGGAACAATAAAAACCGAATCCAACATGCTTACAAATTCATTTTTACCTCCCATTAAATCAATAAGCCCTTGTACATCATGAAATACCGACCATGTATAATGCCAGCTATTCCCCTCGGTAAAGGCATCTCCCCATTTAAACGGACTAAAAGGAGTTTGAAAGGTTCCATCTTCATTTTTACCGCGCATTAGCTTCGATTCTTTATCAAAAACATGACGGTAGTTTTGTGAACGTTCAGCATAAACAGCAATTTCCTTTTCTGGTTTACCCAACTTTTTTCCTAATTTATAGATACAGAAATCGGCAAAAGCATATTCTAATGTACGTGCCACATTTTCATTAATCCCAACATCATATGGCACATAACCAAGCTTATTATAGTAATCTACTCCATATCGACCCACCGAATGCATAGGTCCTTCTGTTTTGCTGTTTTTTACGACAGCATTCCACAAAGTTTCAATATCGTAATCTTTACCACCTTTTAGATAAGCATCAGCAACAATAGTAGCAGAGTTCGAACCTATCATACAATTTCTATGTCCGGGACTTGCCCATTCCGGAAGAAAACCACTTTCTTTAAAAGTATTGGCCAGTCCTTCCTGTATTTTATTATTTAATGATGGGTACATGAGATTAAAAAATGGAAACACGGCACGAAAGGTATCCCAGAAACCATTATCGGTAAACATATATCCCGGCAATACTTTGCCATTATACGGACTGTAATGAACCACTTCTCCTTCGGCATTAAACTCGTAAAATTTACGAGGAAAAAGCATTACCCGATACAAACAAGAGTAGAAGGTTTCCATTTCATCATCTGTTCCTCCCTCTACTGCAATACGAGAAAGCTCTTTATTCCAAACAGATTCTCCTTTTGCTTTTACTTCATCAAAAGAATCATTACCCAATTCCTTTAAATTAATTTCGGCCTGAGCATGACTTATAAAAGAAGAGGCTACTCTGGCATTAATTTGCTCTCCTCTTTTTGTTTTAAAACGAATGGCTGCGCCTACATGATCATCTTTTAACTCAGTAATATTATCAACTAAATGATCTTTGCTCCAAACATCTGCTTTTTCAAATGGTTTATCAAATACAATTACAAAATAATTCTTGAAATTATCAGGAACTCCACCGCTGTTGCGTGTAGTATAACCAATAATTTTATTTTCGGCAGGAATAATCTTTACATACGATCCTCTATCAAAAGCATCTACAATAACATAGGACTTCTCATTCTCAGGAAATGTAAAACGAAACATCGCAGCCCGTTCTGTAGGAGTAATTTCAGTTGTTACATCATAATCAGCCAAATAAACTTTATAATAATGAGGCTTAGCTGTTTCCGACTTATGTGAAAACCAACTAGCCCGGTCTTCGCCGGTAATTTTCAAGTCTCCTGTTAAGGGAAAAATAGAAAATTGACCGTAATCGTTAATCCAAGGACTCGGTTGATGAGTCTGCTTGAAACCTCTGATTTTATTATCATCATAGCCATACACCCATCCATTTCCCATTTCTTTTGTTTGCGGGGTCCAAAAATTCATTCCCCATGGCAGTGCAATCGCTGGATATGTATTACCTGTAGAAAGTCGAAATTCAGAATCGGTTCCCATTAAAGTATTCACAAAAGCAGTATAATTTTTATTGGAGGTATCAATATTTTCCTGCCCCTTCACGAGACTAATCGTAAAAAGATGCAATAAAATTAGTAAGCGTATATTTTTCATTTGTGTTTTTTTTTAAAATTATTTTATTGTAAGGTTCTTCTTTCCAGCAATAACCATCGTCTATTGAATTACGATTTAAGTCTATTTATGTGTAAATAAATTGACTAAATAAAAAACATTCAATTCAAGTATTTCTTTTGATTGAAGCAACAACCATACTTGTAACCAAAAGGCTGCAAGTATTATGGTTGCTGCTCAACCCACTTCTAACTACAAAAGTACGTTCACCAATATTATTTAAAATACAAGAATAAGTTTTAGTTGATTCATAATTATGAAGTCTACCAATCATTAGTGATGAATCTAATTTTTCATGCGAAATTTCAGATTTAAGAATCAAGCTTTGACAATATTCACCACTATTATTTCTCCATGATTTTTGGTTGGTCACTCATAAAAAAGATAATTTCACCACCTTTCATAATTTCACTGTGAAGAATGTGATTTCGTGTTATTTCTTCTCCGTTAAGAATCATTTTTTCAATATAAACATTCTCTTTACCTTGATTTACCGTGTTAATTTTAAATACATTTCCATTTTCAAGATATATCTCAGCACTAACAACCAATGGACTACCAATTGCATAACTATCTGATCCCGGGCAAACAGGATAAAATCCAAGTGAACTAAAAATATACCAGGCAGACATTTGTCCGGCATCATCATTTCCGCAAAGACCGTCAACTTTATTGTCATACATTGAGTCCAAGATCATTCTAACGGCTCCTTGAGTTTTCCACGGACTATTGGTCCAGTTATATAGGTAAGGAATATGATGACCTGGTTCATTTCCATGAACGTAATTCCCAATTATTCCGTCTCTGGTAATGTCCTCATTTTTCTCAATGTATTTATCATCGAGAGTCATTGTAAACAGCGAATTCAATCGGTCTGTAAAGCTCTTTTCGCCCCCCATCATTTCAATCATTTGTGGAATTTGATGTGGAATAAACAAACTGTAATTCCACGAATTTCCTTCAATGAATCCTTGCCCATGTGTATCCAAAGGATCAAATTCCTTTTTCCATTTTCCGTTTGACAATTTTGGTTTCATAAAACCCGAAAAAACATCATAGTTATTTTTAAAATTCAGAGATCGCTTTGTATATTCATCCGAAGTATTCTTATCATTATACTTATCGGCAATTTGAGCAATACACCAATCATCATATGAATATTCCAAGGTTTTTGAAACGGAGGAAGAGCTTTTATCTTCAGGAATAAAGCCATTATCTATGTAATAGCCTAAACCATCAAAATATCTGCAATTCGATGTACTAATACATGCCTGTAAGGCACTATCAATACTTACATCAGTAGTTCCTTTTATGATTGCATCTGCAATTACAGATACAGAATGATAACCAATCATACACCAGTTTTCATTTGAATAATGGCTCCAAATTGGTAACATTTTATGAACACTTTGTTTCTGATGCGCCAACATAGACTTTATCATATCATTATTCCGCTTTGGTTGGATAAGATTATATAAAGGATGAAGTGCCCGGTATGTATCCCATAGGGAAAAAATAGTATAGTTTGTAAAACCATTTGATTTATGAATATTCTGATCGAGTCCTCGATAGGAACCATCAACATCCTCATAAATAACCGGACTTAACATTGTATGGTACATGGATGTATAGAATGATTCTTTTTCTCCTTCGGTCTGACTTTTAACAATGATCTTCGACAATTCTTTTTCCCATTTCAACTGGCTTTGCTTCTTTGTTTTTTCAAAATCCCAATGCGGTATTTCACTTTCAAGATTCATTAAAGCACCTGCCGTGCTGACAGAAGAAAGAGCGAATTTAATTTTAATCTTCTCGCCTTTTTGTGTACTAAAATTGAAATAAGCCCTTACATTTTTACCGGCCATTTCCGGGAAATTATGTTCTTCATTAAATTTTCGGTAAAAACCATTGTAAGAAATTTTATCGTATTTTTTATGCCCATAACTTTTAAATGGCTTTGAAAACTTCATTGCAAAATAAACATACCTGGTTCGTCCCCAGCCATTTGTTTGCCTGTAACCTGTAACTGTCGAGTCATTTTCTACTCTAACAAAGGTCCACACATTCTTGTTTTCATGATTATATATATTCGACATTAAATCCAGGACAATATGAGCACTATCCGACTTTTGGAAAGTATATTGATGAAAACCAACCCGTTCCGTAGCTGTCAACTCCACTTCGATACTGTAATCATCAAGAAAAGTTTTATAATAAGCTGGTGCTGCCGATTCGTTTTCATGAGAAAATTTAGAATGGTACCCACTGTTTGGAACATCCGCCTTTCCTGGTTCAAGTTTAAGGACTCCGGTAGTTGGCATAATCAAAAAATCACCTAAATCGGAATGTCCTGTGCCACTAAAATGGGTATGACTAAAACCAAAAACAGTACTATCCTCATATTGATAACCAGAACAATATTTGTAGGTGTTTTTATTATAAACACCATTTATTGTTATTGGTTCATTATTGGTCTCCGGGCTAAGTTGTACCATGCCGAAAGGTGCAGTGGCTCCAGGAAAAGTATGACCCATATTTTTCGTCCCAATAAAAGGATTTACATAGTCAATCAGAACCAGGGAATCTGGATTCACTTTATTCAACACTACTGCATTTTCAACTGAGTTACAGGAGAATAATACGAATACAGTAAATAAAATGAAGGTGATTTGAAAAATAGCTTTTTGCATTTTATTTTATTTAGTTAATGATACCGGCACAGAATCATCTGCCACAGCCCAATTAAAATTTGGTGAAGGTCCCATCTCAAACAATAGCTCTCCTCCTTTAATAATCTCGCTGTAAGGTATATACGAATTATTCCAAGAGACACCGTTCAAGCTAACACTTTGAATATAAATATTATCATCCGAAATATTGTTTGCTTTCATTTTAAATTTCCTGCCACTTTCAAAATTAATAACGGCTTCCTGAAACAGCGGAGTCCCAATTACATATTGATTACTTCCAGGACATACCGGATAAAAGCCCATAGCATTAAAAATATACCATGCTGACATTTGTCCGCAATCATCATTCCCGCATAGTGAACCTGGCTGATTCCCGTATTGTGTGGTCATGATTTTATGAATCCATTTCTGCGTTTTCCATGGCTTATTAACATAGTTATATAAAAAAGCGATATGATGACTTGGTTCATTTCCATGCCAATATTCACCAAAGCGTCCAAGAATATCTTCAGAACCTTTTTCCAGATTGTCTTTGTTATAAGTAAACAAAGTGTCCAGTTTTTGTTCAAAAACATCTCCTCCTCCCATCAAGTTAATTAAACCATTTATATCATGCGGCACATACCATGTATATTGATAATTAGTTCCCTCAGTAATGTCACGCTTATTTATATCATGAGCATAAGCGTGTGGATCAAAGGGTTCTCTCCAGTTTCCTTCAGAATCTTTACCTCTCATTAATTTATTTACAGGATCAAATACGTTTTGATAGGCCATAGCTCTCTTTAGAAAGTATTTGTAATCCTCAATTTTGCCCATTTTTTTGGCCATTTGAGCAATACAGTAATCATCGTAAGCATATTCCAAAGTTTTGGATACAGACTCATTCTCTTTATCAAAAGGGACGTATCCATTTTCCGCATAATATTTCACATTATCGTAATTCGGATTCATGGCTGTAGTCTTTATTGCTTCATAAGCTCGTTCAGCATCAAAACCGGGTAAATCCTTCATGTAAGCATCTACAATTACAGGAACTGCATGATAACCAATCATACACCAGGTTTCATTATTCCAAAAAGACCAAACAGGAAGTAGATCATCTACACTTTGATCGTAATGAGTTAGCATTGAATTAAGCATTTGAGCATTACGTTCCCTTTGAACAAGGCAAAAAAGAGGATGTGTTGCACGGTAAGTATCCCATAGTGAAAACAATGTATAATTTTCAAATCCCTCTGCCTTATGAATATTTTTATCAAATCCGCGGTATAAACCGTTAACATCCTGAAAAATAAATGGGGCTTGACAAGTATGATAAAAAGCGGTATAAAAAGCTTCCTTATACTCTTCCTTGCCTTCTACTTGAATTTTATTCAGTTCTTTGTTCCATTTCTCAACTCCACTTTCCCGAACTTTGTCAAAATCCCACTCAGGTATTTCAGCCATTAAATTCTCATAAGCTCCTTGAGCAGATACCGCAGAAATACCGATTTTAACAGATATTTTTTCATTTTTTCGTGTTTTGTAATCGGCTATAAATTGTAGATTTTTACCAGATGCTTCTAAGGAACTTCTAAAACGGGTCGTATTATAGATTACTTTCTTTCCATTTTTCATGATCACTAAATCATCAAATGGTCTGGAAAACACAGCTGTAAAATACACATATCTATCATTAGCCCATCCCTTAACCTGATGGTGCCCTGAAATAGTTGAATCATTTTCAACTCTGATGCTTGACCAAAATACATCCCATCTTAAAACATGGCTTAAGTCTGTCACAATATGACTACTGTCGCTTTCAGGAAAGGTGAAATTCATAATCCCTGCACGCTCTGTTGCAGACATCTCCGCCCAAATATTATAATCCTGAAGTTTTACAGAATAATAATTAGCACTTGCTTTTTCATCAATATGATTGTATTTTGACATGTACCCATGTTCCGGGCTTTTTTTATATTTGCTGCTGTAAGGATTTTGTTTTATTTCTTTATCTGTTTTGTTAATTTTACCCGATTTAAATTGTCTTTTTCCTATGGTTGGCATAAAGAGAATATCTCCTAAATCAGGAATACCTGTTCCATTTAGGTGGGTCATACTAAAACCAAATATTACACTATCGGAATACTCATACCCCGAAGCTGTCTCCCATAAATCGGTTTCTGTATCAGGTCCTACCTGTACCATTCCAAAAGGTACTTGTGCACCAGGATACGTATTGCCTTCGCCTTTGGTCCCAATAAGCGGATTAACGTATTTATATAAATCTACGACCTCATTTCTATTATCTTTATTTTCTTTAGAACAAGAAAATAAAAAGCTAAAAAGTAGTGTGTAAAAAAATATTGATTTAAATGTTGCTATTTTATATCTCATAATGTATAGTTTGGAAAATTCAGTAAATAGATAGTCTTTCAATATACCAAGCCTTTTCCTCTCAATATTTTTTTCATAAAATTTAAAGTATTATCTATATTGAACGGAGATGCTTATACACTTCTAATTTGATCGCCAATTAATATAGTTCTTAACGTTTATCAGTATAAACGGCAGCGAGCATATAGCTCACTGCCGCCCACTAACTAATAAAAAAAAGACTACTATGGATTCGGAATTAAGTCAGGATTTTTTTGCATTTCCTGTTCTGGCAGTTGCCATAACAAATCACGTTCCGTATAAGTAGCACCCCAACGATTGGTATGCCCAATTAGATCGACATAATTCACACTACCAGAACCATCTCCTACTGGATATTTTTTGGTTCTAATCATTGTAAACCATGCTTTGAATTCAAATGCCGATTCCCGATATCTTTCTGTCCAAACTTCTTCAATAAACTCCTGAACACTCAAAGAGCTTAAGGCAGTAATTATCTCACTTTCTGATAAATTAAGACTAGCCCGGGCTTTTACTTTTGCTAAATAACCAGCAGCCTCTGACAGAGATCCACCTGAACGAGCTAAAGATTCTGCTGCAATTAATAACACATCAGTATATCGATAAACAACGAAGTTCTTTGAAGAAATCGAAGATTCATGTGCATGATCATTAAACCACAACCATGGAGCCCAAGCATCAAAAGCATCTCCTCCTAATGTCGAATAATAAAACTGATTTTCTTTTACACGCAAGTCATTTGATGAATCGTAAAGATCAATAAGTTCCTGCATTGGCTCAAAAGTATTAACATGAATACCAATATTGGAATGAATATTATTTGAAGGCAAAGACCAGCTTGCATATGGTGAATTAGACTCTCCTTCAAGATATTCTATATAATAGATATACTCCTTAGAATCATCATTTGTCTCAGAACGCATTTTATTATATGCACTGCCGGTTGTATTATCATCATTTGTCAACAAATCATATACTCCGCTGCTAATAACTTCTTTGGCTTGTGTTGCAGCTTCTGCGTATCGATCCACATTTAAAGGATAACCACTCATACTTAAATACACTTCAGCCAGCAAAGTTTGCGCAGCACCTTTTGTTACCCTACCGCTATTGGCTTCCATTACTTTATCTTTAAGATAAAGTGACGCAAACTCAAGATCTTCAATTACCTGATTGTAAACATCAAGAGAGGCAGTTCTTGCAACATAAACATTTTCAACAGATTCATAAGGTTCAGTAATTAAGGGTACATCTCCAAAAGTTCTTAAAAGAATAAAATAGGAAAATGCTCTAAAAAATTTAGCCTGCGCAATCTGATAATTTTTTTCATCATCATTTAATTCCGGTACCTCGGGAATTCCTTTAATTGCTGTATTAGCATTTGAAATCTCATAATATTGCGATGACCAGATACTATTTGCAACATCATTTAATTGAGATGCATCAACATCAAGGTTTTGAGCGGCTATCACGTATAACTCCTGTCCTTTGTACTCATTGTTATAAAAACCTGACAAATGATCGTATACCATACCAATACTTCCCGAATATGCACTTCCATAACCATTGTATATATCGTATGGACCATCCCGGTACAATCGGTTTACTGCGGTATAAGCATGCTCTTTATCAGTAAAATAAGAAATCAGACTTATATCGCTTTTGGGGTTTTCCACTAAAAAATCAGAGCATGACGTTCCAATCATCACCATTACTCCAAATAGAAGTAACGATTTTATATTTTTTATTATCTTTTTCATATTATAAAAATTATAGAGTTATAGAAATACCAGCCGTAAATGTTCTAGGTCTTGGATATTGAAAAAATGTCATATTTTGTCCAAATTGATCACCCGACGACGTAGTCTGTGGATCGTATCCTAAAAAATCTTTACTACTGATTAGAAAGAAATTCTCAACACTTGCATGAACTCTTACTTTGCTAACTTTAAGTTTGCTTAAAACTCCTGACTGAAAATTATACCCAAAGGATAATGAACGCCCACGTATAAATGACCCATCAGCCACCCAATGATCATCAACAAGACTATTTTGTCCGGAAGTACCTTGATGACGGATTCTTTGAACCATAGTATTTTGGTTTTCCGGGGTCCATGAATCAGTCAAAATAGTAGAAAAACCATTTGCAATTCCTGAACGGTCTTCTGTTGAATGGAAGTATTGCTGCATTACCTCTACACCATACACATATTCAAGATCAATGGATAAGTCAAAGTTTTTATATCTGAATGTATTTGAAAATGAACCTGAAAAATCAGGCAATCCTTTTCCAATAATTTCCTTTTCCTTAGATCGTTTTGCTTCTCCTGGTTTAGCACCAACCTGTGCTGCTTCAGTGGCCTCATCTGTACCCCAGGTTCCAAGTCGTTTGTAGCCGTAAAATGAATTCAGTGATTCGCCAACACGTATAATTGCATTGGCTCCACCAACCCACCAGGCTATTTGCATATCTTCATCATTTTCACCAAGTGCAAGAACTTCATTCTTGTTGTAGTTTAAATTGAAAGTCGTTTCCCAGGAAAAGTTTTTATTTTCAATATTCTTTGTGGTAATCAAAAAATCCACTCCCTTATTTGAAACTTCTCCAATATTATCAACTACAGAACCAAAACCTGTAGAAGATGGAAGAGGTCTGGCTAACAATAAATCAGAAGTTAACCTATTGTAGTAATCAAATTCAACACTTACTCTGTTATCAAACATTGACAGTTCAAAACCTAAATCATATTGTACGGTTGATTCCCATTTCAGGTCAGGATTAGCAATTTTACTTACTGATGTTGAAGTTTGCAATGCCCCGCCAATTAGTGTAGTTCCGGCATTTACAGTTGCTAAAGTACTATAGATTCCAATTCCACTATTACCAGTTTTCCCAATACTTGCGCGCAATTTCAGGTTATTAATAAAATCCTGTTCTTCCATAAAACCTTCGTTTGAAACAATCCATCCTAATCCTAGAGATGGAAACATTCCCCATTTATTATTATCCCCTAAGCGTGAAGCTCCATCGTATCTTACTGTTGCGGTTGCCAGGTATTTATCATTAAATACGTAACCAACACGACCAAAATACGAATTCATAGACCATTGGGTATGACCAGTTGAAGGACTTCCAGGATCACTACCGGCTTGTAACTTATAAAAAGATAAAGTATTATCAGGATATATACTTGAACCTCCAGATAACTCTTCCCATACTCTCTCTTGCCAAGACATACCAAACACGGAATTTATTCTGTGCTTGCCAAATACCTTTTGATAAGTCAAAAAAGTCTCCGACTGCCAATAATCTTCTATGGATCTCGCAACATCTGCCCATGCATTTGTTGAAGAGATATTTAGTAGACCGGCAGGGCTGAAATTCTGAAATGAATGGAAGAGTTTATCAAAACCATACTGTGTTTTTATATCAAGGCCTGGAGCCAACTTAACCTGAGCCATAAAGTTACCAAATAGCTGAGTTCGCTTATTTACACGCTCCTGAGTACTTAAAACGTGTACTGGATTTGCCATGTTTTCCAATCCAAATCCGGTAGCATCCTTAGAATTACTCCATCTACCATCAGGAAATTTAACTGGTAAAATTGGAACCATTTCAATAAGAGAACGTCTGGGGTATTGACCTCCTCCACCTTCACGAACCTCATTTTGCAAAGTATTGTTAACCAGAATATTCATGCCAAAATTCAACCAATCATTGGCTTTAATATCAAAAACTAATTTCCCGCTAAAACGCTCTAAATCACTACCCAACATAATTCCTTCATGCTTGCCATAATTAAGGAATCCTCCTACAGATGCTGTTTCACCCATTTGTTGAATAGACAGAGAATGATCATGTGAAATAGCAGTTCGTGTTGCCTCTTTTTGCCAATTAGTATTGTAAAGCGGTTTACCATTACTATCAAAAAGCTCAGGGTTATCAAGAATATCTTTATAAGCTGAAATATTTTTGCCATATACTTGTTCTGAAGTTTCAAGTCCCTTTTTTACAACTTCCAACCATTGCTCAGAATTCAGTAAATCAAGCTCTTTTGCAAGTACACCTACACTAGCGTAGCCACTATAAGTTACTACAACCCCTTTCTTTTTAGCACCTCTCTTTGTTGAGATTAAAATAACTCCATTAGCTCCCCTTGAACCATAAATAGCAGTTGAAGAGGCATCCTTTAAAACCTCTATTCTTTCAATATCATTAGGATTTAAGAATTCAATATCTCCATTCATAACAACACCATCAACTACATACAAAGGATCTACAGAAGTGTTGATAGACCCGGCCCCTCTTATTCGTACTCTAGGCTTTCCACCCGGAGCTCCGGAATTAGAAAAAATAGTTACTCCCGCAACTTTTCCTTGAAGTCCTTGAAGTGCATTAAACACAGGGCGTTCTATAATATCATCACCAGACACACTACTAACAGATCCGGTAATATCAGATTTTCTTTCAGTACCATATCCAACCACAACCACTTCACCCAAAGCAGTGTCATCAGGTAACATCGTAATATTAATATTCGTTTTTCCATTTAAAAGCACCTTTTGAGCCAGGTATCCTATAAAAGTAAAACGCAAAGAAGCACCTTCTTGTACTGTAATTTCAAAATCTCCGGTTATTGAAGTTGTTGTTCCATTGAAGGTTCCTGTTTCCTGAATAGAAACTCCAATTAAAGGATCACTATTTTCATCGAGTACAGTTCCGGCAACCGTTTTTTGAGCCAGAACACTCATTGAGCATCCTAAAAACAGGATGCCAATAATTAATAAATTTTTAATCATAGTTTAAAATTTAAGTTATTGATTTTAATAAAATATATGTTGATAAATCGGTTTTGGTTCCGAGACAGATTTTTTCAACAGTACAATTTTACATCGCATGCAATACCTACTCAATTAGCGTGAAATTTGTGTTTTAATTTTATGAAAATGAAACAAAATGGTACACAGACAGCGATATTTACATTACGATAGGCCAATGTAATGGCTAACAACGAATGCGATGTTTAATAATCTCCCAATAAGGTTAAAGAATGTATTAACTGTTCCAATATTGTGTTTCGAGGTTAATAATCATCCCAAAAATAAACATATAATACTGACTACGAGACCACTAGGCGCAATACTTAAATTATCATTGGTTTAAATCATTAATGGGAATATTAATAATTTATTAACCATCCTTTTAGATGATAAGATCAGACATCAAATTTTCAATACGCCTTTTACAAAATGCAGGAACTACGATCATCCAATAAAAAACCGAATATTAGATCTTTAAGGAAAATAGCTACCTACTAATTCGACTAAAAATTAAGTTTTTACTAATAAGTGGAAGGCGAAGAGGTAAAGTGAATTAAAAAACAATCAGGAAAATTGACAATCAGTTTTTTTTATGATTAAACAAAGGATTTGCCAGACAACAGCGTTGATTATGCCATCGCTATTTTATACCGATTAGTATCTAAAATCGTATTCTAACAAAAAAATTACAATAGAATTTAGATTTGAATCTGCTAAAGATTCTTTTAAAGCAAAGTCCGACACTTACAGAAAGATAAATTCGAGAATGGAATCGTGCCAATGATTAAACTCCTTGCGAAGAGTTCATATGAACTGCTAAAACAAAATTCAGACCAGGGATTCAATTATACTTTTACGGTAATCACGAGGACTATAATTAAAGTGTTTTTTAAAACTTGTACTAAAATATTTTGCATCGTTGAACCCAACCAGATAAGCTACTTCTGAAATTGTTAATTCCTGATTATCCAACAGACTCTTGCTTTTTTCAAGCCTAATTACCTGAATAAATTCGTTAGGAGTAATTTCAATGCATTCTTTAAATCTTTTATAAAAGCTTGTTCGACTCAGATTTAATTCCAAGGCCAAACTATTAATATTAAACTTTGGATCTGATAAATTATTATTAATTATTTCTGCAGCACGAACCAATAGATTGTCCATTTTTGTTGTGCCTAAATCAATTAACACTCCTCTATTAAAATTAAAATGAAGCTCTTTTTTTAATTTATTACTATTTTCAATTAGCTTCTTCACCCTAATTTGCAATAAATTTGGATTAAACGGCTTAGTTACATATTGATTAGCACCACTTTCAAAACAATCAAATTGATTTTTCTCGCTATTATGCCCTGTTAGTAACAAAAAAGGAATATGAGAGGTAAACACATTGCTTTTTATTTCCCGACACAATTCTATCCCATCCATTTCGGGCATCTTAATATCTGAAATAATTATATCCGGCAAATTGTGTTGAAGTATTTTCGTAGCCTCTCGACCATTACTTGCCTCTATGACCATATAATCCACCTCGAAAAGTTTTCGCAAATAAATACGCATATCCTTTTCATCATCTACAAGCATAACGCATAACCTGTTGTTACACATATTATCAGAACATGATGACAAATTATCACTTTTGTTACTATCCAAATTTTCAGCGATACCCAGGGAATAATCATCGGTAATTTCTGATTTTTCGTAATAATCCTTATCTGTGGCAATACGGACAACAAACTTAGAACCATAATTAGGTTTACTCCAAACTAAAATTTCACCACGATGCATTAAAATTAGCTTCTCGGTAAAAGCCAAGCCCAGCCCAGTACTATTAATATTTAAATTATTTTTCAGATCGCTATGATAAACCCCGTCAAAAACCCGAGTGATATTTTCTTTCGAAATTCCACAACCAGTATCTTCTATAACGATCTCAACGTATTCCTTACTTGACAGTTGACCAATTTTAAGATTAGGTTTAGTTCCAATAAAACTATTTAAAATAAGATAATCACATGTTTGATAATTACTTAAAATACTTACACTAATCTGCCCTCCTTTATGGGTGTATTTAAATGCATTTGATAAAAGATTGGTCAGAATAATTTCTAATTTTTGATCATCAAAATTTAAAATTTTCGATTCATAAGCTGTATTTAATTGGTAATCAATATTGTTTGACTTACTTGTATATTCAAACGTAATGAAGAGATCTTCTATAAATTGGACAATATCAAATTGTTTGACTTTCAAAATCATATTGCCTTCTTCATCTCTTCTTAAATCCAGCAATAAACTCACCAACTGCCTTAATCTTTTCGCGTTACGATACATAACCATATGTAAGGCTCTATTTTCTTCTGTATCACTATCCTTTGCAACAATCTCCTCTAATGGGCTTAATATGAGCGACAATGGAGTTTTTATTTCATGCGAAATATTAGTAATTAAATCTATCTTAAAATCCTTTTTGTCTTTCTTATATTTTTTTCTAATTCGTATTATTATTAGCCAATAAATTAATAGAACTACAGAGGCCATAAGGATTATATATAATGCATACGCTTTGTTTGACATATACCATGGAGGCATTATTCGGAATGCATAATCAGCTTTTAAACTAGTATTCTGATTTGAACTTTTTACTTTTAAGTTGAAAACATAACTACCTGGACTCAAATTGGTGTAATCTTTTGACGTTTCATTTGTCCACTTAGACCATTTTTTATCAAAGTTTTCCAATTTGAATTGAAATTTAATTTCTTTATTGACATGAGGAAAAGCTGTTGCAAAAGAAAATCGAATGGAATTATGCTGATATTCTAATATAGGAATATCGTTATCTTCCTGCAAGTTTGAAAAAATATCGCAGTTTGATGGAAATGTACCCCCAAAAATAATACTATCATTATTAATTAAACGTACCTGCCGCAGCCGAGCATTTATTTCTGAACTTGATTTGTTAATCTGCTCCGAATTATAATAAGATATTCCACTCGAATGCATAAAAATGAACGTAGAATCATCGATTGCATTAACCTGTATCGTTTTAGATATATATTTAAAATCGAGATACTCGCCAAAATCAGGACAATATACAGATTCATTATTTTTATGAAAACGCAAAATACCTTCAGTAGTTCTAGCCCAAAAGTTTTCCTGTTCTTCCCAATCAATAATTTGTAATATTTTGCCTTCAAATGCAAAATTAACTTCTATAAAATCATTTTTAAAACTATTGTACGCGTAAATTTTATTTTCAAAAAATACAAAAACCTGCTGATTAATAACAAATAAATCTAAACTGTAATCTAATTTACGACTCCCTATGTGAGTAAATATTTTGGTGTTAATTACACTATCACAATCAGCAGTAAGTTTAAGTTTTGTAATACCAACATTTCTAGCATAAGTCCATAAATTACGGTCATAATCGAATCCTATTGCTTTCTCAAAAGCCGAATGCCCTTTAATTTTATACTTTATTTTCCACTTCCCTTCTTTTTTTTCTAACACAGAAGCTTCTGTATTTGTACAAACAAGAATATCCTTTTTATATTTTCCAAATGAAACAAATCCCCAGCACATATCAAGGCAACTAATTGTATAGTATTCATTTTGTTCGTTAAATACCGACACTCCCTTTTGATGATTACAAAATAACTCATTACCCACCACATTCAATTCGTATACTTGCCCTGTCATCAGCTCAAGGTTAGTGGCTTGAGGCAGCTGTTTATCAAAAATAATTGGCCAATCCATACAATATAGATAAGGCTCACCTCCTAAGTAAAGTTTATTATTAAAAATTGCAGAAGTCCTAATATTGCCAGTAATATTATTTTGCTCATTTAAATGCATAAAAGGTGAAAAAATCTCGATGCATGAAATCCCTTTGTTATTGGCTGCCCAAAGAATATTCTGATTATCAAGGAATAGGTAATAAACCGTATTACTTAATAAACCATTCTTAGTTGTGATATGTCTGATAATCTCCCCATTCTTATTAACAATAAAAACTCCATTTTTAACTGAGGCAATAGCAAAACAAGAATCTCCAATTGGAATAATATGATAGACTACATAGTTAGGGAAATAAACATCTAAATCTGTTATCCAAGGAGTAATTTGACCATTTTTAAGAAGAAAAAGTCCATTTTCTCTACCAGCCAACAAACCTGTATCATCACTCCATTCAATTAACCTTCGATATTTTCTTTTGATATTCTTACTAATTTCAAAGGCATTATAAAGCTTGTCGTTTTCTAAATAATAAATTCCTTCTCCCTCAATATCCAAATATAATTTATCATTAAAATAACCTAATTCAGATATCCTCGATTCTTTTGTAATAACTTTGGTTACTCCATTATTAATAATCAATATTCTATCATTAGAAATAGCGACAATTTTATCTTCATAATAATATAATCCCCATACATCTCTAAAATTCCGGAACTCCTCAGGTATTTGAGGCAGCAAGGATTTATATACCGTATTACAATTATCATCTGAAGCTAAATATCCTATTTCACTTGATCCCGCAATATAGATTTTACCAAAACTATCTTCTATTATTCGCCAAGCACCTAAATTATTTGTAAGTGATATTAACTTCCAATCAATACCATCAAATTCCAAAACTCCGGCTGAGTTTGCTACGTAAATCTCCCCCCTCTTGTCTTGAAAAACAAACCAGTTTTGACCCTCTGCATAGTAGTCATCAGGAGTATAATTTGTTATTTGAGGAACTCCAAATGGAATATCCTGACCAAAAAAGTAGAAAGGATTATTAGTTAATATAAGAATTAGCCATACAAGTCTCTTCATCATTGTAAATCTCTCAATTTTATAAGGGGGAAAAACAAAGATATTGAATCAGTTCTCTTAAACAAGTTCACAACTTAGCGAAAGGTTTAAAATTGTACTTAAATAGTTTAAAATCGATTCCTTCACTATACTAATGAAATTTTAAACAGTTTATTTACGGATAAATACACCAAGTGGCTCTTGTTTTTTCCAATTATCAATAACATGTAATACCAAATATTTGAGGAAAATAACAAGCAATTAACAGTCAAAATAACCAGATACCTATTCGGACACCTAAAACTCATTTCCAACATATTAAGACTCACCCTTAACTCCCTGCAACTCCACTAAAAATAAAAATATCCCGACCTCAAAGAAGTCGGGATATTTTTATTTAATCATATTTTCAAAATTATTTTCACGCTTACTGAATATTCAATTGCCATTTCCAGGCAGAAAGAAGCGTTTCATCAAGCGTACTTTGTGCTTCCCAACCTAACTCTTCATTAGCAAAGGAAGTATCAGCATATATTTTTTCAATATCGCCTGCACGACGAGCAACAATCTTGTAAGGAACTTTCTCTCCCGTTGCTCTTTCGAATGATTTAATGATCTCAAGAACAGAAACGCCATTTCCTGTACCAACATTAAAATACTCACAATTCTCCTTGTTCTTACTATTTAATAATCGCTCAATAGCAACCACGTGTGCCTTAGCCAAATCTACCACATGAATATAATCGCGAACAGCTGAACCATCGGCTGTATCATAATCATTACCAAAAACACTTAATTCAGGTCGAATGCCTGCAACAGTTTGAGTTAGAAATGGAATTAAATTATTAGGCATACCTAATGGCAATTCACCAATTTTAGCAGTAGCATGTGCTCCAATAGGATTAAAATATCTAAGAGCAATCCCCTTAAGTGATGGATGTGCTTTAATCGTATCCCGAATTATATCCTCACAAATAGTTTTGGTATTTCCGTATGGTGATTCAGCTTCTTTTCTTGGAGTTTGTTCTGTTACCGGCAAGTGCTCAGGTTGTCCGTAAACGGTACAAGAAGATGAAAAAACAAGATTCGATACATCAAACTCAATCATCGACTCCATGATATTCATCAAAGAATTCAAATTATTGTTATAGTACTTTAATGGATTTTCAACTGATTCCCCAACCGCTTTCGATGCTGCAAAATGAATAATTGCATCTATATCTTTATATTTCTGAAAGAACTCTTTTACTTTTTGCTTATCCGTTAAATCAAACTGCTCAAATTTTGGACGAACTCCGGAAATTTCCGTAATATGATTCAGTACTTCAACTTTTGAATTTGAAAGGTTATCAATGATCACTACATCGAAGCCATTATTTTGCAATTCCACAACGGTGTGAGACCCAATAAAACCAGTTCCTCCGGTAACAAGAATTTGTTTACTCATTTAATATAATTTAGTGTCTATAATCAAAAACAAATTTACATTAGTTGAGTTGCAAAAACAACAATAGTGAAGTCTAATAATCAAAAAAAAATACACTTCACTAGTGTATAAACTAAGTTCCACGAAGCATGTGAATTCTGGAATATGGGCGTGGTGAACTAATGTTGTGCTGAATCATGATTGTACCACTTTTGCTCGTACGAATCAACTGTAAATCCATATTGCCACGCATATCCCAGCCAACATTTCGAGCAGCAACATCTGTAGCAAATTTTGCTTTTGTAATTTCAAACCATTTACCTTCAGTGTTTCTTACCCACTGGTTTAAATCAATAGATCGTTAGTCCCGAAAGCTTTCAGGATTAGATAGGAGACATTAGATTGATTTACAAAGTGCTTATTATCACTCCTTTGTGTGAAAATGCCCTATGAGTAAGTCACACTAAAAATCAGACACTTACAAAACCTTAACGAACTATTGTTAAATAATTAGTAGTAACAGCTCAAATTTCACCTTAACGAGTGGTCGCCACTGGTAGATATTTCCATCATTTCAAAATTGACTATTAATCTTTATAAAAAAGTGGAGATTTTAGTCTAAAAAATGGAAAATTCCACAATCCCTGGAAACAGAAATATTGAAAGATCTTCATTTGAAATTTAAGAGTAACTTCATCTTGGTTTTATTGTGTTTATTCTAGGCATAACTGTATTTTTACCAAAACCAAAGTGTAGAAATGACTTTATCATGTTTAAATATAAATTGTATATCACAAAATCGATTCTTCTAATAATAACTTGCAGTATTTGTCTCTTTTCATATGCAGATGAATCTACAAACTTTATCCATGTAAGAGCAGAGATAGGTCAACAGCAAACAATTGATACAAGCGTAGTTAAAGATTCTCTGGGTTATTTAGGTATTCTACGCTTTGATGGATATGATTATTGTCAATATTCGCACAATGAAACCATTACATCCATCACTGAAGGGAAAAAGAATATCGTATGGTTCAGTACCAATAAAGATAGGATCTTCAGTAAGTTACACCCAGACATAGATTAATTAATTTTCTGATGAATAAATTCCAGCCTAAAAATAAATTTCTTCTGTTCATCCTTTTGTCTTTCCTTTTTGCACTTCTAATTATTACAAGTTTAAAAGGTATAGATAATTCAAGCTCCTCTGATGAATATTGTATGTCTTGTCATGTACATTCTCATTCAGATAATGAATGGAGAATATCATCTCATCACAACAATAAAAGTGGTGTTATAGTTCATTGTATTGATTGCCATTTACCACCCAAAGAACAAATAACTTATTGGCCTGAAAAAATAAAAGCAGGTTCGAGAGATCTTTACTCCTATTGGTTTAAGGATACGGATCAAATTAACTGGGAGCAAAAATCCACTCTGGAAGAAGCAAAACATCATACTTTTACTGAATCCTGCATCAAGTGTCACCAAAATCTTTTCCCCTTGCACTTATCAAAGAAAGGAGATGAAGCACATCTTTACTATAAAAATAATTCAACTAATTTGGATTGTATCAATTGTCACTTAGGTGTTGGACATGGTGAAAAGGAATCTCTCTCTGAAAATTTCAATTTTTTTAAAAGAAAACAAGCTGAAATAAAATATAAACAAACTGCAGAGCTAAAACATTTTATCAATTTCACCGAAAAAATACCGGGAACATCAATTTCTTTTGAAATGATAGCAGTACCAGAAGTAGTAGAAATGGACAAGTCTTTTTTCATGGCTAAAACTGAGGTATCCTGGAACGAATACCAAAGCTTTCTTAGCGAAACAGAATCGGAAGGCCGTACAGAATACAAAACTGATATAGATGTAATTTCAGGTGCAACACCACCTTTTGGGGATCCTTCGCAAGGATGGGGAATGGGAAACAGACCTGCAATTACAATGACCTGGCATGCTGCAAATACCTATTGCAGATGGCTTTCTCGAAAAACAGGAAAAACTTATCGTTTGCCAACTGTAACAGAATGGGAATACGCTACCGGAACCAATGAAAATGAAGAGTTCTTTTTTGGTGGTAAAACTTCAGATTACACAGCAAAAAATATTGTAATGAATCTATTTCAAAAAACGAGCAAAAAAATCGATGATTACGTAATTTGGAAAGAAAACAGTACTGGTAAGACGGGCTTACCAGAAGAGGTTTTGCCAAACAAATATGGAATTTTAAATTTGCTTGGCAATGTTCGGGAATTTTGCCTTGATTCAATAAAAATAGATACAAAAACGGAATACCGAATAAGAGGAGGATCATTTAAAAGCTCTGTTCATGAACTGCTTTGGAACTTCAATGATCATACAGAACATGATAAATGGATGATAACCGATCCTCAAATTCCGAAAAGTATCTGGTGGTATTCCGATTGCAATGATATTGGTTTCCGTGTAGTTTGCGAATGGTTTCAGGAAAATTAGTGAAACAGAATCAAATAATTTTCATCTTTACTATCCAATAATACCGATTAGTATTTAAAATTACTCATTAATTTCTCCCGATAAATCGGGATTATCTCTGAGTTTTAAATATCTACCGGCATTATACCTGTGAGTAAATTTATCTGTAAAATGGTATAATATGAATGACAATAATTACGATAACAGCAGAAGAAAATTTTTACGCAATGCTGCCTCAGCAGGAATAATAGGTGCCATTGGTATTAATTCCTTTTTAACATCTTGTCAATCGAGCAAAAAGAGAGAATACACTTTTCCTCCGATGTTAGACAGAGCGCCGGATGGTCCTCTGTTAAAAGCGGGTATTGTTGGTTGCGGTTATCGGGGAACAGGTGCCGCATTAAACTTTTTAAACGCCGGCCCAAATGTGGAAATTGTTGCCTTGGCTGATGTTTTTCAAGACCGTATTGATGCTTGTCGCCTAAAAATTAAAGAACAAAAAGGAATTGAAATTTCGCCCAACAAGTGCTTCTCTGGCATCAATTCGTTCGAGAAACTTATGAACTGCGATATAGATATTGTAATTCTTGCAACTCCTCCACACTTCAGACCACAACATTTCGAGGCTTGTGTAAAAGCCAAAAAACATGTATTTATGGAAAAACCCATAGCTGTCGATCCGGTTGGTGTTCGTTCTGTAATGGTATCTGCTGAAAAGGCGAAAATGCTGGGATTATCGGTAGTAACCGGCACTATAAAACGTCATCAGCAGGATTACATTGAAACCTTTAAACAGGTGGCCAAGGGTGAGATTGGCGAAATTGTATCGGCTAACAGCTATTACAACGTTGGTAAGCTCTGGCACAGAAACCCCCGTGCCAATTGGTCTGAATTGGAAAACATGATTCGAAATTGGGTTAACTGGTGCTGGCTTTCAGGCGATCATATTGTAGAACAAAATATTCACAATTTGGATACCGTTAATTGGTTTCTTGGTAAACATCCCGAAAAAGCTCTTGGTTTTGGTGCTCGGCATCAGAGAATTACCGGCGATCAATATGACATGTTCAGTGTCGATTTTGTGTACGATAAAGATGTTCATTATCATAGCATGTGCCGTCAAATTAATGATTGCAGCAATGTAATTTCTGATCGTATTCAAGGAAGTAAAGGAAGTACAAATTGTGAAAATACGATTTACAATCCCGATGGATCGGTTAAATGGACTTTTGATTATCCAGGAAAAGGGAATAGCTCTAATCTAAGTCGTCTGGCAACAAACCCTTACGATCAGGAACATATCGATTTGCTTACAGCCATTCGAACCGGAAAGCCTGTAAATGAGGCTTCTCAAATTGCAGAATCAACCCTTACAGGTATTATGGGAAGAATATCAGCTTACACAGGAAAAGAAGTAAGTTGGGAAGAAATGATGAATTCTGATTTATATTTGGGTCCAAAGACCTATATTATAAAAAACGTAAATATCCCTAAAGAAGTACCCAAACCTGGTACTGGACCGAAGACTGCCAAATAATGTAATAATATTCCACTGCACCAAACCTCTATAATTTCAATAACCGGTTGCATCAACAATAGATACTAACAGTAAATTGTAAGGGCAATTGATCACCTGATAGATTCAAATGAGTGTAATACCGATTAGTATTTAAAATTACCCATTAATTTCTCCCGATAAATCGGGATTATCTCTGAGTTTTAAATATCTACCGGCATTATACCTGTGAGTAAATATGTCTGTAAAATGGTGTAAGATAAATTAAACAACAGATCTGGAAAGCATCTAAATTATCTTACACCAAATGAAATATGTACTATTATTATTAATCACGAAAAGCTTGCATTGGCAGCTTGAATTCAGGATTTAATTAAAATCCTTCTTTTCAAATTTAGGTGCCACAACAATTCCCTGACTCTCCCAATATTGCAGGAAGAAATTTAAATTGGTCCGAAATAATGAATAATCTTTACGTTCCTTTGCAGTCCATCCTACTGCAGCGTAGGCTGCCAATCGAGGAAACACCATTTTTTCTAAATCCGTCTCTTTAGGAATCCACTCACTCCACATTTGGCATCCACTACCCAAAATCTTGGAATGATATTCTTTTTCGAGCCCTTCAGGTATTGGATCAAATGAATAGGCTTTTTCAAGAGGAATGCTCTTATAATTGTAATCCAAATAAGTAAATATATGATGAGAATTTACAATTTCGTATCCCTTCGACACAGCATCTTTCACTAAATCAAGACTCCCCTTCCAGAAATGAATAATGGAACTTTTAGCAAGTGTTTCGGTGGTTTTAACATCATCTGCGTCTTGCCACTCATGCACATTCCCACCTAAAATTTCATTCCACCCCATCATACGATGATTCTTCTGATCAATAAAATTAGATATCTTATTCGTGAAATAAATCTGAAGATCGGTAGGTGATGTTAAACTTTTTTCTTTCATGAATTTTTGTACCTGTTCAGACTCTTTCCAAGCATCAAATTTCACCTCATCGCCTCCAATGTGAATTATTTTTGAAGGAAATAAATCAACTACTTCATTTAATACACCTTCTAAAAATTCATAGACAAGAGGATCGCTCACATTATAAGAATCTGGTAGTTTTCCAAATACCGCAGGTACTTCTTGAATTGTTCCAATAGTCCCTAACCAAGGATAAGCTGCAATAGCTGCCGAAGCATGCCCTGGCATTTCTATTTCCGGTATAATGGTAATACCCCGCTTAGTTGCATAGGCAATAATTTCTTTAATTTGCTCTTGTGTATAAAATCCACTATGTGGTTTTCCTGAAAGTTCTGAGCTATTCCATCCTCCAATTTGTGTACTATTTCGGTATGAACCAACACTAGTGAGTTTTGGATATTTCTTAATCTCAATACGCCATCCCTGATCATCAGTCAGATGCCAATGAAAAACATTCATTTTCAAAAGAGCCATCTGATCCAAAATTTTCTTTACCTGAGTCATCCCTTTAAAATACCTGGCCTCATCAAGCATAAATGCTCTCCAACTAAAACGAGGCTTATCTTTAATACGAACACATGATAATACAAGCTCCTTTTGTGACAAATTCAGGTTCTCCGGAAGCAGTTGTCTTATTGTCTGCAGTCCATAAAAAACCCCTTTAGAACTGGCTCCTGTAATCAAAATAGATTTCTTACTTATTTCAAGTTCATATCCTTCCTCGCCCAATTCCTTAAGTAGTTTTTCCTCTGTTTTAAGTACTATGCCTCGAGCTCCTGAAGTCTTAATTTCCAGTTTTTTAACGAAGACAGGTTGAAGCATTTGCTGTAAATATTCTGCATTAGCTCTGTCAATAGTTCGGTCAATAATTTTTGTCCTCGAATTAATTACAAATTGCCCTTCCCCATGTTCAACTTTTAACGGTTGAGGAATAACCGTCACATTCTGAGCCATCGTTGAAATTGAAAACAACAGTAGTAATAAAAAAGAAAATCTACTCATAGTATAATTATTTATTTTTAATCCTATTTATTCTTAAATCCTTCATAACAAAAGCGTATAACGTCATGAAAGCTTACATTCTCACACAATAATTTATTTTAATATCATTCAATACAATAGATCGTTAGTCCCGAAGGCTTTCGGGATTAGATATGAGACATTAGACTGATTTGCAAATCACTTATTTCCAACACTTTAACTACCAATAACCTTGTTTTGTATCAGTCTAAAAAACAAACATTTACAAAAACTTAACGAACTATTGTCAATAAGCAAGCTTATTGAATGATATTCTTAATTTGGAAAGTTTAATTAATACCGATTAGTATTTAAAATTACTCATTAATTTCACTTCGCTTATCACTGAGTTTTAAATATCTATCGGCATTATACCTGTGAGTAAATTTGTCTGTAAAATGGTATAAAAGGTAAAAATTAAAGCAAATCACTAAACTCAAAACTTATAACTAATAGTGAACGAGCCATTTTTTTTAAGCCTAAAAATTAAAATTGTGTTTAGCGGTAAAATTATTCAAGAAAAAATACGTAATGGAAGGTTGCACCGTAATCTATATCAGATGAAATCCTATTTATTAAGCCCTTTCAGGATTTAGCTTTTAAGAGCTATATTATTAATTTATAATTCTTAATTGAACATTAGTCTTCGTGTGAGAATTTAGGACAAGAGATTGCTTTATCTCCCAGTTTCTTAACCTTCTGACGACGTTTTAACTTGCGGATTTCTCTAGGATTCGAATAGTTATGGTTATAGGTAAGTGATATTTCCAATCCTCCCCTGTTGGATGAAGCTACCTGCAAATCAGAAATATTAATATCGTAACTTATCATTAATTTCATACGATTTTTCTCATAACCAAATGCAGGAATAATATCCTGCGTAAAACGATACCACAATCCGTAATGCAGTATTGTTCCTTTTTCTCCGTACAACATCATAAAATTGGCTCCGGCAATCCACTCATTTGCACTTTTCTCTGTTGTAAACATTATTTCAGGCTTCACATAAAGTCTTGAAGATAATCTTGATTCTACACCGCCATGCCAGGCAAATCGTCTTTTAAGATTATTTATAACGTCATCCTCTCCATAAAACGACTCTCTTGGTTGATTAATATGACTAACAGAGGCTCCCATGAAATATTTTGATTTGCCTTTAAAAAAAGTTATCATTGAACCAGCAGAGAAATCAGTATAAAACAGAGATTGTGACTTAAACTCTTCTCCACTTCCAACAGCTGGATTATAAATGCCATTTTTCCACTGTTCCCCAAAAGTTAACTTATTAAAATCAACAGACTTATTAATCAATTCTATCCCAATCCCTACGTGTAAAAAAAGTGTATTACCTGCATTTAAACTTTTATTTAAAGATGAAGCAAACATCACTTGAGTTGTTTTCAATCCACCATCCCCAGCCTTATCGTTAAAAATCATCCCTCCCACACCAAGCCAAGAAGAGCTTAATAATTGAGTAGCCAATTTACCATCAACAAAAACAGCTTGAGACACAAAAGGGGTGGTTACACTATTCCATTGATTTCGATAATTTACACCACCACGAAGGTTATAATCGGAATTACCAGTTAATGCTGGGTTTAACAATAAAGGAATAGAATAAAATTGAGAAGAGTGCACACGCTGAGCGGAGACTTTTAAGCCACCAAATAAGAACATAAATATCAGAACTATTAAACTCTTCCTCATACGCAATTCCGAGGGCTTTTTGTCATAAAAAATATCATCTAGACTCGATGACGAAAAAAACCCACACAAAAATATAAAAATGGGTAATAATAGCCTATTACCCAAAGTGATTTATTTATTTTATTTTTATACTTTAACAACAAATTATTTGGGCTTAAATATAATTAATAAGATGGAATTGAACAGTACCTATTCATTTTATTCATCAACAGTATTAGTGCAATAGTGTAACATTTCCTTGCTTTTTCATTGAGCTACCATCTTTAAATGTAACTTGTAAGAAATACACATAAACATCCATATCGACCTTTTGACCTTTAAATTTCCCGTCCCAACCATCTCCTTGACTTCTATGTAAATGAACAGATTGATAAACCTTATGACCTAATCGGTTCACAATTATCAAACTCATATTGTCAACCTGATCCACATCTCCAACTAATTCCAGTTTATCATTTTTAGTATCCCCGTTAGGTGAAAATGCCGACGGAAGACCAACAAAATACTGACTTCCTGTGCTAAAATTAACCGTATCCTTAGCGATACACCCATTCTCATTAGTAACAACTACACTATATTCT
>JAESUW010000160.1 GCA_016760525.1 Labilibaculum sp.
TTCCATTTGGAAATGGTGCAGAACGGGTATTGAATAACCGGGAAATAGGAGCTCAAATCTTAAATTTGAATCTAAATAGACATAGTGATGCTCATATTTACAGAGCGGCACAAGAAGGAATCGCATTTTCATTCTATTATGGTATGGAAGTGATGAAAGAAATTGGCGTGCAGACAAATGTAATTCGAGCCGGACATGCAAACATGTTTCTGAGTCCTCTGTTTAGAGAAACCTTAGCAACCGTATCAGGTGCAACTATAGAATTGTACGATACCGATGGTTCATTGGGAGCGGCAAGAGGTGCAGGTTTTGGAGCCGGTGTTTACTCTTCTTTGGAAGAAGCTTTCGCAGGATTGGAAAAAATCAGTACAATACAACCAGACGAAAATCTTCGGGAAGAGATGCTGAAGGCCTATGATCGCTGGAACAAAGAATTGCAAAAGAATTTATAGAAAATAGCTAATAAACAGATTGATAATTTAATAAGAAAGAACATCATGACTATTCTAAAAGGAGACAAAGAGTATTTTCCTGGAATTGGTAAGATTGCTTACGAAGGACCAGAATCAAAAAATCCTATGGCATATAAGTGGTACGATGAGAACCGCGTTGTTGCAGGTAAAACTATGAAAGATCATTTGCGTTTTGCAGTGGCTTACTGGCATACATTCTGTGGCGAAGGTGGAGATCCATTCGGACCGGGAACTCAAAAATTTCCTTGGGGTAATCAAGCTGATCCTATTAGCGCTGCTAAATCAAAAATGGATGCTGCTTTCGAATTCATCACAAAATTAGGTGTACCATTCTATTGTTTCCATGATACTGATGTTGTTGGTGACGGTACTGTTTTCGAGATTGAAAAGAGAATGGCTGTAATGGTTGACTATGCGAAGCAAAAGCAAGCTGACTCAGGAGTTAAATTATTGTGGGGTACTGCAAATGTATTTTCGAATGCCCGTTATATGAATGGTGCTTCAACCAATCCTGATTTTAATGTAATCGCAAACGCGGGTACTCAGGTTAAAAATGCATTGGATGCCACTATCGCTTTGGGTGGTACCGGTTATGTATTCTGGGGAGGTCGTGAAGGTTATATGTCTCTTTTCAATACCGATATGAAACAAGAATTGGATCATATGGCGCAATTCCTGACTATGGCTCGTGATTACGGTCGTAAGAATGGTTTCGAAGGAACTTTCCTTATTGAGCCTAAGCCAATGGAGCCAATGAAACATCAGTACGATTTCGACACTGCAACGGTATTGGGTTTCTTAAACAAATACGGTTTGGCTGACGATTTCAAAATGAATATTGAAGTAAATCATGCTACTCTAGCGGGGCACACATTTGAGCACGAATTGCAAACTGCTGTTGATAACAACATGTTGGGAAGTATCGATGCAAACAAAGGTGATTATCAAAATGGATGGGATACTGATGAATTCCCAACAAGCATTTATGAGACAGTTTCGGCTATGTTGCCAATTCTTGAGAATGGTGGATTTACTCATGGAGGTATCAATTTCGATGCGAAAATGAGACGTAATTCAACTGATTTAGAAGATATTTTTATGGCTCATATTGGAGGAATGGATGTTTTTGCCCGTGCCTTGGTTATTGCTGATAAAATAAGAACAGAATCGCCATACCTGCAAATGAAGAAAGATCGTTACTCTTCTTTCGAATCAGGAAATGGAAAAGCGTTTGCGAATGGTGACCTAAGCCTTGAAGATCTTAGAAAGATAGCTCAGGAAGTTGGTGAGCCAGCTCAATTAAGTGGAAAACAAGAAATGTTGGAACAGTTAATCAACTGGTATATTTAATAATTCATTTTTAAACTCCTGCAGTTAAAGACTGTGGGAGTTTATTTATTATTCAAAACCATGACTCAAACCCAAACTCAAGGGAGTAATTCGTTCATTCTAACCATTACTTTAGTGGCTACACTAGGGGGATTATTGTTTGGTTACGATACTGCCGTAATTAATGGTGCTATTGAAGCACTAAAGATATTTTTTGTTACTCCCTTAGAATCTGATCCTGTACTCGCATTGCAGGTTCTTGGAGAATATAAAATCATAATTTCTCTATGTTTTGTAATTGTTTCCTTGTTAGTTTCCAGTTTCATGTTTCGAATGTATGGAAAGAAAAAAGGAATGATATACAGTGGAATTATTGTTTTTGCAGGAATTGTAATTTGGTATACTCAGTTTTGGGTATCTGTAAATGAAATTTCTGAAAACACAATGAATTCGATTAATGGATTCACAATTTCAAGTGCCATAATAGGATGTATTATTGGAGGTTCCATTGGTGGATATGTTAGTCATAATATAGGTAGGAAAAGAGGCTTGGTTTTAGCTTCTGTGCTATTTATTATTTCAGCAATTGGTTCGTCTATGCCCGAAATAATGAATCCTTTTGGAGCAGGAACTATCACTTCATTTATCTTTTATCGTATTATTGGTGGTATTGGTGTAGGAATAGCCTCTATGCTTTCTCCTATGTATATTGCCGAAATTGCACCAGCAAACATTCGTGGGAAATTGGTTTCCTGGAATCAATTCGCGATCATTTTTGGTATGCTGATAGTTTATTTTGTGAATTACATTATTGCTTCAAGTGGCGATGATGGTTGGTTAAATGAGATTGGATGGAGATACATGTTTGCATCTGAAACCATTCCGGCAATTATATTTTTGATATTGCTGTATTTCGTTCCTGAAACTCCTCGCTACTTAATTATGAAATCGAGAGAAGAGGAAGCTAAAACTATTCTAAATAAGATTGTTGGTTCTGAAAAAGCTCCGGCTTTATTCTCTGACATTAAAGAATCATTAAAAGAAAATAACTCTCCATGGTTAACTTTTGGAGGATTAATTATAGTTATCGGAATATTATTGTCTGTATTCCAGCAATTTGTAGGTATCAATGTGGTGTTGTACTATGCATCTGAAATTTTCAGAAACATGGGCAGTGACACCGATACTTCCTTACTTCAAACCATTTTGGTTGGGGCAATTAATTTGATCTTTACTGTATTGGCAATTTATACTGTTGATAAGTTTGGACGTAAGCCTTTAATGATAATTGGTGGTATTGGTATGGGGTTTTGTATGTTCGCATTGGGTTTTGCATTCTACTTTAACCAATTGGGTTTGGTTGCTTTGTTCGCTATGTTAGGATATGTTGCCTTTTTTGCAATGTCATGGGGACCGGTTACCTGGGTGTTGTTGTCAGAGATTTTCCCGAACTCAATTCGTAGCGCTATGTCAATGGCAGTTGCCGCTCAGTGGATTGCAAATATGATCATTTCGTGGACTTTCCCAATGATGAATGATAACTCATGGTTGACCAACCAATTTAATCACGGATTTACATATTGGATTTATGGTGCAATGGGATTATTGTCAGCAGTATTTGTATGGAAAGTTGTTCCGGAAACCAAAGGAAGAACTTTGGAAGACATGCAAAAATTATGGAAAAAATAATTATCAAAGAAATTATTTTATTATTGGTTGTTAATATAAATATATCCTTGGTAGGTTTTAGTAATTCCCAATAATGAAAATTAAGGGACTGTATCTGAATAGGATCAGTCTCTTTTATTACATGCAAAATGCTTAAATCAAATTACTTACATTGGTGAAAAAGTAAATAATAAAGTTTTCTTTCCATGCTTTTTAAAAAATAGCTTTTTAGATTCAGGCACTGATACTTGCCAATTGGGTTTTTAATATTAATCTTATATATATCAAAATGAATTTTTTTATCGACACAGCAAATCTTGATCAAATTAAAGAGGCTCAGGATTTGGGTATTTTAGATGGAGTAACAACGAATCCATCACTTATGGCAAAGGAAGGAATTAAAGGAGCAAAAAACATTACTCAACACTATGTTGATATTTGCAATATTGTAGATGGAGATGTAAGTGCAGAAGTAATCGCTACCGATTACGAGGGTATGATTAGTGAAGGTGAAGAGTTAGCCGCTCTGCATCCTCAAATAGTTGTAAAAGTTCCCTGTACCAAAAATGGAATTAAGGCCGTGAAATATTTGAGCACAAAAGGAATCAGAACCAATTGTACCTTGATATTTTCTGTGGGACAAGCATTGCTTGCTGCAAAAGCTGGCGCAACTTATGTATCGCCATTTGTTGGACGTCTTGATGATATTTGCACTGATGGAATTGTATTAATTCGACAGATTGCAGATATGTTCAATTATTATGCATTCGATACTCAGGTTTTAGCAGCTTCGGTACGTCATACCATGCACATTATACAATGTGTTGAAGCTGGTGCTCATGTAGCAACCTGTCCGCTTAGTGCTATTGTAGGTTTACTAAATCACCCGTTAACAGATAAAGGATTAGAACAATTTCTGGCTGATTACAACAAATTAAATGGTTAACCATTATATGATCAGAAACGGAGTACATTTTTTGTACTCCGTTTTTTTAGCTCTTATCTTAACTAATATTCAGGAAACTCTCAAAACAATAAGATCTCGGATCAGGTGATAATTTTGGGTATGATCCATGATTTATGAGTAAAATCCAAATGTGAATACAATCATTATTACTCAGTCTCCATATTTAATGGTTTAGAGAATCACAGAAGTGAAGTTTGATATAAGAATGATTTCGGAAAGCTGAATTTTTCTATAAGATGTACTTTGTTTGCCTATTGATGCTGAATTTCAGGGGAATACAACTATTCCCGAAATAATTCGTTTCTGGTGGGTTTATGATGCAGGCATTCGACCGACTCGAGGTGGTAGAGTTTAGCGCCAAATTGTTAGCAATAGGTACACTTCTGGGGAAAATGGTTCCAATCAATGATGTATTAGCTTGAAGATTTGAGAAAGAAATTTTTAAGCTAATTTGAATTGAAATGATAAAAAAAAAGATGAACTTTTCAGTTCATCTTTTTTTTTGCTAAAAATGGATTAATATTATTCAACTCCCGTGTTGTTTTGAGCTATATTCTTTGGGTGATACACCATAATAAGATTTAAAAGATTTTGAAAAATGGGATAAATTGGAGTAACCAATTGCATAGCCAACTTCCCCTATATTAATTTTACTTGTTGTAAGCAAATAAGCTGCTTGTTTCATCCTAATGTTTTTAATAAAATCACGAGCCGACTGATTGGTTAGCTCTTTTAATTTTCGGTGCATATGTACTCTGCTTATTCCAATACCATCGGCTAGCATCTCAACATTTAATTCACTGTCTGAGATGTTATCTTTAACAATTGCCATTACTTTTTGCATCAATATCTCGTCGTGCGATTTTATTTCTATATTTTCTATTTCATGTTCTGCCTTATTTTGTAATTTATGATATATATTTTTTCTGTTTTCTAAAATGTTAGCAATAATTTTAATGATAAATTCAGTTTTGAATGGTTTTACCAAATACATGTCAGCACCAGTTTCTATACCTTCTATTTCATTTTCTTCTTTAGAGAGTGCTGTAAGTAAAATAACAGGAATATGATTGGTTAAAATATTTGCTTTTATTTTTTTGCACAAAGTGATACCATCCATTTCCGGCATCATAATATCACTAATAATAAGATCAGGATTTTCGTCCAATAAAATTTCATGAGCTTTTTTTCCATTTTCACACGTAACTACTTTATAATAAGCAGATAATTCATTGCAGAGATAGTTTCGGATATCAACTTCATCATCAACAATCATTATTTTGTAATTGGTTTTGTGTTTTATGCTTTTGTCGATAGGAATTTGTGCATTCTCTTTTGATACTTGCGAAACATACTTATGTGACGGAGCTGGAAGTGCTGTTTTTTCTGTTATAAGATCTTTTGGGGAAAGATGCTCATTTCCGAGAGGAAGAGTAATGATGAATCGACTACCTGTTCTATCAGTACGGTTTTCTGCCAAAAGTTTTCCTTTGTGTAATATGACCAACGAGCGGGAAAGATGCAGACCAATGCCTGTGCCTGTAGAGTGTTTAGTATTTGATGAATAGACCTGATAAAAGCGATTGAAAATTCGCTCAATTTCACTTTCCTTTATTCCAATTCCAGTATCGCTGATAATAATTTTTAACTGTTCATGATGACGATTGCCTTTTTTAATGGTTTCTTTAGTAATGCTAAGTTCAATTGCACCATCAGAAAGTGTGAATTTAAAGGCATTTGATAATAGGTTGAAAATTACTTTTTCAAAATTCAGAGGATCTATCCATACTTCAAGATTCGGATCACTGGTTGTTATATTGAAGGATATTTTTTTATCGTTGGCTAAAAGTTCGTAGGATTGAGCTATTTCTTTAATGAAGCTGTAGATGTTTGTTTGTTGGAATTTGATAAGTATCTGCCCTTTGTCAATTCGTCTAACATCCATCATTTGGCTAACCAAACGGTATATTCTATTGGCATTTTGTTGCATAATAAAAAACAGTCTGGAGTTTTTTTCATCAACATCTTGTTTTATTAATTTTTCTAAGGGATCTAATATTAAGGATAAAGGCGTTTTAATTTCGTGTGATATATTGATGAAAAACTGCATTTTCATTTCATTTACTTTTTCCGCGTGCAAACGTTTTACTTTCTCCATATATAAAAGAAATATTCCATAGAAAAAAGTGCCGATTAATAGAATCCATAAAATTTTTGCCCAAAGCATTTTATACCAGGGAGGATAGATAATAATGGTGAGTTTTCTTGCTGTTGAGAGGTTCTCTTTATCAACAGCGCGTACCGAAAAGGTATAAGTTCCATGATTTAAATTTGTGTAGGTAGCCCTTTTATTTGTCGAGCTGGTTACGTTCCAGCTTAAATCAAAGCCTTCCATTATATATTCGTACGAAACAGCTGTTTGATTGGCAAAATCAGTGGAGGTAAATCCAATTGAAAATACATTATCCTGTTCGCGAAGCTTAATCGTATCTTCAAGAACTATTGATTTATCTAATATTACATGTTTGCCCGATTTATCACCAATGTTTATCGGTTTATCAAAGCTTAAAAATTCAGTAAGAATAACATCTCTCACTTCCCTGATGATAGTAGCATAATTTTTGTTGATTTGCGTGATTCCATTTATACCACCAAAAAAAAGTTCTTGTTTATCCGACTTAAAAGCTGCATTTCTTGAGAATTCATTTGCCTGAATGCCATCATAAGAATAATAATTGGTAAAAGATTCATCTTCCGGATTGAACCGGGACAATCCGTTATGTGTGCTAATCCATAGTTGGTTATATTCATCTTCAATTATTGAACAGATCACGTTGTCACATAATCCATCGTTGATATCATAAAAGCTGGAGCTTGAATGATCGCTTTTTATTTTTACCAATCCTTCGTAGGTACCTGCCCATATGTTATTTTTACTATCGGAAAGAATGCAGTCAACAGTATTATTTTTTAGAAGCCCGTTTTCTTTTGAAAACTGAGTTAACGATTTTGTTTTTAGGTTAACGTGAAAGAGCCCTACGTAGGTGCCAATCCATATATTCTGGGCTTTATCTATGTAAACGCAAAGAATCCATTTGGGAATTTTTTCATTCAACGAATCTGGAATGTCAAGTCCATCGTAGTACAATTCTTTTTGAGTGTCAAACCTACATATCCCATCACCTAAAGTTCCTATAATAAGTTGATTCTTATTATTTTTTGTAATTGACGTGATTTTGTTATAGGTTTTACCGGTGGTGTTGTTCTTTTTAGTTGTAAATGTTTTAAAGCTTCCGTTTTTCTTATCATACCTGATAAGACCATTTATATATCTGCCCAACCATAAATAGTCGTTTGAATCATTATACAGGGTAAGAATATTTTCTCCAACAAAAATTCCACTTTCATTTTTTAAAGGGATGTGTTTAACTTTTTTAGTTGATCGGTTCAAATAATACAGGCCATCACCATCTGTCGCAATCCAAAGTTCTTTTTCATGTCCGTCAATTGCCGTTATACAGCTTGATCCTATACTATTTTGATCAAAGGCTTTGTATCCATAGGTTTTAAATGTTTCTTGTGATTCTGGCAGTAAATAAATGCCTTTTTGAAAAATACCCAGCCAAATATTACCAGCATTATCTTCTATAATTGAATGAATTTTGCTCTTTAGAAAATCGAAAGAGGCATTCACTGTGGTATAGTTTTCCAATAGATTTGATTCTTGGTTTAATAGCTTTAAACCAAAACCATCTGTACCTACCCACAAACGTTTTTTTGAATCAAAAAGAATATCTTTTACTGGTAAATAATTTTCATTTTGGTTTTGACAGTTTATTTGTTTAACAATTCCGGTTTGTTTATTCAATTGAGCTAATCCTCCATTTAAAAATCCAATATAAATTAGGTTTTTATCTCCTTCGCAAATGCATGATATTTCTTTGTTCGAGAAGAATGTTTTATTGCCTTTTGCTAAGGTAAAATGCTTAATTACTTTAGTGGTGGGATCAAAAGAATTTACACTTTGGTTGGAAGCGATCCATAATACTCCTTCTTTGTCTTCAAAAATATCTTCCAGACTATGTTTGCCCAATTGCTTGTTTAGCTTTTCGCAATAATCTGGTTGTAAGGTGTTTTTATCTATCCGAATAAGTCCATGCCCGGTCGTTGTCAACCAAATGTCTCCATTTGATGATGTTATCATACAGGATATGAACAGATGTTCTTTTTGATGTGGCAGAGCTAATTCTATGTCTTGGAAAGATTCAGTTTCATGCTTGTATACTTGTAAKCCATTTATTTGTGCGACCCATAAATCYCCCTTTTTATCTTCAGTTAATGCAGTTACGAAATTAGTTTTTAATGTATTATTAAGATTTATGTTATTTGYGTAYGATTTAAATTTGATYCCATCAAATTGATTTAATCCATTTTCTGTAGCGACCCATAAGAAATTTAAATGATCCTGGTAAAYCTGATTAATAAGACTATTGGATAATCCTTCGTTATAATCGAATAATTTTTTTTTTTGAGAAAAAACTAATGTTGAAAGTAAGATAAGAAGGAGAGTGAGATATTGTTTTGAATACATAGTTTTGTTAGTTTTCATTAACAGAGTCTAAAAATATTAAAAAATGCCAAAGAGTGTGACATTTTTCATCAGTAATTTACGGATAATATCACAATGTAACCAATAGGAAAGATAATGTAACAAATACGTAATACGTAGTAACCAATAGAAAATAGTTCGTAACCAGGGTGTTTTATTCATGTAGAGTCTATACTTACCTTTAGTCTATAGAAAAACTTGAATATAGAATGGTGTTGTACATTTTTAAGTAAAGTTATAGAAAACGAAAGTGATATTTGATGAAAATGCACAATCTTGTTTCCCTTATTATGTTTTAGCAATTGCGATGAATATATTTTATAATTCAAAAACCAGTAAATATGCTTAATAAATATTTTTTGATCATCTTTTTGTATTTTATTACTTTGGGGCATTGGGCTTCAAGTCAAAATATGCTTGATGGTTCTGAATTATGGTTTGCCAATACGGAACTTAGCAAATCAATACAGATAACACATCCTTCCTCAATTTGCATTTGGGAAACATCGGATACGTTTGCAATTATTGAAGAAGAACTAAAAGCAGGGCTAACTAATTTATTTAACCTGTCCGCAAACGTTTCAAAAAAAGTAAAGCCTGGTTCAATTCTGGTTGGAACATCGGCATTAAAAGAAATTGCCAAATATCTAAAGGCTGACGAAATAAAAAAAATAGGTGATGATGGTTTTATTATAAGAACTGTAAAATCAGAAAATATAACCATTATAACAGGGAATACGGATAAAGCGGTACTCTATGGAGCGTATCATTATTTAAGAGTTTTACAAACAGGAAAGGACGAGGAAATAGATGTTGTTGAAATTCCTGATTACCAGAGAAGAATCCTTAATCATTGGGATAATTTGGATGGCTCTGTTGAGCGGGGATATGCCGGAAAATCAATGTGGAAATGGGATGAATTGCCAGCAAAAATTAGTCCTAAATACATAGATTATGCCCGGGCAAATGCTTCTATTGGTATTAACGGTACGGTTCTTAACAATGTAAATGCTAATCCTGAAGTATTATCCCAAACATATCTTAAAAAAGTAAAGGTAATTGCAGATCAACTTCGGCCTTACGGAATCAAAACTTATTTGTCTATTAATTTCTCATCTCCTTCTGAATTAGGCAATTTGTCAACTTCAGACCCTATGGATGAAGAAGTACAGAAGTGGTGGCAGGCAAAAGTCAGGGAAGTATATTCTTTCATCCCTGATTTTGGAGGCTTTCTTGTAAAGGCAAATTCGGAGGGATTACCAGGTCCTCAGGATTTTGGCAGAACCCATGCCGATGGAGCCAATATGCTGGCTGACGCATTGAAACCTTTTAATGGAATCGTAATGTGGCGGGCCTTTGTATATAATCCTGAAGGAGGTGATAGAGCGAAGCAGGCTTATGATGAATTTATGCCGCTTGATGGGCAGTTTCGTAAAAATGTGATTATCCAGGTGAAGAACGGTCCCGTTGATTTTCAACCAAGAGAGCCATTTAGTCCTTTGTTTGGAAATATGAAAAAAACAAGCCTGATGCCTGAATTGCAAATTACTCAGGAGTATTTAGGTTTTTCCGACCACTTGGTTTATTTAGGCACTTTATTTAAAGAGTTTTTAAATACCGATACCTACACATTGGGAAAGAATACTACAATTCACAGACTAACAGATGGTTCTGTTTTTAATGATTCTATTACAGCTATTGCAGGGGTTGCCAATATAGGTACAGATACAAATTGGTGTGGGCATCATTTTGCTCAGGCAAATTGGTATACATTTGGTCGTTTAGCCTGGAATCATCAATTATCTGCTCGGGAAATTGCAAAGGAATGGTTAATGCAAACCTTTTCACACGATCATGATTTTGTTAATCAAATGTCTTGTGTAATGATGGAATCGCGCGAAGCCGTTGTGAATTATATGACCCCACTTGGATTACATCATCTTATGGGCTGGAGTCATCATTATGGACCCGAGCCATGGTGCGAAATTCCCGGAGCAAGGCCAGATTGGTTACCTGCATATTACCACAAAGCAGATAGTTTTGGAATTGGTTTTGACCGTTCGTCAACCGGAAGTAATGCAGTAAGCCAGTATACAGAACCTCTTCGTTCCATGTTTGATGATCCTGCACTATGCCCCGAAGAATATTTGCTGTGGTTTCATCACCTGCCTTGGGATTATGAATTGATTAATGGACGGGATCTTTGGACAGAAATGTGCTGCCGTTACAGTTATGGGGTGGAGCAGGTAGAACTGTTTCAGAAAACATGGAACAGTATGGAAGGAAAAATAGATCTGGCAAGATTTAAAGAGATTCAAAAGAAATTATCAATCCAATCCACCGAAGCAATATGGTGGAGAGATGCGTGCTTACTCTATTTTCAAACTTTTTCAGGCCGGAATATTCCTTTGTGGCTCAATCGTCCGGAGTATAAACTTGAAGATTTGAAAAAACGAAAGTTTAACTTAAAACCACACAGTTAAGAAACCAATTACTGGTTTATATTTTGAGAATTTTTTTATTAACAAAACCTAAATCTTATGAAAAAAAAACATGTTCGAAGTAAAAAAGGAGTCATGTTATTGCTCTTTCTTATTTCTTTTCACATGATTACGTTTGCGCAAACGGTAAATGTTACAGGAAATGTGAGTGACGATAATGGTGAACCCTTACCTGGGGTTAATATTACTGTTGTTGGCACTTTTCAAGGAACAATTACAAACATTGATGGAATTTATTCTATTGATGTGTCTGCTGATGGGCAGTTGAAATTTAATTTTATTGGATTTGCTTCACAAATAGTAGATGTTAATAATCAATCGAAAATTAATATTGTACTAAGTGAAGATTCTGAAAGTCTTGATGAAGTCGTTGTAGTCGGTTATGGTACTCAGCGACGTAGTGACGTAACCGGAGCTATTAGTTCTGTTAGTTCGGAAATTTTGAAAGAAGTACAGGCGGCTAATATGACACAGGCTTTGCAGGGACGTATTGCAGGGGTAAATATATCGCAAACATCTACTCGGCCTGGAGCAAGTGCCCAGATTAGGATAAGGGGAACACGCTCGTTGAATGCCGGTAATGATCCTTTAATCGTTTTAGATGGAATCCCTTTTGCAGGGTCAATTAACGACATTATTCCCGGAGATATAAGAAGTATAGATATCCTGAAAGATGCATCTGCTACTGCTATTTATGGTTCACGTGCTGCCAATGGCGTTATATTAGTCTCTACTCACCGGGGGTTGGTTACAGACAAGCCACAAGTAAGCTACAGTGGTTCATATGGGGTTAAGACTGTGGCAGAGACGTACGAAGTATTTAATGCCGAGGAATTTGTGAAATTTCGCGATATAGCAGGATGGACTCAATATTTGCCTCAGGAATTGGATATGATGAAATTGGGAAGGGAGACCGATTGGCAGGAATTGCTGTATAAACAAGGTTATGTAACAGACCATAACCTAAAAATTACAAAAGGAACCGAAAAAGGCCAATATTCTTTGGGCTTTGGTTATTACAATGAAACAACCGTATTGCCAGGACAGGCATACGAACGTTTTTCTATACGCTTGACTGTTGACCAGGAAGTTAACAGATGGTTGAAGGTTGGGCTTACTACCCAAAACAATTACGGTATTACCGATGGGGAAGGGGCAAGCATGATGTATCAAATGTTGGTTATGTCTCCTTTGGCTCCTGCCTACAATTCGGCGGATGTTTACCCTTATGTTGGTGATGGAAGTGTTTATCAACAGCCCATTTATCCGAATGATGACTATTATAATCCCTTACTGGTTTACGATGAAGATTCATGGATCCAACAGCGTAAACGTTTTAACACTTTCAATTCATTGTACACCGAGATAACTTTTACAAATTGGCTTAAATACCGGATGAATCTTGGTCTTACCTATTCTATGAGCGACTATGGGCACTTTAATGGTTCTGAGACGCCTTTCCGAAACGGAGGCCTATCGGACGCTCGTCGCCAATTTAATCCTTCTTTGAGTTGGACATGGGAGCATCTGTTGCAATTTGAGAAGAAATTTGCTGAGCATAAAATAAATGCAGTTGCCATGTTTTCAAAGGAAGAAAGTGAGTCAAATCAGTTTAGGGCAAATGCGTTGGATATGACAGCCGACTTTATGCAGTATTATAATCTGGGTTACTACAAAGAAGGTAGCGGAAACATTGACATTCCTGCGAGCGACCAATGGTATAGCCGCCGTGGACTGATTTCGTTTATGGGACGTGTAAATTATGCTTATAACAACCGCTATATGCTTACTGCTACTGTTCGCCGTGATGGCTCATCGGTGCTTGCCGAAGACTACAACTGGTACACCTATTTTGCTACCTCTGCAGGCTGGAACGTTATGAACGAGTCTTTCATGCAGAATCAAAATATTTTTAGTAACCTTAAACTGCGTGTCGGTTTTGGACAAACCGCATCTCAGGGGATTAATCCTTACAGTACTTTGGGTAGCCTGGCACAAAACAAGTACAATTATGGGGAAACAAATGCTTTTGGTTATTATGTACAAAATTTGCCTAACAATACATTGACGTGGGAGCCGACCAATACATGGAATGTTGGCTTGGATTTTTCTCTTTTTGGGGAAACTTTATCAGGTAGTATTGAGTGGTATCGCCAGCGTACATACGATTTGTTATATGCAAAAAATCTGCCTCCTACGGCAGGTGTAACGGGTAGTGTGATGGTGAATGATGCTGAGACTGAGAATAGAGGAATGGAATTTACGCTTAGAGCAAACATATTTGAAGCTAGAAACCAAGGAGATTTTAGTTGGTCTTTAGATGCTAATCTGGCATTTAATGTGAACGAAATATTATCACTTAGTGGAGGTCGTACAGTGGATGAAGGCAGCGGATTCTTTGTAGGAGAGCCTATCGATGTACTGTATGGTTATAAAAAAATTGGTATTTGGCAATTAGATGAGGCGGAAGAGGCTGAAAACTATGGTTTTAAACCCGGACAGGTCAAGTTGCTTGATTACAGTGGTCCTGATGGAGAACCCGATGGAAGAATAAATGAAGACGACCGTCATGTGTTTGGACAGTTTGCTCCTGATTTTGAAGGAGGTGTTACCAGTCGAATGGATTATAAGAATTTTGATTTGACCATTGTTTCATTTTTCCGTGTAGGAGGTACACTTGTTTCACAAATTCACCAGGGAAACTCTTACCTGAATCAGTTACAGGGACGCCGCAACCAAATAAAAGTTGATTACTGGACTCCCGATAATCCGACAAACGAGTATCCTATGCCCGATGGAAGCAGCGACCAGCCGGCAGGAACATATAGTAGTACTTTAGGATTTTATGATGCAGGATTTTTGAAAATCCGTTCTATTAATTTGGGATATACTGTTCCTGAAAAAATACTAAAAAATTACGGCATAAGTAATCTACGTTTTTATGCAACCGTTCAAAATCCGTTCGTATTTTTCTCTGATTATATGAAAGATGGTGGAGGTATTGATCCTGAAGCCACTAATTATGCGAGTTCGGGTTATACGGGAGGAAACGGAGGCATTCAGAATAGGCAATTGGTTGTCGGCTTGAATACGCCACCTACCCGTAATTATATTTTTGGCTTAAATATAACTTTCTAAAAGGTAATAGAAATGAAAAACTTTAAATATATATATAGTCTGATCTTTGCGACAGCGCTTATTTTTACAAGTTGCGAGGATTTCTTGGATGAGGAACCACGCTCAAGCTTGACTCCTGATTTCTTTACAACCGAACAGGGTATTGAAACAGGACTGACGGCAGCTTATTCCAGATTGCGTTACCAATACGGAACACAGAGTGGATTGTCAATATCCTGTGTAGGAACGGACGAATCTACTAAGGGAGGGGACGGTAACGAAGAACAAATAAATAACTATGGTGTAGATTTATCTGGGGCAGGACATTTCCAAACTCCATGGAATCGTAGTTTCCCCTCTATCAATACATGTAACGGTATTGTTGACTATGCAACAGGCGATAACCTGGCATTGGTTGCTGAGGCCAAGTTTCTTCGGGCGCAATACTACTATACTCTGGTTACAACTTTTGGCGGAGTGCCCCTTGACTTGACAGGTAAAGGCGAAGAAGGGAATCTTAGTTTTTCTACCGAACCAATAACTACTTCTGTTCGTAATACTGCAATTGAAGTGTATGAAGCAATTGTTACGGATTTGGAAGATGCCATTGAAGGTTTGCCTAACACAAACAGTATTCCCGGCAGAGTGGGGAAAGCCGCTGCCATCCACTATCTTGCCAAAACTTACCTGGCAATGGCTTGTTACTACGATTACGATTACACGAACGAAATCAATAAAGATTATAATTCGACAACATCATATAGCGGGGTTAATGCCGGCGAGGCAAACAAGTATTACGAACTGGCTCTTAATACTGCAAAAATGTTGCTCAATAATAGGGGAACTTATGGTGTAGGGCTTCTTGCCGATTTTGCTGATGTAAACGAAACAGGAAATGAACACAGTATGGAATCCTTATTTACAGTTGAGCATACTTCCGATTACACTTTCGATGAATCAGGTAGTGATGCTCCTGAAAGCGGATTGAAAGAAAACCGTGCTAATTTCATGTTTACCGCCTACTATGATGGTCCTGATGGAGACAGCGATTTGTTGGATCGTACTCCTAACGAGTATGGACGTGGGTGGCGTCGTTTTGTGCCAACTAAGTATTTGCTTGAAGAAGTTTTTGCGGATAAGGTAAATGATACCCGTTATTACAAAACCTTTCAAAGCCTTTGGATCTGCAATAGGGAAGAACATGTTGATTATCAGAAACCAGCAATATTTATGCCAGGTGTAGAGGAATACGGACAAGCTCAAATCGAAGTGCAACAGGTAATTGACCTTATGGAGGAAACCGGTTCCATTTCTGCGAAAAAATTGATTCGTTATTCTTCAGACTATACTCGGAATATGTTTCCAACCAATTTGAAATTTATGGATACAAATGGGAATGGAGAAAAACCCGGAGATTCCTCTCACCGTCCGTTTATTATTTCAAAACTTTCGGAAACCATACTGATTGCTACTGAAGCTGCATTTAAATTAGGTAGGAATGGCGAGGCTGTAGATTACATTAATGAGTTGCGTGTACGTGCAGGCAGAGGCAATGTGCTGAATACGCATATCGCAGGACTTGTTAATGAAACAGTTGCCGCTAACAACATGAAGATAAACGCAGCGCAACTTTCCATTGACTTTATCCTTGATGAACGTTCGCGCGAACTATGTAACGAGCAACTTCGTTGGTTCGACTTAGTAAGAACAAATACATTAATACCTCGTTTGAAAGCAGGTTACAATAAGTTTGGAACAAGCGACGATACGGAATATGCCGACCAGGCAGCTTCTAATGTAACGCGTTATCATCATTTGCGCCCGATTCCGCAAGGACAAATGGATGCAATGACTGGAGATAACAGAGATGCTTATCAAAACTTTGGTTATTAATTATTTGCTTTCAGCGACTATTTGGATTATAAAAGAATTAAATATTACTGAATATGAAACAGAAAATAAATATAGCAAGATGGATGCTCCTGTCCATAATATATTCCGTTCTGACATTTACCGGCTGTGATGATTACGATCCTATGGAAAATGGGATTGTCGATTACAACGGTAAAATAACTGAAATGGATAAAACAATTGCCCAACCGGGGGATACGGTAACCATAACCGGCTCTGAGCTTGATAAGGTTTACAAAATTTTGCTAAGCGATGAAACAGCTTTGGTTGAGTTTACAAATACTGCAACACAATTACAATTTATTATTCCGGATAATGCACCTTTGGGAGATGTAATTGTTGTCAATATCTTCTTTTCCGGTAAAGGATTGGCGCAAAAAACGATAGAGTTAATCTCTCCGCCTGTAATATTAAGTTTATCGCCTGCCGCCGCTTTGGGAGGCACCCCTTTAAAGATTATCGGTAACGAACTGTACAAGGCTCAGGAAGTTAAAATTGCAGGGGTATCGGTAGACTTTATCATTGTTGACGATAAGCAACTTACAACTACGGTGCCAGACGGTTTTACAGGAGGGAATGTTGAAATTATTACTGCTACGGGAGGTATTGTTTTCAGTCCTGATGAGTTGATTTTCGGTACAGAGATATTGATTGCCGATTTCGACAGCGACAGTGAGTATTACGGTGGCCTTGGAAGTAACGGTAATATGGATGGCGATACGGAAGAAACCGCTGACATGTCGCGTGGAAATTATTGGACGTTTACCATTACGGATAATGGTACCAGTTGGGGTGGAAACGTTGATTTCTATATTCAGAATCTGCCGGTGGGATATGATGATAACAGTAAAATCACTTTGTCCTTGGATATACAACTGAGTGCGCCATTAAGTGTAAATATAATGGTGCAGGATCCTGCTAATGTGTATGGAAACACATTATCGTATGATGCTGGTTGGCAAACGGTTACTCTGCCATTCTCCGAAATGGGTACAGGCTATGGCAGTGGAGATCCTATTGGAGCAGTTCCGGCTCTTGATGTCTTGACGGGTGTTAAAATACAACCGCCTGCAGGTTCTGGAGACGGTAATTTTGGAACAATAATTTCTATAGATAATATTAAGTTTATTATAGCTAATTAATGTCGGCTTAACCATAATATGATGGGGTATCACATCTTTTCAAAATGCAAAATAAAATGTGGTATTTCATCATATCTTAAAATTTTATTATGATGAAACGATTTAAAATAATAAGCAGTATCATAATATCTATGATACTGGTTGCCGTAATCGCCGGATGTGACGAGGACGTCTCATTAAGTGTAGAAGGGAGAGGAGAAGATAGTCCATTTACCTTCGAGCCCAAACATGGTTATCCTGGTATGTTGGTAAAAATTGAAGGACAAGAACTGAGCGATGTAACAAAAGTTTCTTTTGAGAGCAAAGCAGTTGTCGCCGAAGATTTTATGGAAAAGACAGATGCTTCTATATCTATACTTATCCCTGTAGGCGCCCGGTCGGGAAGAATTATTCTTGTAAAAGGCACAACGATTTTGACCTCGGCAACAGATTTTACAGTTGACGATTCTCCAACACCTGCGATGACTGAATTTGCTCCGGTAATTGTTGGTAGTGATCAGCCAGTTATTATTAAGGGGAGTACCCTTGATAAAGTTATAAAAGTTGAAATTGGCGATCTTGTCGCAACTATTATAGAGCAGAAAGATACATTGCTTACGATAACCACCCCTTCAGGGATGCAAACCGGGAAAATAAAGCTGTATTATAATTACATGACTTCTTACGGAATTGAAAAAGAAGACGTGGTAACAAGCGACGCCGATCTGACACTGGAACTGCCTTCCATTGTATCGATTACTTCCGGTGGTAAAAGTATTGCCGCTTCTGATAACTGGTTAAACATCGGGGATGAAGTTGTTATCACAGGGACTATGATGGACGAAATTACTGAAGTTAAGTTTGGAGATGTAATAGCTGTCATTGGAGTGGCAACCAGTGAAACACTTACGATAACGGTACCTTCCGGAGCTATTAAGGGAAAAATTACATTGACTGTACCTGATGGAACAACCGAAAGCGAAGCCGAATTTAAAGTTGATTTACCAACAATTTTAAGTTTTACGCCAAATAGCGGGATGCCAGGTTCAGACGATAGAATTTTCTCGTTACAAGGCGAACGCTTGTCAACGGTTAACGCCGTAAAAGTTGGAGATACCTATGCAACCATTTCAAGCAAAACCGACAATGTACTTATCTTTACTGTTGGAGGAGGTGCTAGTGGAGATATCCTGTTGGAAACTAGTAATGGCAATGTTCAAAGTTCTTTACCATTTTATTTTGTAGGTGATTTCTGGGTAAACGATTGGGATAATACCTTTGAGGTAAGTCGTTTTGGTTCTTTTGCAAACAGAAATCTTGGTTCCTTTAGTGAGGCAACTGCAAATGATGCTGCTTCGGGTAATTATGCCGAATTAACCATGGGAGGAGCTATTCACGATAAAGGCTTCTACATTTGGGGAACGGACAATGGAACGAACGACAGGTTCTCATTATTTACCTCTAACCCGAATGGAGTATATCTGGAATTTGACCTGAAAGTTAGTTCAATAGCCGATGAGTTGAAACAAACGGATGGTACTTTCAAATTCAAGATATTTATGATGGATGCTCTTGGATGGGATGCAAGTGGTGAATCCTCATATGGTTCGAATAGTCCTACTTCATATGTTCAGACTAATGGTGAGTGGCAGCATTTCAAAATACACTTAGCTGATTTCGTTGCATCGGGTAATGGCGGTTTATATACAGCCGATCAGGTTGATGGAACAGCCGGAGCATTCTGTCATCCGAACAGTTTGCGTATTATAGCATTTGTATTTGGTACTACAAATGAGTCCGGAGAAGGAGAAGTAGTATTTGGAATGGACAACCTCAAATTCTCAATAGAATAATAATAATAATCTACAGAAGTGTCCGTAATTGAATATGGACACTTCTGTTTTCTCAAACAGCTTTTCTGTATTTTATACTTAAAAACGTATAAAATGTAAGCTATAGTAGCATTAAATAATTCATTACACTTTTTTATTGGATAACTGGTTCTTTCTACAAAAGTTATTCAACCGAAAATTTGAAAATAAGCACATGAAAAATCATACCATTTCTTTTTTTTTGTCGTTTTTGCTGCTAATTGTATCATGTAGTTCAGATGAAGATGAGCCTATTCCCGATAATAAAGAAACAGAGGAAGAAAAAAGGCCAACAAATTTACAGGAATATAATAATACCACTGATGGCTTAAAGGATTACTATACAGCGGATACATATTTTGAAATTGGCGCAGCCATTGAACCTTCATCGCTTGATAAAGCAGAGGAAGTTGATTTAATGAAAAGGCATTTTAGTAGCCTGACAGCCGAAAATGTAATGAAATGGTCTTCGCTTCAACGGTCAGAGGGAAATTTTAATTTTACCAGTGCCGATAAAATTGTCGATTTTGCACAGGCGAACGGAATGAAAGTGAGGGGGCATACTTTATGTTGGTACAATCAAACTCCTGATTGGGTTTTTAAAGATGGAGACAATACGGCTTCCAAAGAGTTGGTTTTGGAGAGGCTTCGCACACATATAAGTACGGTGATGAAACATTTTAAGGGAAAAGTATATGCCTGGGATGTGGTAAATGAGGCTATAGACGATGGTAGTGGTACTTATAGAGCATCAAAATGGTTCGTGATATGCGGAAGCGATTTTATAATTGAGGCTTTTAAAGCTGCTCGTGAAGCAGACACTGAGGCTAAATTATTTTACAATGATTACTCTACAGTTAGTCCAACTAAACGGGAGAAAATTTTCAAATTATTAAAAAGACTGAATGACCAAAATTTAATAGATGGTGTGGGGATGCAGTCTCATTGGAATATTGGATATCCTTCGGATGAATTGGTTATTGAGGCTTTTGATAAATACACATCTTTAGGGCTTGAGATACATATTACAGAACTGGATGTTTCCGTATATACTGCTGATTCAGACCCAGAAAGTGCCTATACAACAGATATTGCTCAGAAACAGGTAGCCGCATATTCCGATTTTTTCAGCTTATTCAGACGTTATAAAGATCACGTATCAAGTGTTACTTTTTGGGGATTGGCAGACAATCATACATGGCTAGACAATTTCCCTGTTAGGGGCAGAAAGAATTATCCTTTTCTTTTTGACACGGATTACAATCCCAAAGAAGCTTATTTTTCTGTAATTGAAAAATTAGGTTCATAAAGATTTGCAAAATGAACATGAATTAATTAAACGGTAAAATAAATTACTTCATTATCAGGGATATTAAAAAAATCGTTGTCTTTTTTAATACAGTTTACAACTAAAAATATGATAACTATTCAAAAAAAACTACTATGAACTATTTGAAATGGATATGCCTGGGAGCTTTTTTACTTTTTATTTCCTGCGGTGAGGATGAGCCGGAAAACAATAAGGAAGTTATTCCTTCTGTGACTGTTACCATAGATTCCGGTATAACTTACCAGGCAATTTCGGGATTTGGCGGCGCAAATACTATTTGGGGAACAGATTATCTCTCCTCATCCGAAATGGATTTGGCCTTCGGAACAGGGGAAGATGAACTTGGGCTTTCGATATTCAGGGTAAGGTTACCGTCCAGTGAATCTGATTGGGCAGGACTTCTAAACTCAATTAAACAGGCCAATGAGCGTAATGTAAAAGTTTTGGCAAGCCCGTGGTCGCCTCCCGCAAAATGGAAAAGCAACAACAGTGTGAATGGCGGAGGTTATCTGCTGGAAGAACACTACGCCGATTTTGCCGATTATATTAACAGTTTTATTCAATACATGGCAGACCGGGGAGCAATTGTTGATGTGGTTTCGGTACAAAATGAACCTGACTACCAGGTATCTTATGAAGGATGTGAATACTCCACAACGGAGATGCTTAACTTTGTGAAAAATTATGCAGGAGTGATAACGGGAGCAAAACTGCTTGCCGCCGAATCGTTCAATTTTAAACAGACTTATACCAATCTTATTCTGAACGATTCTGAGGCTGTTAATAATATTAGCATCGTTGGCGGCCATTTGTACGGTTCTGGTTTGGCTTCTTACTCCTTAGCAGAACAAAAAGGTAAAGAAATATGGATGACTGAACACCTCCTTAATTTAAATAGTGGAGAAAATTCCAATAACTGGACAGAAGATACTCCTGCCGAAACAATTTGGGAGGAAACCATGGATATGGTACAGGAAATCCATGCATCAATGAGCCGTAACTGGAATGCTTACATTTGGTGGTATATCCGGCGGTATTATTCTTTTTTGGGCGATGGCGAAAAAGGAACCACGCAGGGGCAGATACTGAAAAGAGGCTATGCAATGTCGCAGTTCTCAAAATTTATCCGTCCGGGCTATGTCCGCATTGGTTACGAAACGAAAGGCGCAGCCTTAGACGATATGAAACTGACGGCATACTTAGGAGACAACAAAATGGTTGTGGTAATTATTAATCCAACGAAAAGGAAAATAAGTGAAGTTGAATTAAACGCACAGTCAGCCATCATGTCGGCTGTAAAATATACAACCTCGTTGACTGAAAACAGGGAGATGGAAACACTTATCCCCCAAAACAGTTCGGTAAGTATCGATCTGGAGGTCAACAGTATTACCACAGTTGTAATAGGCTATTGATTAGGTTTTATTGCCAAATAAAAGGGGGAAAGCTATTTTAAAACAGAAACAACTTTAAATAATGATTAAAAGATGAGGAAAGATATTTATGGTACTTCATGTATAAAAAAACAAAGTATTCTGCTGACCATTTGTATGTTAGTTTTTTCCACCGTAGCATTTAGTCATAGTTTAGGTCAAAAAGAAAAACAAAGCAAAAATATCCCTGTATTTTCCCAGGCTGTATATCAGGGGAGGGACAAAGTTTATGATGAATATCCTTTGGCTGCCGATGAGTTTTATAATCCTATTTTTCAGGGGTGCTATCCCGACCCGTCAATAACGCATAAAGGAGACGATTATTTTATGGTGTATTCTTCGTTTGTGATGTTCCCGGGCGTACCCATATTTCATTCAAAAGATTTGGTAAACTGGATACAAATAGGTCATGTGCTTGATAGAAAATCTCAATTACATATTGCAAATTTGGGAATTAGCCGAGGAGTATATGCTCCTGCCATTAGCTATAATCCTCACAATGAAACTTTTTACATGATTACAACCCAGGTGGATGGTTCTCTGGGAAATATGCTTGTAAAAACAAAAGACCCGTTTAAGGGTTGGAGTGAGCCTTATAAATTGAATTTTAATGGTATTGATCCCTCTATGTTTTTCGATGACGATGGGAGAGCCTACGTGGTACACAACGATGCACCCAATCCGGGCAAGGAGCTTTATAGTGGACACCGTGTAATAAAAATTTGGGAATATGATTTGGAAAGCGATCAGGTAATTCCTGGAAGCGACAAAATCATTGTGGATGGAGGAGTTGATATTTCAAAGAAACCGATTTGGATAGAAGCACCTCATATTTACAAGAAAAACGAACGTTACTATTTGATGTGTGCCGAGGGCGGTACAGGCGATTGGCACAGCGAAGTGATTTTTGTCAGCGATAATCCGAAAGGCAATTACACATCGGCTCCGAATAACCCGATATTAACTCAGCGGTATTTTCCCAAAAACCGTGCTAATAAAGTGGATTGGGCGGGACATGCCGATTTGGTGCTTGGCTCTGATGGTAAATATTACGGTGTATTTTTAGCCGTTCGCCCGAATGAAAAAAATCGTGTCAATACCGGACGCGAAACTTTTATTTTGCCGATTGACTGGTCGGGCAATTTTCCTGTTTTCGAAAACGGACTTGTGCCTATCGAACCGAAACTGAAATTGCCGAAAGGCGTTGAAAATAAAACCGGTAAAGAGGGATTTTTCCCCAACGGGAATTTTGTTTTTACAGAGAATTTCACCAATGAAAAATTAGATTATCGTTGGATTGGTTTGAGAGGTGCAAGAGAAGATTTTATTTCGATTACAAAAAAGGGATTGAAAATCAGTCCGTTTGAGGTAAATATAAAAGAAATGAAACCTACTTCCACGCTCTTTTATCGGCAACAACACCGTAGTTTCGTTTTTACCACAAAATTACACTATAAACCTTTGTCCGAAAAGGACTTGGCAGGCATTACTTGTTTGCAAAGCGAGCGTTTTAATTACGTTTTCGGACTTACTAAAAAAGGAAAGGATTTTTATTTGTTGTTAGAAAGAACCGAAGCGGGCAAGTCGAGTGTTTTGGCAAGTACGCCGATAGCGTTTGAAAGTCCTCTCCATTTACGCGTGGAAGCGGCGGGCGATAATTATGAATTTAGTTATTCAAGCGATGGAACGACTTTCGTAAATTTGGGTGGCACTGTTTCCGGCGATATTCTTTCGACTGATATTGCGGGTGGTTTTACAGGGGCTTTAATTGGTTTGTATGCCACTTCGGCGAATGATGCGCTTCCTGAATAACAGCTAAACATTAAATCAATAGATAGTTGTTTGCCCTGTTTGGTACATGAACGGGATTCCTGATGTAAAGCTCGTAATTATGAGTGGAACAAAGTGAAGATTGATGTGAAATAATTCTTAAAATGAGAACTGCTTTAATAACATTATGCCTGAGTATTACTATAACAGGTATTTACGGTCAGAAGAAACCTAATACAGGGAGTAATCCAATAATCACTGATAGGTTTACAGCAGACCCTGCTGCTTTGGTTTATAGAGACACGGTTTTTTTTTATGTAGGGCACGATGAAGCTAAGGGAGACGAAATGTTCAATATGAACCAATGGCTATGCTATTTCTCTACTGATATGAAAAACTGGATTTCCCGAGGCCCAATTATGAAAGCGACTGATTTTAAATGGGCTACAAGAGATGCCTGGGCTGCCCAAGTTATAGAGAAAGATGGGAATTCTATTTCTACACAACTGTTGAATATGGCCATCCACATTATTCAAAAGCTATTGGTGTTGCCATTGCTGATAGTCCGTTGGGCCCATTTAAAGATGCCAGAGGTTCTGCATTGATTACTAATCACAAGCACCTGGTTTAATCAATATAGACATTGGTGTTCCAAATCATATAATATTAAAAGCAGACCATGTTTATGCTTTTGAACTTCAAGCTGTAAAAGGAACTGCTCCAATTTATTGGCCCAAAAGTGTTACTGATACATATTCAGATGGAAATGCATACATAAATCAGACCATCATCGTTGCTGATGATAAGAAGTTTGATTTTGGTTTGGCAATATATGGTAATATACTGAAATAGGGTTAAAATCTAAGATTTTAAAAATCTGTAATTAATTATATAATCAAAAAATCAGGTTTCAGGATATAGTTATGAAGCTACAAATAATTCAAAGCAAAATTTATGAAATAACAAAAGACGAGTATGATACTTTATGTGCTTGGAACCAATTCAGGAAACATCCTATTCGGAATTTAAGGAGTGTAACGTATAATTAAAATTCACAAATGAAATTGATTATGAAAATAACAGAAAATAAATTTATTCTTCTCTTATCATTTATATCCTTACTTGTATTCTTGACACAAGAGAGAGTCTTGGCGCAACCTTCGGGAAAATCATATGGTCCGATACATAAAAGTTATGATTTATTAAATATTAATGGTACTGTCTATTATGTGTCTCCGGATGGGAGTGAGGATGCAAACGGGCTTAAACTATCTGAACCAACGAGTCTGGAATCAGCAGTTGAAAGGGTGAAAACGGGTGATGCCATTGTTTTGAGAGGTGGAATTTATCGTACGGGCAATTTACAATTTAATCAGGGAATAACAATACAGCCATATAAAGATGAACAACCTGTAATAAAAGGAACACAGGTAGCTACTGAATGGGAAAATCTGAAAAATGGTTTGTGGCGAACCTCATGGTCACATTTATTTCCATCTAAACCACAGGATTGGTGGTTAAAGGATGTGTACGGAAAAATAACTCCTTTACATCGATTTAATGATGATTTGGTTTTTATTGATGGACGTTTTCTGCAGTCAGCTGGTTGGGAAGGAGAAGTTAATGAAGATACGTACTTTATTAATTACGAAACTCAACAAGTTTATATTGGTACCGATCCAACCAATAAAGAGGTGGAAATTACGGCTTTTGCAAGCGGATTAATCCGGACAACAAAGGAGGTGCATGGTAAAGTATCTGATGGTATTGGCCCGGTAATTAAAGGAATTACAATTACCCAATATCCTTTTCGAATTATTGAAGTGGAAGGATACTATCCGGAAATTTTGTCGGATGATTCTGAACATGGTAATGATGTTGTTGGCACAACAATAGAAAATTGTACTATGAGTTATTGCGGTCGAATTGGGATTAATTTAATTGGTGATAAAATAAGCTTTAAGCACTGTAAAATTAGTGATACAAGTACCGAAGGTTTATATTTGGTTAGCTCTGATGATGCTTTAATCGAAAAGAATATTTTCACACGTAATAATATTGAGAACCTTGTTGGTTATTTTCCTGCAGCGGTAAAAATATTTAATCAAAGTTATCGGGTTGTGTTTAATGATAATCTGGTGATTGATCTGCCTAATTCAAATGGTGTGTGGTACGATGTTGGTAATGTAGATGGTATATTCATAAATAATTGGGTTGAAGGAGTTGGATTTCCTAACAATAGCTTCCAACCGCATAGTGTTTGGCCTTCGCGCAATGCATTCTTCTTTGAAATATCCAAGGGCGCCGTTTGTGTGGGTAATGTGTTTAATAATTGCGATCATGGTATTCTGATTCTGAATAGCAATAATGTAAAAGTGTATCAAAATACCTTTGTAAATAGTCTGGCTTGTTTTGGTAGAAATGAGCGGAGTGCTCAGGGGGATCATTTTGGTTGGCATCCGAGTACTGGGCCAGATGTTGATGAACGTACCGGACATGAGTTTGTGAATAATCTGATGGTGAAAGATGAAAAATACAAGGGGCCACTTTTGTTTATCTGGCAA
>JAESUW010000056.1 GCA_016760525.1 Labilibaculum sp.
CTAAAGGGGACTTCTACAAGCAAACATGCTTTTGACTTTGAACTTTAGCCTTTCAGCTTTAATTATAAATTGTCTCTTTACAAAACCCCTAAATCCCCTGAAGGGGACTTCTACAACCAAACATGCTTTTGACTTTAAATTTTAGCCTTTCAGCTTTATTTTGCATTATTAATTACTGTTTAACATCCAATATACCTTGAGATAACCATTCTTTGAATTTCAGATGTTCCTTCTCCAATCTGTAATAATCTTTGATCACGATAAAATCGTTCCACCGGATATTCTTTCATTAAACCATATCCACCATGAATCTGAACAGCTTCATCGGCAACTTCCTTTGCTATTTCGGAACAATACAATTTAGCCATAGCTGCTTCTTTTCCGTATTCTTCACCAATATCTTTCAACCAACATGCTTTGTACAGTAAATTCCTTGCCAGTTCAATTTTTAGAGCCATATCGGCTAATTTAAACGAAATGACTTGAAATTTAGACAGTGTTTTTCCAAATTGTTTTCTCTCTTTTGCATATGAAAGGGCCAATTCGTAAGCCCCTTGTGCGCATCCAAGTCCCATGGCTGCAATGGATAGTCTTCCCGAATCCAAAGTTTTCAACATCACCTTGGATCCCATTCCGCGTTCTCCCAATATATTTTTCTTTGGAATACAACAAGTATCAAAGAACATTTCCGATGTGTCTGAAGCCCTCCACATCATTTTACCATGCATGGCTTTGGATGTCCAGCCGGGTGTTCCTTTTTCAACAATAAATGTGCTAAATTCTTTCTCGTTGCCGTTTATTGCTGTTACCGCCTGCACTGTAACGCCAGAGCATAAAGGAGTTGATCCATTTGTAATAAAAATCTTGGATCCGTTAATTTCCCAATTTTCACCAATGTCTTTGGCAAATGTTTTCGATCCCCGGGAATCAGAACCAGCCTCAGGTTCAGTTAATCCGAAAGCCCATAACTCTTTACCAGAACAAAGTCCGGGTAGATATTTTAATTTTTGCTCTTCGCTGCCAAATTCATACAATGGACCAATTCCCAACGAATTGTGAGCTGCAAGTGTTGCGGCATGCGAACCATCAACCCTTGCAATTTCTTCAACTGCAATTACATAAGACAAATAATCGGTATTGTGTCCTCCATACTTTTCAGGAAGTGTCATTCCAAACAATCCCATTTCGCCCATTTTTCGGGTTAAATCAATGGAAAACTCCTCTTTCTCGTCTAATTCCTGAGCCAATGGTTTTATATCTCGTTCAGCAAAATCCCGAACAGCCTTTCTTATTGTATCGTGTTCTTCATTTATGTATGGAAGCATATAATTACATTTAGTATTATCGGCAATATATCAGATCTTTACCATAAGCAAAGCTCTTACTTACCCTGTTTAAGTTAGCAACTATCAATGATTTCTCAAATGCCAGGCAGTAATTATTTTTGAAATTCCTCAGATAATATAGTAGCCAGAACATCTTCAGGAACCACAACCTCTTGGTTCAACAATGCAGATGCAAATGTTTTGCCCTGAGCATCAATCATTAATGATTTTGTTCCTCCACCATCCAAAGCTTCCTCCAACAAAAAATTCAAAGCCATTAAATTATCAATTTCAAATCTTGTTACTTTGCCTTTTGATAATCCAAAAAACAAATCAGTTATTCTCTCTGAATTTAATTCCAATTTCAAGAATTCATAAACCGCTTTGGATCGAGCCAATACCCCAATATTTACAGTATCCCCTTTATCGCCGGAACGAGCCAAACATATTTCCCTGAATGGAACAGCACACATTTTTCTACCTTTCTCACCTTTCCTATTGTAAGAAGCTGATTTAGATGATTGTGAAGGGACTAACTCCTGCTCATTTCCTAAAACTGATGGGATTTCGGATGTTTCTTTAATTTCACCATCTTGATTTAAAACATAAACCATTGATGAGATACAAGTTTTAGGGATTAAAGTCGGCCAATAAGTAATTACTTGCTGCATTCGTGCTCTACCACCCGTAACAGCAACTCCAGGAGGTCCGCTTAAGATCAACGGAGCAATACTCAACGAAAAATCCTTGATTTTTGAAACATCAGTATCGTAAACAGATAATCGCAATAATATTTCATTGGGATCGATATCTTCAGCTAAATGTTGATGACATGCATTGTATCCAACAAATTCAGTATTTTTCTTTAAATAAACGTGCTTTAAACGTTCCCAAAATATTTTTTCAAACTCTTGTGCTTTATTCAATACTTTTCCACCACTAATTACAATAGAGCTTGTTGCTTTGTATCCATCTTCAAATGCCATCGAAACTTTTAAATATGGAGTGGATGGATGACCTTTTGCATTCTTCACCAACACCCTATTTTCACCTTGCTCTTCTAATTCCAATTGACTAAAATCAGCAACAACATCAGGACTGATGTATTGAGCAGGATTGCCCATTTCGTATACCAATTGCTCGCGAATTGTATCAATACTAATTAAACCGCCTGTATTCTCATGCTTATAGACGGTAAATACACCATTTTTATTCATTTCAACAATAGGATATCCCATATTATCCCAACGTTTAACTTTTTGCCAATCGGTGAAATTACCACCTGTTGACTGTGCTCCGCATTCGATAATATGACCAGCCACCAAACCTGTCGCCAGCTTATCCCAATCATCCAGTTCCCAGCCCAATTCATAAATCATTGGTGCCATAGTTACGGAGGTATCAGTAACACGACCAGCCAATATCAAATCTGCACCACTCTCTAAAGCCTTAAGCAAAGGTGGCACACCCAAATAAATATTCGCACTTTGTATGTTTTCGAAGATATCCTTAAAATCATCTCCGGTATCCATATTCTTAAAATTAGCTTTGGAAGGATAAAACTCATCGATTCTTTCGATGATATTATCACCTTCAACCACAGCAATTTTAATGGAGATCCCCTTCTTTTTCAATTCTGAAAGAATTTTACGAGCACAGCCGATCGGATTAATTCCTCCGGCATTTGTAATCATTCTAACACCTTTCTCTTTCATCAAATCAGCCACATCTACAATCTGATCCACAAAATCAGTGACATAGCCTAAAGATTCGTTTTTTAACTGTTGTTTACGAAGAATACTCATCGTTACTTCAGCTAAAAAATCAGAAGATATGTAGTCCACATCTCCACCTTCCAACTGTCTTCTAAGTACTCCAAGGTCATCACCCCAGAAACCACCGGCATTTGCAATTCTGATCTTGTCTTTCATATTTTCAAAGTATAAGTATCATGTTTCAATCACATCCATTTATCGTAAAATTCTTTCGTCTTAGTCAATTCCAATCAATCATTTAGTGTACATGCTTTCAAACTCTTAGAGGGAAGCCTTTTCGAACTGCACTTTGCGGCAAGCATTATACTCTCCGTTTTTTCTTTCCTGCAACTTGCAGGAGCCTTACACTTAGCAGTTAATTTCTATTCTCCAACTGCTTCCAGTTTTATTAACTCCGTTGCGTTCTTCACTTGATCTCCCTCACTTACAAAAACACTTCCTATAACTCCTCCGAACGGAGCCAAAATACTATTCTCCATCTTCATTGCTTCAACAATAATCAAGACATCTCCTTTAGCAACTATCTCGCCCGTTTTGGCTTCAATCTTAACAACTCTGCCAGGCATTGGTGATAAAATTCTTCCATCACCTTCTTTCCGATCATCCACACCTACATCTTCAATATTAGATTGAATCTCCGACCATCTAATCATCTCGTGAACCAAACCTTTACAACTCACAAAGCTTTTTCCATCTGTATTTTTAGATCTGTAAAACTGATATCTCGCTCCTTTAAACTCCAACATTAAATGATCACTTTCAACACTCACATTTTCAACCAAATACTCATCTCCCATAACCTTTATCACATAGGGATTTTCATTAATTATTTCAATATCAATCACTTCATTTGTCACAATTCTTAACTTGGCTCCCTGTTGTCTCCAATAGCCAATTTCTTCCCAAATATTATTCGATTTTTCACAGTTCAATTCAAACAAAGCAAAAGCGATTTGAAAAAGGGCTGCAGGTATTTCAAGTTTCTCTTCCTGCATAATATGCATCAGCTCATCCTTATGGTTTTGACAAAAATGAGTTGAGATATCATTTTGCTTAAAATAACTGGTATTGATTAAGGTATGCAAATACATGATGTTGTTCTTGATTCCATGTATCTCGTAATTGTGTAATGCATAATGCAATCCTTCAATGGCCAGATCTCTGTTTTCGTCCCAAACAACCAATTTTGCAATCATAGGATCATAATCGGGATGAATTAGGCATGGTCCTGTTATGGCTGAATCCAAACGCAATCTACCTTCGAATAAATTGGGCGTTTTATAAAAGCTGATTTCACCTGGCGATGGGATAAACTCATTTTCATGATCTTCCGCATAAATCCTCGCTTCAATCGCATGTCCCTTCATGTGAATATCTTCTTGTCTCAACTTCAGCTTTCGTCCCGAAGCAATTGCCAGTTGCTTTTCCACCAAATCTATTCCGGTTATCATTTCCGTTACCGGATGTTCTACCTGAATACGGGTATTCATCTCCAGAAAGTAGTAATTCAAGTCCTCATCTACCAAAAACTCAATTGTTCCTGCATTGGTGTAATTCATTTCCTGAGTTAGGAAAACAGCCATATTGCCCATTTCCTTCCTCAATTCAGGCGTTAATGTTGGCGAAGGAGCTTCTTCAATCACCTTTTGGAATCGTCTCTGAATAGAACATTCACGCTCAAATAAATGTACCACATTTCCATGCTGGTCTGCTAAAACCTGAACTTCTATATGACGTGGATTTTGAATGTATCTTTCTATCAGAACTGTTCCATCACCAAAATAGCTTACTGCTTCGCGCGATGTTGATTCCAATGCCCCTTTTAAATCCTCTTTTTTATGAACGATTCGCATGCCTTTGCCACCGCCACCAGCAGCAGCTTTAATCAAAAGGGGAAACTGCATTTTTTCGGCTTCCTTAATCAATGTTACTGAGTCGCCAACAACACCTTCCAAAACCGGAACACCTATTGATTTGGCAAATTCCCGTGCATTTACCTTATTCCCCATCAATTCAATTGCATTAGCATCCGGACCGACAAAATCAATTCCATTATCGGTACACAATTGAGAAAAAACAGCATTCTCAGCTAAAAATCCATATCCAGGATGAATGGCATCCGCTTTTGCTTTTCGTGCAATTTCAACGATCTGATTTAAATTCAGATAAGTTTCCTGTAAATTATTTCCCTTTAATGGATAGGCCTCATCGGCTTGCAATACGTGCTCTGCCTGCCGATCAAGTTCAGTATATAGTGCAATGGTATGAATGCCCAGATCTCTTGCTGTTCGCATGATTCTTAGGGCAATTTCGCCACGGTTCGCTATTAGTAATCTTTTATAGTACATTTTAATTCAATTAGTAATCCAATAGATCGTTAGATTTTAGTCCCGATAGCTATCGGGATGAGATATTAGACTGATTTACAATACGTTTATTTTCAGACTTTTACGCTGAAATATCCATTAGACAGATCACCTTAACAATCAGACACTTACAAAAACTTAACAAACTATTGTAATTGACAATGAATAATTATTAATTGTTAATTATCAAGAGTCCAATTAGGCTTGCGTTTCTCCAAAAATGAGTTCATCCCTTCCTGACCTTCATCTGATTGGCGCAATTCAGCTATCATTTTAGCTGTATTTTCCATTGCTTCTTCATGATTCCAAACATTCTCCACATCGTACAGCAATTGCTTGCAGGTAGAAACTGCAATAGGTCCACTCGATTTTAGCTTGGATATCAGATCTTCTAACTTTGCATTTAGCTTCTTTTCACCAAACGACCAATTCACCAAACCTGCTTCCTTTGCCTCTTTACCATTGAATCTCATGCCTGTCAGCATCAATTCTTTAGATTTGTATTCACCAACCCTTTTCATTACGTAAGGCGATATACAAGCCGGAACAATGCCAATTTTCACTTCGCTTAATGAGAAAACGGTATTCTTATGCGCCAAAACAAAATCACAGGCAGCAAGCAAACCATTTGCACCACCAATTGCCGCACCATGCACTAAAGCAATCGTGGGAAACTTGCAGGAATAAACAGCATTAAAACACATCGACAGCTTATAACTCTCCAGGTAATTTTCCTGATAAGAATAATTGGCAACACCTTTCATCCATTTCAGATCAGCACCAGCGCAAAAAGATTTTCCTTTTCCTTTCATGATTACGACCCGAATGGTATCGTAATTCATCTTTTCAATTTCTTCGAAACAATCAATGATTTCGCCTATCATCACCTCGTTAAAGGCATTGTGAATATCGGGTCGGTTTAGTGTTATCGTTCCGATCTTATCTTTTATATTGAATTCTATGGTTTGAAATTCTTTCATTCGTTTATATTTTAATATCAATCTAACATCCCCCTGTATCCCCCTTGAAAGGGGGACTTATAACAAATTTGCTAATAACCAAGCCATAAATAGTATTACAGCTCCACTTAAAAAAGCTCGTTAATTTCTGGTCTTACAATTCCCCTCTTGAGAGGGAATTAAGGGGAGTGTTTTTATTTATTAACTCTTTAACATTCCCTCTAATTTAATCTTAAACTACATTCTAAACACCCCAAAATCAGGCTCACCAAACTCTTTATTTACCGAAACGGCTATTCCCATTGCCAGTATTTTTCTGGTATCGGCAGGATCGATAATCCCATCGTCCCACAAACGTGATGTACTGTAATAGGCTGAACCTTCCTTTTCATATTTTTCTAAAATGCTGTTTCTCAACTGGTTTTGTTCTTCCTGTGGGAATTCCTTCCCGCTTTTCTTCAATTGCTGTTCTTTTACTTGAAGCAAAACACCCGCCGCCTGTTCGCCACCCATCACCGAAATTTTGGCATTGGGCCACATAAACAACAATCTAGGCTCATAAGCTCGTCCTGCCATGGCATAATTTCCTGCTCCAAAAGAACCACCAACAATTACTGTGAATTTAGGAACCTGAGCATTTGCAACCGCATGAACCATTTTGGCTCCATCGCGGGCAATTCCTTTGTGCTCATACTCTTTCCCCACCATAAAACCAGTAATGTTCTGCAAGAAGATCAATGGAATCTTACGAAAACTGCACAATTCAATAAAATGCGCTGCTTTTAGCGATGTTTCGGAGAAAATAATGCCATTATTGGCTATGATACCAACCGGAAAGCCCATGATTTTTGCAAAACCAGTAACAATAGTTGGTGCATAACGTTCTTTAAATTCCTGAAAAGAACTTCCATCAACAATTCTTGCTATCAACTCTCTGGCATCAACAGACTTCTTTAAATCTATTGGAGCCAAACCATATAATTCATCTGCAGGATATGCCGGTGCTTTCACTTCTTCTCTTTCCAAGCCATTTTTTCGAACTCTTGGCATCGACTCAAATATGTTTCTGCATATTTGTACTGCATGTCTGTCATCTTCAGCTAAATGATCTGCAACACCTGAAATGGACGTATGCATTTCGGCGCCACCTAATTCCTCGGCAGTAACATCCTCTCCTGTTGCAGCCTTTACCAAAGGAGGTCCGCCAATAAAAATGGTTCCTTGCCCTTTCACAATAATGGTTTCATCACTCATGGCCGGCACATAGGCACCACCTGCAGTACACGATCCCATTACAATGGAGATTTGAGGAATTCCTCTGGCCGACATTTTCGATTGATTGAAGAAAAATCGCCCAAAATCATACTTATCAGGAAAAACTTTCGATTGCTCCGGAAGAAAAACACCTCCCGAATCGACCATATAGATACAAGCCAAATGATTTTCCATGGCAATTTCCTGTGCACGAATGTGCTTCTTGATGGTTTCCTTGATGTATGTTCCGCCTTTTACTGTTGCATCGTTAGCAACAATCACGCACTCTCTGCCATGAATTACACCAATACCAGTCACAATGCCTGCTGAAGGAAATTGATTTTCGTATTGGTCGCAGGCAGCCATTGCTGAGAGTTCGAGAAAAGGAGTATTCTTATCCAATAATAACTCAATGCGATCTCTTACCAATAACTTTCCACGCTTCAAATGACGCTCTTTGGCTTTTTCATCAACACCATGCAATATGGTTTTTAACCGATGGCGGTATTCTTCCATCAATTTCCCGTAAGACTTCTTATTATCCAAGAAATCCACAGATTTTACGTTTATTTTTGATTCTATTTGATTCAAATCTATGTTGTTTTTAGTAGGGACACAAGATCTTGTGTCCCTACAGAATAATTACATATTTCGTCTGTATTGACCGCCAACCTCATATAATGCATTGGTTATTTGACCAAGTGTGCAGAATTTGCAGACTTCCATTAAGGAGGCAAATACATTTTCATTCTTCAAAGCTGTCTCTTTCAAATCTTCTAATGCCTTTACCGCCTTTTCTTTCTGATTAGCCTGCACTAAGTTTTTAAATTTCACCTGATTGATTTTCTCTTCCTCATCGGAACGAATAACTTCCTTTGGTTGCACCGTTGGTGAACCTTTTGAGCTTAAAAATGTATTCACACCAACAATTGGTAATTCACCACTATGCTTCAAACTCTCGTATTGAAGAGATTCTGATTGTATTTTGCTTCTTTGATACATGGTTTCCATAGCTCCCAATACACCGCCACGTTCCGTTAATCGATCAAATTCTACCATAACAGCTTCTTCTACCAAATCGGTTAATTCTTCGATGATGAATGATCCCTGCAAAGGATTCTGATTTTTAGCCAAACCAAGTTCTTTATTAATGATTATCTGTATTGCCATCGCTCTTCTTACCGACTCCTCTGTTGGTGTCGTGATAGCCTCATCGTAGGCATTCGTATGAAGAGAATTACAGTTATCATAAATTCCGGTTAAAGCTTGCAAAGTGGTTCGAATATCATTGAATTCAATTTCTTGTGCGTGCAGCGATCTACCCGAAGTTTGGATGTGATATTTCAGTTTTTGCGAGCGACTATTGGCCTTATACAAATATTTCATGGTCTTCGCCCATATTATTCTCGCTACTCTACCGATTACCGTATATTCCGGATCCATTCCATTGGAGAAAAAGAAGGAAAGATTCGGAGCAAAATCATCCACTTTCATACCTCTTGAAATGTAATATTCAACCAAGGTAAATCCGTTGGATAATGTAAATGCCAATTGGGTAACCGGGTTGGCTCCAGCCTCTGCAATGTGATATCCTGAAATGGAAACCGAATAGAAGTTTCGAACCTGATTTTCGATGAAGTATTGCTGAATATCTCCCATCATTTTCAGAGCAAAATCAATAGAGAATATACAGGTATTCTGCGCCTGATCCTCTTTTAGCATATCTGCCTGAACCGTTCCCCGAATCTTACAAATCGTTTCTTCCTTAATTTTCTGATATACTTCTGCAGGTAATACCTGATCTCCGGTTGCTCCTAACAAGAGCAATCCCAGTCCGTTATTTTCTTTTGGTAAATCGCCTACATAGCAAGCTCTATCCTTTCCAGAGAAGATTGCTTCAAGTTTTACTTTAACCTCTTCTTCCAGTCCTTGTGCTCGAATGTACTTCTCACACTCCTGATCGATAGCTACATTCATGTAATAGGCTACCAACATTGGTGCCGGCCCATTAATCGTCATGGATACCGAAGTTTTTGGATCGCACAAATCAAAACCGCTGTATAGTTTCTTGGCATCATCCAATGAAGCAACAGAAACCCCGGCATTACCAACTTTTCCGTAAATATCAGGCCGATAATCAGGATCTGCACCATACAAGGTAACTGAATCGAATGCGGTTGATAATCGAACTGCAGGTTGACCGGCCGCCAAATAATGAAATCGCTTGTTCGTTCTTTCCGGTGATCCTTCTCCTGCAAACATTCTTGTTGGGTCTTCCCCTTCCCGTTTGAACGGGAACACGCCTGCTGCGTATGGAAATTCGCCGGGAACATTTTCTTTTAGATTCCATTTTACGATATCGCCCCAACTTCTATAAGCAGGCAATACAATTTTAGGAATCCTGGTCTGCGAGAGAGTTTCAAAATGTGTTTCCACCGATAACTCTTTACCACGAACCTTATATTGAAAGGTATCGTCTTTGTATTTTTTTTTCTTTTCTTCCCAGGAATCTAAAATATCCTGATGCTTAAAGTCTTTCGAAAGAGATTTTTTTTCCCGCAATATCTCACCCTTAAGCTCATCTTTTTCAACTATTTCAGCAGACTTATCTAAAGCATACAATTGATCTGCAATTTCAGATTGCTCTTCAGCCTTTCGATTGTATCTTCTTACAGTTTCTGAGATCTCGGAGAGGTATCTTACTCTGGCTGGTGGTACAATTTCTATCTTTTGACTAGCCTCGAGAAGAGGTTTTCCATTCTGAGCAAATCCCGTAGCATTACCCGAGATTAAAAACTTAATTAAGGCGTGATAGAGCTCATTTACGCCATGATCGTTAAATTGAGAAGCCACTGTGCCGTAAACCGGCATATCGTCTGGATTTCGATCCCATAAGAGGTTATTTCGCTGATATTGCTTTTTTACATCGCGTAAAGCATCCTGCGCCCCTTGCTTGTCGAACTTGTTGATGGCAATTAAATCAGCAAAATCGAGCATATCGATCTTCTCTAACTGTGTTGCTGCACCAAATTCAGGGGTCATCACATACAATTTCACATCACTGTAATCTACAATTTCAGTATCCGACTGTCCAATTCCAGAACTTTCAAGGAAAATACAGTCAAACCCTGCCGATTTCATTAGAATTAAAGCATCATCAACATGTTTGGATAATGCCAGATTAGCACGACGTGTAGCCAAAGATCTCAAGTAAATTGTTGGATGATTTATGGCATTCATACGAATACGATCACCGAGCAATGCGCCACCACTCTTTTTCCTTGAAGGATCTACAGAAAGAATGGCCAATTTTAATTTGGGATAATCGATATGAATCCTGCGAATCAGTTCATCCGTTAAGGAAGACTTTCCTGCTCCGCCTGTACCGGTAATTCCAATAACCGGTGTCTGATTGACTTTACTGCTGTTCTTCAATTCAAGATATAAATCAGAATCCTGAAGGAGGTCGTGTTCTGCCAATGTGATCAGTCTCGCTAACAAATTAACATTTTCACTCGTAATTTCTGATGCTTTTGGCAATTCGAACTCATTCAATGAGTAATCCGATTTCTCCAAAACCTCATTAATCATTCCCTGTAAACCAAGGTTTCGTCCATCATCAGGAGAATACAAACCAGCAATTCCGTATGCTTCCAGCTCTTTAATTTCAGATGGAAGAATTACGCCACCACCTCCTCCAAAAATTTGAATGTGTCCGGCATTTTTTTGCTGCAACAAATCATACATGTACTTAAAGAATTCCATATGCCCGCCTTGGTAAGAGCTTATGGCAATGGCTTGTACATCTTCCTGAATCGCACAATCCACAATCTCTTCGGCAGAGCGGTTGTGTCCCAAATGAATCACCTCTGCTCCTGAGGCTTGAATAATTCTTCGCATGATATTAATCGAAGCATCATGTCCATCGAAAAGCGAGGTTGCTGTTACAATCCGAACTGTATTTTTAAGCTTGTATGTAGTGTTTGCTGTCATGCTTTAGTTGTAAAATCTATAAGTTCAAGGCTTTTTCAATAATTTCTGCTATGTCTAAATTTTGCAATTCCGCTTCTTTGTTTTTTAATTTTATTCCATCGGTCAACATGGTCATGCAAAAAGGACAAGCCGATGCAACTTTATCTACTTTTCGTTCGATAATTTCTTCAGTACGCTCAATATTGACTTCCTTATTTCCTTTTTCGGCCTCCTTAAACATTTGAGCTCCACCTGCACCACAGCACAAACCGAAACTTCTCGCCCGTTTCATCTCTTTCACCTCTCCAAAAACTGCTTTAACAACATTTCTCGGTGCATCATAAATCCCATTTCCTCTTCCCAGATAACATGGATCGTGATAAGTGATTGTTTCGCCTTTAAATGGATTGTTCTCTAGTTTCAGTTTCCCGGTTCTAATCATCTCATCCAAAAATACCGTGTAATTAATCACTTCGTAGTTTCCTCCCAATTCAGGATATTCATTTTTCAATGTATTGTAGCAGTGCGGACAAGTACAGATGATCTTTTTTACTTCGTATCCGTTAAGCACTTCGATATTCTGCATTGCCTGCATCTGAAAAAGCATTTCGTTCCCAGCACGCTTTGCTGCATCACCGGTACAGCTTTCTTCCTTGCCTAAAACAGCATAACTAACACCAAGATGATTCAATATTTTTGCGAATGCCCGTGCTACTTTCTGATATCTGTCATCAAAAGCTCCGGCGCAACCAACCCAATACAAGTATTCAGGCTTTTCACCTTTCGCTGTTACGTCCGCCATTACAGGCACATCTATTTTTGTTTCTATTGTCATTTCAAAAAAGAAATTAAAGTACAACTTATCTTAAAGCCCTTCAATCAGCTTCACAACAATCAATTAAGCCAACTATTCAGCCCATTTCATTCTATCTTCAGAAGAAAATTGCCAGGGTGCACCATTGTTTTCAATGTTTGCAAACATGACATTTAATCCAGCTGGTGCAGATGATTCCTCCATCACCAAATACCTTCTCAAGTCCATGATTAAGTTAGGATGACTAATATCTATCGGACATTCCTGAACACAGGCATTGCAGGTTGTGCAAGCCCAAATCTCTTCTTCAGAAATATAATCGCGCAAGAGTGATTTGTTATCTTCCTTGCCTGCCAGTGCCAATGGCCCTTTCTCATCCATGCGCTTCCGCAGATCAACAAATATTTTTCTTGGAGACAAAAGCTTTCCTGTGATATTAGCCGGACAAACATCCGTACAGCGACCACATTGCGTGCAGGACAAGGAATCCATGTAATTCTTCCAGCTTACATCTTCAACGTCTTTAACACCAAAACGGGCAACCTCTGCGCTCTCATCATAAGCTGCTTCAGGATCAAGCATTAACTTAACTTCACGGGTAATACTTTCTAAATTTGGATATTTTGAAATAGGTTCCAAATTCGCCAGAAATACATTTGGAATGGATAGGAAAACATGAAAATGCTTTGAATAAGGCAAGTAATTAGCAAATGTGAATATCAATAAAATGTGCACCCACCAACCCGGCTCCTGAAGCCAGCTAAAATCCCAGCCAAATAAATTAACCAAAGTGGCAGAAACAGGATAAACTCCTTCGTAGCCATTTGGGTGAYTRCTGATGTATCCCATATTAAAACAAATCAGGGAAACCATTAAAAAACCAATAAAGAATAAAGACAACTGAGCATCCCAATTCGCTTTGGGAGTCATTTCCACTCCAGAAAAGCGTTTCACATTTAAGAACATTCTACGAATGCTAAAAAACTTTATAAAAATGATAATCAGCAAAGCGAATATATCTCCTGAAGCAATAACTACATCGTAGAACCATCCTGTAAAGGCAAAAGCCCTATCCAATCCGGTAGCACCATCTATAACCATCTCAATACTGCCCAAGGTTATCACTAAAAACCCCCAGAATACCAATGCGTGCATCAGCCCAATTACTGGTTTTCGAAATATTTTAGTTTGCCCAAAAGCCACATTCAAAGTATGTGAAATTCTYGCTCCAATATTTTTAATTGGATAAGCTGGCTTTGTCAAGCTAAAGAATCCCCACAAACGCCTTACCGAATAGGCAAACACGCCAAATGTGATCAATAATGTGATAATGAAGAGGATTTGCTTTATCATGCTTCAGTAATTAGTGTCGTTAGTAATAAACTTTTCGCTCTCTTTCTCAGGCTTAGTTAAAGCTACAATTATTATCAATAGAATAGCTCCTTATGATTTTGAATTCCTGATTGCTTCTGTCAATTTTGGTAAAACTTCCATAACATCACCAATGATCCCATAATCTGCTACACCGAAAATAGGCGCTTCAGGGTCTATATTAATGGCAACTATACATTTACTCCTGCTAATACCAGCAACGTGCTGTATCGCTCCGGAAATACCTGCAGCAAAGTATAAATTGGGTGCAATTACTTTTCCTGTTTGCCCAACATGCTCCTCGTGACCGCGCCATCCTTCGTCAGATACGGGACGAGAACAAGCCGTTCCGGCTCCTAACACTTCTGCCAACTCTTCTACAACGCCCCAATTATCAGGACTTCTCATTCCTCTACCGGCAGAAACAACAATATCAGCATCGGAAAGAATTACCTTATTCTTTTGCTCCTCTTCCTCCAGAACCTGAATTTTGTATAAATCTTTACTTACTTCCGGTTCAAATTCCTCAATCAAACAATCCACTTGATTTTCAAGCACGCCAAAACAATTCTTGGCAATGGTCAGTACCTTTACCGGAGAATCAATTTGCACATGTGCGAATGCTTTTCCCGAAAACACTCTTTTCTTCACAATAAAAGGATCAAGAGATACCGGTAATTCCTGAACTGCGGCCACCATTCCTGCTTTCATTTTAACTGAAATTCTTGGAGCAATGGCTTTTCCACTGTTATTATCGCTTAAAACAATAATGTTCGCACCTTCTTTTTCTGCTATTTCGGAAATCACCTGTGAATAAACACGACTTGTTAAAATATTCATTTGAGGATCGTTAACCGAAATTAATCTCTCAGCTCCATATTTCCCCAAACTTTTCAAATCTTCATTATTCACCTCTCCGATTGAAACTACAATAAGCTTTGTATTCAATTGATCGGCTATTTTTTTTGTATATGAGACCAATTCATAGGTGGAATTCTTGAATTTTCCGTTCCAGTTTTTGGCAAATGCGATTACTGACATAGGCTTTTCTTTTAAATATGAGATAATAGATTTTAGATATGAAACTAATTACACTGACAAAATCAGACTTTCCTACTCATTAATTCACTATTAAAATCCATCAAAATTTTATTAATCCTGATTATTTTATCACTTACAATACCTTGGCTTCGTTTTTCAACAAGTCAACCAACTGTTCAACATTCTCTGCATCAATCATTTTGCAAGCACCTTTGGCTTCCGGCAATTCGAATTTCACAGATTTAGTTAATACATCCATCTCTACTGCAGGTTTTACCTCTAAAGGTTTCTTACGCGCCATCATTATACCCCGCATTGCAGGAATCCTTGGTTCATTTGTAATTCCTTTCTGAACAACAGCAACAAATGGTATTTCAACCTTTATTTTTTGCTTTCCTCCCGGAATTGCACGATAAAGTACAACTTCACTATTGCTAAGATCTACATTGGTTACTGATGAGATTCCCGGATAATCCATGAACTCAGCAATCATTGCACCAACAGACGAACCATTGTAATCGCTTGATTCAATTCCACTAAAAACAATATCGAATGGATTCTCTTTTAGGTATGCTGCAATTTGCCCGGCAACATAATAGGCATCTGCGGCACAAGCATCAATGCGAATTGCCTTATCGGCACCAATCGCAAGTGCTTTTCTTAGCGTTGCATCTGTTTGAGCGCCTCCTACATGAATCACAGAAACCTCATCAATAGAATTGCCGGCATCTTCCTTCAACTCTAATGCACGGGTTAAAGCCAGTTCATCCCATGGATTAATGATCCACTGAACACCTGAATCATCAAATAGAGTATTATTTTCCTTGAACTTCACTTTTGTTGTGGTATCAGGAACATTACTTATACAGACCAGTATCTTCATATGCATTTATTTTTAGTATCTGGTACCGAAACAATAGTATAAAGACTAATTCCGGTTACGGCAGCTTTAATTAATAATCACTTAATCTATTTATTCAAACAACAACCACTTTATCACTCATTTACAATCAATTAACAATACAAATTAGCTGTTTCCTGACATTTTCTAACTAATTAATCCTCTGGAAATAACGATCTTCTGAATCTCAGAAGTCCCTTCATAGATCTGAGTTAACTTTGCATCACGCATTAAACGTTCCACATGATATTCCTTTACATATCCATATCCGCCATGAATCTGAACTGCCTCGGTAGTTACCTTCATTGCAGTTTCAGCAGCATACAACTTTGCCATAGCACTTGCATGTCCGTAGGCTTGTCCCTGATCTTTTAACCAAGCTGCTTTTAAGCAGAAGAATCGAGCAGCCTCAATCTCAACTGCCATATCGGCTAATTTAAATGCAATTGCCTGATGATGGATAATCTCTTTTCCGAAAGCTTTTCTTTCCTGCGCATATTTTAATGCCAGTTCGTATGCTCCTGAAGCAATACCTAATGCCTGAGAGGCAATTCCTATTCTACCGCCTTCCAGCGATTGCATGGCCAATTTAAATCCAAAACCTTCTTCACCTAATCGATTTTCCTTTGGGACTTTAACATTGTTGAACATTACAGAACATGTATCTGATGCCCGCATACCCATTTTATTTTCGTGTGGCCCAACAGAAACTCCTTCCGATTTGGCATCAACAAGCAAGGCGTTGATTCCCTTGTGCTTTAATTCCGGGTGAGTTTGAGCCATTACAATGTAAGTGGAAGCTGATTTGCCGTTGGTAATCCAATTCTTAGTCCCATTTACCAGGTAATGATCTCCCATATCAACAGCTGTAGTTCTTTGCGAGGTAGCATCAGAGCCTGCCTCGGGTTCCGATAATAAGAAAGCTCCTATTTTCTCACCTCTGGCCATTGGTTTTAGAAATTTTTGCTTCTGCTCTTCGGTTCCATACTTTTCTATCCCCCAACAAACCAATGAATTATTTACCGACATGATTACAGAAACGGAAGAATCAACTTTTGAAATCTCTTCCATAGCCAAAACATAGGATATGGTATCCATTCCACCACCATCATATTCAAGTCCAACAAGCATTCCTAAAAAGCCTAGTTCAGCTAAACGCTTAACTTGCTCAGTTGGATACTCTGCTTTATCGTCACGTTCAATTACTCCGGGCAACAACTCGCGTTGTGCAAAATCCCTCGCCGCATCCCGTATCATTAATTGCTCTTCGGTAAATTCAAAATTCATAGTTTTAATTTTTTGGTATGATATTATTAAAAGCTATTGCTGACAGCAATTTGTTTTTAGCTGATTTACATGATTCAAAATTTTAATTCTCCTTAAATGACGTATAAACCTGTCAGGTTTTTTAGCACAAAAAGCTCTGTTAATTGTATTTAAGTTACATCTAAACCTGACAGGTTTTGCTTGACTTGACACTAGTAATTTTTAGAGTAAACCATTATTACGACACCCCTCTCCCTGTCGGTATCTCCCCTAAAAAGGGAGAAAGCTGCAAATAAGATTTTATCTCTTAAATTATTTTCCGCATTTATTATAGCTCACCAATTATTAAAATTGATATTACTCTCCTCGTTTGTAAACAATGGCTACTAAAGACTTATCGTCTCCGCCCATGTTTACAGACATTGCATATGGTTTTTCCTTTGTTATTTCAATTTGTGCTTTACCAGCCTTTCCTGTCAATTGTTCCCAAATGGTCACAGCCTGATGCACCCCGGTAGCTCCGGTTGGATGTCCCCAGCCAATTAAACCACCTGTTGTGTTCACTGGAATTTTGCCACATCTGGCAGTATGACCCGCCAATACAAATTCAGCACCTTTTCCTTCTTCAGCAAAACCAATCGCCTCCAAAGCCATAATTCCGGCAATGGAAAAACAATCGTGAACTTCTACAGTTCCTAATTGATCAATAGTAATTCCGGCCATTAACATTGCTTTTTCTGCGGCCACTTTCATGGTCGACAAACTGGTCATGTTCTCCGGTTTTTGAGTTATATCGGCTGCAACATGAGCAAAACCAACAATTTCAACTGCATCTTTTACTTCTAATCCTATTTTTTTTAACCCTTCTTCCGATACAATTGCAATTGCTGAGGCTCCATCTGAAACTTTTGAACAATCGAAATAGTTCAAATTCTCAACAAAAGCTCTTGGATTTACCGGCGTGTTTGCCGTTCCTTCCAAATTCTTATTGGTATTATGGAATTCCTGAGCCGTTTCGCACAAGCGAGCATTTTCAATGGCATTACAATACCATTTAGCCATTGCCTTACGAGTGGTTTCCCTGCCAAACTTTTCGTAGTAAACACCCGCGCGCTCACTGAATACACCCGGGAAAAAATAAGCATGCCCCTCTTTACGAGTTTTTTGCCATCCTGCACCAGCAAGAACATCGGCTCCATACATTGCCTTCATGGTATTCTGAACTTCAAAACCCAGAGCAAGCACCACATCAGCCGTATCTGCCAAAATGGATTTAATTCCCGTTGTAAGCGCCAAACCACCAGATGCACAAGCTCCTTCCACACTAACGGCTGGCTTGTACTTCAATCCAGCATCAATCATAGGCAAAAAAGCAGGCAAATTGGCTTGATTATTAAAACGGGAAGCCATAAAATTCCCAATCACTCCTTCATCAACATTCACAGCACCACCAATCATTTTCAAGGTGCTTTGTCCAGCTTCCTTGATATAATCCTCCAATCCCGGCCGTGGTTTTTTAGGATGAAATTCATTTCTTCCGGTTCCCATTGAAATGGTATTATAACCGGCTGTCATGTATATTTTTTTGCGTAATGCTTTCATTGTTTTAGATATGAGATAATAGATGTGAGCTATGAGAAAAATTCTAAGAGCATCAAGTAATCATCTATTAGTTGGTTCTAAATAAAATTTCTACAATTCGGTATATTAAACAATGATCTAAAGTTAAAAGCGATATCTATTAAGAATTTCACAACTCACTTCCATCATCTAAAATCTAGTTTAAAAATAATCGTTAATAGGTCCGTAAGCATGGAAAAATCCAGTTTCCAAAACGGTATTCACATCTTCTTTTGATTCAGCAACTTTCGTATCAACAAGCATTTGCCCGATTGCTTTGGAGTTTTCACCATAAGCAATTGCTAAATTGGCTCCAACACTATCCAATTGATGCAGTTCATTAAAAAATTTCTGCAAATGATCAGCTTTATTCGGATCGCGAACTACAGATTTCCAATAGACTTTAAGAATTGGTAATTCACCCATAAAAGCAGCACAATCCATCTCAACATTTTCTGTTTTACTATATTTCCCCAGCTCTATATCGTATACTTCTTTAATTCTTCCTTTCTGATATTTGAATATGCCGTCCTTTTGAGATCCATCTGCAAACTGACCGCCTTTCACTTCATTGTCGAGCATTTTATTCAAAGCTGTGTGCGATAAGCTTTCATTCGGAAATGAAGGTTGCATACTATCTAAAATAAAGCGGGTAACATCAATTCCTACATAATCCAGCAATTGGAAGATTCCCATAGGGCGAACCAACAAATCGCGACTGATTGTGTCGACTAAGAAAAAAGCTTTTGCCCATCCCTCTGTCTTTGCTAATTCTTCTGCCAAATTAAGCGCATACAAAGCATCACGCATGAAGTGACCGTTACCAATAAATCCGGCAACATCTCTTGATTGAACAACAATTTTGCGCATTGATTTGGCCAAACTGACCGAAAAAGCCGCTAAATCGTCACTCGTATTATCTGTTTTAATGATCTCCAACAATTTTTGAATTACCGGAGGATTGTAAAAATGATATCCAATAATATCACCAGTTAAACCGGCCTCTTTTTCGATTCCACCAATTGGAATGGATGAAGTATTGGTTAAAAACCAAGCATTGGGGTTGTTTTGTTTGATTTGTGAGAACAACTTAACTTTTAACGCTTTGTCCTCTTTAATGGCTTCAAATATTAATTGCGAGTCATAAGCAGTTTCAATTCGAGTCGATGTTTGTATCATTGCCATTACATCATCTGCAAATTGGTTGATGATTTCTTCATTATCTATTAAATCCTCACGATCCTGATACCAAGTGCGCAATTCAACTATATTTTTTTCAGCATGCTTTAATAATTGTGATTTTACGTAAGCCAATAAATTAGTTAAAGCAGATTGGGATACATCAATTGCATTTAATACAAATTCCTTATCTTCTTTTTTACCCAATTTTAATTTGGCCATTTCAAAAGACAACAAAACAAGAATACCGCTTCCCATTTTACCAGCGGCGCCTAAGACACTTACATTTTCCATTTTTCGGATCAAATCCATATTTATATTGTTTAAATTTTGATTCTATTGTTCTTAAATTGATATAACTCTCCCATTTGAGCTAAGCAAAACCTATCTACACTACCTGCAAATCATGAATTTCATGATAAGTCTCCCTACAAAAAATTGATTACTCTACCAGTTTGGTTGGCGCTTTTCCAAAAAAGCTGTTACGCCTTCTTCCCGTTCCTTCTGATCCTCTTTAAAAAGACGACCAAATTCTTTGGATTCCATTTTGCCTGCATCTTTGCTCGACAATTCTAAACCATTGCGAACCATTTCTTTGATTAACCGCAAGGCATTCGGACTTTTAGAGGCAATTTTACCTGCCAATTCCAAACTGACTTCGAGAACTGTTTCCGGTGGTGCCAGTTTTTGAACTACTCCCAATTGATATGCTTCGCCAGCTGTTATTCCTTCGCCAAGCATCATTAGATACATCGCATTTCCTGCTCCAACCAAGCGTGGTAATCTTTGCGTACCATTAAATCCGGGTATCAAACCTAAATTTACTTCGGGCAAACCCAATCTGGCTTTTTCACTGGCTACACGTATATCGCATGATAATGCCAATTCCAACCCTCCCCCAAGGGCAAAACCATTAATGGCTGCAATTACCGGAATATCTAAATTAGCGATCTGATCGAATACCTTTTTACCAATTTCCGAAAAGTCGTAAGCATCTTGAGGAGAATACTCCTGCATGGCCTTTATATCAGCTCCAGCTACAAATGCTTTTCCTTCTCCTGTAATCACCAATACATTGATGCTTTGAATAGTTTCCTTGTTATCAAGAAAACAGGCCAATTCCTTAAAAACATCCTCGTTTAAGGCGTTTAAGGCTTTAGGGCGATCAAGAGTCAAAATTCCAATTCTGTCTCTTCTTTCAAATTTTAAATAATTAAATCTCATAGGTGTGTAATAAGACGTTTTTTCATCTACATATCTAAATATAATAAAAACTCTTAATATTAAAAAGGTAAGTTTTCTAAGTAACAGACAATTAACACACACACCCAACATTTACAAGGCTTTAAGAAAATAAAAAAAGTCAAAAAAGACCTTAAATTCTTTTTATTCATGCAAGCAAAATAAAAAAGCCTGATCCGTTAAACGGATCAGGCTCTATATCATCAAAATATAAATTAAATTTACATTTTCTTACGCCATATTGTGGTAAACATTCTGAACATCGTCGTTGTCTTCCAATTTTTCCAGCAATTTTTCAACATCTGCAACTTGTTCCTCTTTTAATTCTTTAGTATCCATTGGTATTCTCTCGAAACCTGATGAAATAACAGCCATTTCATTTTCTTCCAGATAAGATTGAATTTTACCAAAATCAGGAAAATTGCCATAAAGCATGATTCCTTCTTCTTCAGCAAATACTTCCTCTACTCCTATATCGATTAATTCAAACTCTAATTCTTCAATATCCTGCCCTTTATTTTCAATCTGAAAATGACATTTGTGATCAAACATAAATTCAACACTACCAGCAGTTCCTAAACTACCTTTGCATTTAGTAAAATAAGAACGAACATCAGCTACTGTTCTTGTGTGATTATCGGTAGCAGTTTCAACTAAGACAGCCACACCGTGTGGTGCATATCCTTCGTAAATGATTTCCTTATAGTCCTTCTGATCTTTAGAAATCGCTTTTTTAATTGCTCTTTCAACATTATCCTTAGGCATATTTACTGCCTTTGCATTTTGAATAACTGCTCGCAAACGAGAATTTGTTGCCGGATCGGGACCTCCTTCTTTAATTGCCATTACGATATTTTTTCCAATACGCGTAAAAGCTTTAGCCATTTTATCCCAACGCTTAAACTTTCGCGCTTTCCTAAATTCAAATGCTCTTCCCATAATTTATGTATATAATTTTGCGCAAAAATAGCACATGTTATTCAATCCATAAAGCGAAAGTACATTTTTTTAAGAGGTTAAGGCTAAAGAAAAAAGGAAAAAGTACAAGGCAGAATAATAAATGCCTGGAAATTATGAAAAAGCTCATTGTTTACATGAGCTTGAATGTTTATTTTTAGCAAGACAAAGTCAAACCAATAACAAGCCAAATGAAAAAGATGATCATTTTATTTTCTGCTCTGCTGATATTATCAGCTTCAGATAATCAGGCAAAAGCAGAACAAAAAACAGATGTTTCGAACATCTCAAGCGCAAATATCAATCATACGATTGAAGAACTAAGCAAAAACATATCGGATAAGAGCTTACTTGAAAAGGGAATAAAGCATGCTGCAAACCTTTGGCGTGCCAGCGATGGGTCGGAAGAGGAATTTACAGCTTTCTGCAAGAAAAACTATATCACTGATAAAGTAGAGAAAGAACTTGTTTTTGAAAAGATCTCGAGAAACATTGAAATTATAACCGGTCATTTTAATAAAATCACTCTTGATTTATTGGAGCCGGTACATTTGAATACATTTGAACAACACCCTATTGATAATGCATTTGGAGCTTACAGTGTAGGTTCTCATTGGATGAATGATTTTTACCAAAACAAAATTGCTTTTACCATTGCCTTAAACTTTCCGGCATTTAGTCTTGAAGAAAAAGAAGCCAATGCAAAAAACTGGACTCGTAAGGAATGGGCTTATGCCCGTTTGGGTGACTATTTTACGGCAAGAGTTCCTTCTGAATTGTTACAGGAAGTCGGAAAAATAGCCGCTAACACCGATGTTTATATCATGGACTACAACATTTATGCAGGACATTTAACTGATGCCAAAGGAAATCGTTTCTTCCCTGAGGATAAAGTTCTTTTATCGCATTGGAACTTGCGTGATGAGCTTAAAGCCAATTATGCCAACAAAACTGACGGTTTAGAGAAACAGAAAATGATTTACCAGGTGATGCAGCGCATTATTTCTCAGGAAATCCCTGAAAAGGTAATTAACAATGGAAATGTTGAATGGGATCCTTATACAAACATGGTTTACCAAAATGGAAAAGCTATTGATGCAACACCTGAGCCAAACGAAAGATACCAGCAGATATTGAATAATTTTCATGCCAACAAAGCGATGGATGCGTACTATACCGATCAGAATACTTTTATAAAAAGACAGTATGACGGAGCCAAAGAGATATCAGCGGAAGCAACTGAGAAAATCTTTACTGATTTTATGCGCTCTGAAGAAACTGTTAAGGTTGGTAAACTGATTCAAAAAAGATTAGGTCGTAAGTTACAACCATTCGATATTTGGTACGATGGTTTTAAGGCCCGCAGTGGCATGGACGAATCGAAACTGGATGCACAAACCCGTGGCTTGTATCCAGATGCAGCAGCTTTGGAAGCTGATTTGCCAAACCTATTGGTGAAACTGGGTTACGATAAAGAAAGGGCGCAATGGTTGGGGGATCATATTGCGGTTGATCCTGCAAGAGGTTCGGGACATGCCTGGGGCGGTGCTGCAAAAGGACAAAAAGCGCATTTGCGTACCCGAATTGGTGCGAAAGGAATGGATTACAAAGGATACAACATTGCGATTCATGAATTTGGACACAATGTTGAACAAAGCATTTCCTTGTATGATGTTGACAATTTTGTAATGAATGGTGTTCCTAACACTGCTTTTACTGAGGCTTTGGCTTTCATTTTTCAGAAAAGAGATATGCTTTTATTAGGCATTACTGATGATTCTCCACAGAAAGATGCTTTGAAAAAGTTGGATTTATTCTGGAGTGCTTACGAAATTATGGGTGTATCGATATTGGATATCCGGGTTTGGAAATGGTTGTATGCAAATTCTGAGGCGGACGCTGCTCAATTGCGCGATGCTACCCTGCAAATTGCTAAAGAAGTTTGGAATGAGTTCTACTCCCCTGTTTATGGCATAAAAGACCAGACCATTTTAGCCGTATATTCGCACATGTTGAACAGTCCGCTGTACTTATCGAACTATGCATTTGGTAATGTGATTGAGTTCCAATTGGAGCAACAATTAAAAGGAAAAAGTTTCCCTACCGAAGTAGACCGAATATTTAAGCAAGGACGTTTAACCCCAAACCAATGGATGGTAGAAGCAACTGGTAACGATTTATCGGCTGAACCACTATTGAATGCGGCTAAAGAGGCTTTGGAAGAATTACAATAGATAGGATCTAAAATTAAATACTTTAAGACCAGTGATTAGTTATTCTTCACTGGTCTTTTTTATTTTTATGCCGTTGAATAAATTCCGATCATTCTCGGTATAAGTTAGAGGATATTACAAATCAAAACGTTACAGAAATTTAGTATTATAAAGCCAAATCTACAGATGCTTACAATGATATCAGAGCAAATCTTGAGAATTAAACCGAGGAAACCATTGCAATTCGTAAAATGTATAAATAATGTATTCTATAATTAAAACCCGACAAGTTAAGTTTACAAAACGTAGATTTAACCTGTTCGTTTTTTGTATTTGCTAAATATAAGACTTATTATTTCGCTCACTATATCATCCTAAAGCTTTCTGTATTGGCTCAAATTATCGATTAGAAACAGATATTTAGGTGATAGATTTATTAAGTTTGCAGCTGGATAATTTAATAAAAAATACCATTTTAGGATATGAATGTAACAGAAAAACAATTTGCCGAAATTGCTGACTTATTGCTAAGTGGAATGGTCTGCGTTATTGAAAAAAGCACGGGAAAGATTGATAGTCATCCTAAGGATATGGATTTTTTTGAGGATGAAGAAAATCCTTGGGAAGAATTGATTGAAAAGGTGGAAGAGGATTGGGAAAGCTATATTTTAATTGATCCAATGCCTGGCAACGAATCCTTTAATGTAATGAAAAACTTTACTGATGAGCTTGAAGAGGGGAAATTAAAAGTGAGCCTGATTAATGCTTTGGAAAAAGCCAAACCATTCAGGAATTTCAAAAACATTGTTGATGATTCTGCAGAGTACAGACAGAAATGGTTTGATTATTTACTTCAGGAAAATATCAAATGGGTAAAGATGCAGTATGAATCAGAGCTTGATTAAAACAAGCCAAAGAATCATTATCCCGACTAATTTACCTATTATTAGGAGTAATTTTAAATAGTGAAATTAAAGAATGGCAAGAACACATACAGCAGATACATCAAATGTTCCGAAAGGGAAAATAAATAAAAGTGGTTTACAAAGTGTTTTTAGACTTTACAAATACATTAAACCCTACAGAGGACAATACTTTTTAGGTATTTTTTTCTTATTGGGCTCAAGTTTGGCGAGTTTGGCTTTCCCGAAGCTCTTGGGTGATTTGGTGAACTCGGGCAATAGCACAACACTTGGGCAAAGTTTGAATCGAACAGCTGTTTTAATTGCCTGCGTATTGATTCTTCAAGCCACCTTCTCCTATTTTCGCATTGTATTATTTGTGAACGTAACAGAGAGATCCTTAGCTGCGCTGAGACAAGCAACTTACCGTCATTTAATAAAACTACCCTTACACTTTTTTGAAAGAAGAAGAGTGGGTGAACTCAACAGCAGAATATCAGCAGATGTAGTGTTACTGCAGGAAACCATGACCAGCACTCTGGCTGAATTCATTCGACAGATTATCGTAATTACAGGTGGAATTACCCTTTTGGGGATTATCTCAATAAAGCTTACGGCCTTTATGCTGATTACTTTGCCCCCAACTATGATCGTTGCAAGGTTTTTTGGTCGGTTTATTCGCAAATTCTCCAAAGATGTACAAACGAAACTGGCCGATTCGAACACAATTATTGAAGAAACCCTGCAAGGCATACAGAGCGTGAAAGCTTTTACCAATGAATATGTTGAAATTGCCCGTTACAAAAAGAAGACTTTAGAAATGGCCGATTTAGGCATAACCAGAGGCAAATACAGAGGTGCATTTTCCTCTTTTATTATTCTTGGACTTTTTGGTGCCATTGCAGCTATGGTATGGCAAGGTTCCCGTTTACTGCAAGCGGGTGAAATGCAAGCCGGAGATTTATTTTCCTTTGTTATTTATTCTGTTTTTGTAGGTGGAACAATCAGCGGATTGGCCAATGTGTATACCAACATTCAGAAATTTATTGGTGCTACCGAAGATCTGTTTAAAATCTATGATGAAGAGCCTGAAGACATTCAGGATATCAATGAGATTGATCCTAAATTTAAAATGCAGGGAGAAATCAGCTTGAAAAATTTGAATTTCGCTTATCCTTCAAGAAAGGAACAAATGGTTCTGAGCCATATTAATTTAGAAATAAAAAGCAATAAAATGATTGCTCTGGTTGGGCATAGTGGCGCTGGGAAAAGCACAATGGCCTCACTCCTGCTGATGCTGCATCGTCCACCTAAGGACACTTTGTTTTTTGATCAGCATGATAGTCATGACTTCCCTTTATCGGCTTTGCGAAGTCAGATATCATTAGTACC
>JAESUW010000057.1 GCA_016760525.1 Labilibaculum sp.
ACATGTCGTGTCCCTACGTGTGGAATTGGTATTCTCCAGGCTTTTGCGCTTGGGCATTCAATTACAAATCGAAAACACAAGGAATACGATGGAAAAACCTTTTCACAATACTATTGTAAATGTTGGGATACCGTTTTTTCCCATATCATTTTCCAGACACAACAAATGATTAAAACGGACACAACATGTCGTGTCCCTACGCGTGAAATTTGTCATTGTTCCAATTAGCAGGATTATTTTTAATGTATTCCGAAATTCGTTCAAACGATTCGTTGGTGCGAATAATATGATCGTGAAAACGTGATTGCCATGCGAAATGGGCGTAATCATTGGCTCTGCACCATCGGGTTAATGTGGATTTTAATTGTCCCATAATTGCTGATAATGAACCGGGAATTGTTTTGCCGAATTGATTCAATTGTGCAACATTATTCAACGTTGTCACATCATTTTTCAATTCGGTTGCACCATGGCCTGTTCTTACATTAACATCCGTTTTCTGAACAGACACAACATGTTGTGTCCCTACGATTCTCAATATGATATGAATATGGTTGGGCATAACAACGAATTTACCCAATTCAACATGTGGAAAATGATTGCTAATTTCTTGTATGAATACATTTGCTTGTTTTCCAATTTCATTAGGGTGCATAACTTCATTTATTATTTCGCCAAAATAACACTTGCGGTCTTTCGTACAGATGGTTACATAATACCATCCATCACTACTGTAATCATAGTTTTGTTTTCTGATTATTTTCCTGTTTCGCATACATGGGGTTCATAAAAAAAAAAGAAATTACAATATTATATTGAACAATACAATTTTATTAATTGTAAACCGTAGGGTCACAGCATGCTGTGACCGCAACCATCCATCACCTACCAACATGACAATCGATCAAACAAAAAGGACACGACATGTCGTGTCCCTACAATGCACAACACATTAATGAATTGGATAAATGATGATTTGCCCATTAAATTGTCACATCATGGTGTGACCAATGCAATAAATCCAATAAATGGACACGACGTATGATTAAAACGGACACGATATGTCGGTGTTCCCCATATTACATTTTCTTTTTTAAATCGCCGGCATAACGAATCAATCCGGCATTTTCATTCGTATCGTTTAACCACTGGTTGATATCGCCTGATTTTTCGATTTTGTCCTTTTCTTTTTCCAGTTCATCTTCCGAATAGGAATACATCATATCGGCCGCTACTACATGCTCCATTTTCTGAATTTGCTTTAGCTTAGTAATCTCCTCACTGATATCTTCTCCTTCTATGACTACAATAATTTTTGTTTCATCGTGCACAAAATAGTCGCATATTTTGCTGTTTTTTAGCTCTGCGATAAGTCCTTCGCAATATTCCGGCAACACTCTAATTACTATACTTGATATGTTCATATTCTTATATTTTTACTTCTATCTAACAATAGATCGTCAGATTTTAGATGTGAGACATTAGATTGATTTACAAAACGCTTACTATCACCTCTTTATGTGGGAACACCCTTTAAGTAAATCATACTAAAAATCAGATGCTTACAAAACCTTAACGCACTATTGATTTAAAACACCCCTCTATATCTCCCCTGAAAGGGAGACTTTGATGTACAGCTTCGGAAAATCAGCTTAGCAATTGAGAACTGTTCTCTGATTGCTGTTCTTTTTTATACCAAACACCACTCTCCCTGTTGGGTCCGCGAAAGCTTTCGGGATCCCCTGAAAAGGGCAAAATTCACCAAATGAGATGTGAAGTTTACTGTTCTCTTTACCTTACTTCTATCTAAAACACCTCTCTGAATCTCCCCTGAAAGGGGGACTTTGATTTACAGCTTCGGAAAATCTGGTAAGCAATTGATAACTGTTCTCTGGTTACTGTTCTCTGATAACTGATCACTGCTAACAGTTAGTTCACTCCTTCGCTCACACGGTTCTTTAAATCTGATTCTTTAATTCCAAAAGTTTCACGAAACTCACGGGTAAATAGATTTTCGATATTGATAGTCACATCTGCTTGCGGAGCATGACATTGAGAGCAGTTAAAATAGGCATTATTTAATTTCTCCATATCCTTAACAAACACTTCTGCATCTTCTGGGTTTACATACTTTCCATCGACTAAAACGAGTTGCGGACGCCAGGTTTGGAAGTGTGTTTTTGAGATTTCACGTGCTCCCGATTCTTCCACTTTATCGGGCATGTGGCAACTTAAACAAATATTGTTATCCATTTTAATTGGGAAAAAACCGGCAGTTGTATGCGGTATCATTGGTGGTGCATTTTCGAAAGAACGTTCCATTGTGCTTCCTGCAGCTGGTTTGTCTGTATTAAAATTGGCTTTCGTTTTAAAATTTGTTTCGTCGGAGTTTAAATCTGCGTCGATAAAACCCAATTTATCTTCATCAATTTTAGTTTCTTTTGGCGATTGACATGCCATAGCAAATATCAGAGTAATTAGAGCCAGGTATTTCATATTTTTAGATTTTAGTCCCGATAGTTATCGGGATGTGATTTTAGATGTGAGATTAGATTTCTAAATTTTTTATCATCTCCTTCCAATTTCTCCTTTTACAGATTATTTTATTATTTTTTCAGATCGAATTTTAATGAATATTTTAAAGCATTATCGTTGCAGACTTCAATACATCTGCCACAATTTGTACACGCTCCCGAGCGAATAAAATCACTCTCCTTGCCAACTATCGAAAGCACTTGCGGTTCAATACAAACATCGAAACAATCCATGCAATTGGTACACTTTTCGGCATCGTGCTTCACTTTTACTACTGCCTGCTTGCCAACAAAAGAATAAAAAGCTCCTAATGGACATATATGACCACACCATCCGGCTTTTAGCACGAACAAATCAACCAGAAAAACGACCAGAACAATTGCCCAACCTGCTCCTGAACCAAACACAATGGCTCGATGCAACATTGATATTGGACTAATCATTTCGAAGGCTGCTATTCCAAATACTGCTGAAACGATCAGGCTTAAGATTAAAATGTAATACTTCAGGTTTCTGGATATGGATAATTTGTTTTGTGTTTCAATCTTGAAAATCCTGCGAAGACGGAAAGCCAAATCAGTAATGATATTCATTGGGCAAACCCAGGAACAGAACATTCTGCCTCCAATTAAAACGTAGATTAAAAAGATCAGTAAGGCCCCGAAAAGAACTGTACTTGAAGCTAAAAATCCGGATACCAAAATTTGAAGAACTGCATATGGATCGCTCAAATGCAGGGAATCAACAATTATTGCAGAACTGTAATTCCCTTTCAGTATTTCCCATCCAAAATAATTTCCTCCCACAAAAAGGAACAGGATTGAAAGCTGAACGATGCGTCTGAGTAGTAAAAATTTATATTTTTTCATTCATTTTTTCAGTTAGCAGTTAACAATTATATTCTAATACGATTATAGCTACTTGATCTTCCAGTTCATTATTATTAATTAGTAACAACTCACCCTTTCGCCTGTCGGCACTTGGTTCACATTCAATTATATTTTCAAATGTGTTCACGATCTCCGCTTCGCTCCGATTCCCGGCAAGGGAAAGACTCTGAAAAAAACAGAAGCGCCTTATTTAAATTTATGCACTGCATTTATTTTTCAATTCTCCCTTTCAGGGGAGATGTGTACATGACAGAGGGGTGTAAAAACCCATATTATTTAATTCTCTACTCGTTTATAAGATCATCATCATTCAAATAATCAATGGCTGATTCTATATCCTTATCATCGTCAGCAACTTTTACGTTTTCGTTGATTCGATCCTCATCGGATTTATCCCAACTTTTAATGTAATGATCGGCCACTTCGCCTGTTGCTTTATTAAGAGGCAAAACGAAAACAGCTGCTTTTTCGACTACGCATGCATGTTCGCAAACGCCACATCCTGTGCATACATCGGAGTGTACTATGGGAAGTAGTTTGGCGTGTTTTCCGGTTCTCTCATTTATCTCGTAATTGAGAGTAATGGCTTCACCTATTAAAGGACAAGCCCGGTAACAAGCTTCGCATCGGATTCCCCAATAAGCCAAACAAGATTCTTTATGAATTACTGCCAAACCCATTTTTGAGTTCATGATATCTGCAGGTTTTTCTTCTTCCGATAAATTCTTTAGATCCAAAGCTCCCGAAGGACAAACTGCAGTACATGGCATATCGGGGCACAGTTGACAAGGAATTGTTCTGGGCTCGAAATAAGGTGTTCCGTTTGCAATTCCATCACCCGCTTGTGCCAGCTTAAGCGTATCGTAAGGACATGCTTCGACACATTGTCCGCACTTGATACATGCTTTCAGAAAGCTTCTTTCTTTAAGGGCACCTGGTGGACGAAGCACATAGTCGGACTTCGAATTGGTCTTTATGGAATTTCCCCACAATAAACCTCCTCCTCCTAAAAATACGGCTCCCTCCAACATTCTCTGAATCACTTTTCTTCTTGTTGCCATGGATTCTTCTTTCATAAATTAAGAGATTTGAGATTTGAGAAAGGTGATGCGTTTTTTATCTAAAATCTCACCTCTAACTTCTAAAATCTGCTTTATGCTTTAGTTATTTTAATTGCACATTTTTTAAAATCAGTTTCTTTCGAAATAGGACAAGTAGCATCTAAACAAAGCTTATTAATAAACACCTTCTCGTCGAACCAAGGCACATATACCAAGCCTCTTGGTACCCGGTTTCTGCCTCGTGTTTCGATATGAGCTTTCACTCTTCCTCTGCGTGATTCAACCCAAACCAGGTCTCCTTCGACCAATCCTTGTTTGGCGGCATCTTTTGGATGGATGTAACACAAAGCTTCGGGAACTGCGCGGTACAATTCAGGCACACGCATTGTCATGGTTCCAGAGTGCCAGTGCTCTAACACACGACCGGTACACAACCAGTAAGGATATTCTTTGTTTGGAATTTCGGGTGCTTCCATATACGGACGGAAGAATATTTTTGCTTTATTGGATAAATCAACCTTAGGTTTAGACATATCGGGCTTAGATAATGAACCTTGAGGCATGTTTTTTAAGGCTTTTCCGTAGAATGCAAAAGGTCCTGTATTTGCCTTTTTTGCATACACATCGTAATCGGAATTGAAACGCCATAGTGTTTCTTTGCCATCAACAACAGGCCATTTTAAACCACGACAGCTGTGATAGGCATCGAAAGGAGCTAAATCGTGAGCATGACCTAAACCAAACTCGCGGTACTCTTCCCAAATGTATTTCTGAAGAAAGAATCCATAGCCTTTAAAGGGTTTTCCATCGCTACCTATAACATCACGTTTATCTCCTTCTGCTTCGGTATTTAAGCGACCTTCTCCAACTGGATCCGGCCATGCAAATTTCTTTGCATGCTCGTTGGCAAACAGTACATCGTACAAAGTATCGTCAGGCGAATAGCCCATTGCCTTAGCACCTTCCATTACATCGGGCAAACCGCCTTCTATTCCCGGTACTTTTTGTGTGCCCCAAACTTCACTTAGCTTGAATCGTTTTGCCAATTCAACAAATTGCCAGGTATCAGACATAGAATCACCAACCGGAGTTACTTGCTGAATCCAGTGCTGTGTTCTGCGTTCAGCATTACCGAAGGCTCCCCACTTCTCATAAATCATCGACGAAGGCAATATTAAATCGGAAACTTTTGCCGAAATACCAGGATAGGCATCGGAACAAACAATAAAGTTATCCATTGTTCGGGCTGCTTTAATCCAGTGATTGGCATTGGCCGAGTTCTGATATGGATTGCATACAGTAATCCATGCAAATTTGATTAAGCCATCTTCTAAGTCTCTGTGAATTTTCATCACATGACTTCCATTTTTAGGATTTAGTGTTCCTGCTGGTATCTTCCAGATTTTCTCAGAAAAATCGCGGTGTTTCGGATTCGCCACCAATAAATCGGCTGGTAAACGATGAGCAAATGTTCCTACTTCACGCGCAGTTCCACATGCCGATGGTTGTCCGGTTAAACTAAAAGCTCCGTTGCCGGGTTTCGATTGCTTACCTAAAAGCAAATGTACCATATAAGCCTGTTCGTTTACCCAGGTTCCCCGGGTATGTTGATTGAATCCCATGGTCCAGTACGAACATATCTTTCTGCCCTTTTCGATGTATAAATCGGCTAATGCTTTCAGCTTCTTCTTGAAATCTTCCATAGATTCATCGGGATCACCCTTTGCTATATTGGCAACAAAATCTAAATCGTATGGTTTTAATGCTTTCTTAAAATCTTCGTAACCAATAATCCAATGGTTTTTCGCTTTAGCGCGATGTGTCATTTCCATCACATCACCTTCTTTGTAACCTAAATAAGCCAATGATTTTCCCTCATCGCCACTTAGTTTTTTAGCTACTTCGTGACGCACTGTTTCTTTTTCTTTATCAGAGAATTTTGCATGATCGGGTTTACGCATACCGTAACCGATATCAACAAAACCAGTTGCAAACACTGTGTATTTCTTCACAAACTCCCAGTCGATTGATTCCGGCTGATTGTAAACAATTTCGTTGGCAATATAATTCCAAATAGCGAGGTCGGTATTCGGTTTAAATACGATTTCTATATCTGCTAAATCGGAAGTACGGTTTGTATAAGTTGTTAGATTAACCACCTTGGTTCTTTCCGGATGGCTCAATTTATTTTCGGTAATTCTCGACCATAAAATTGGGTGCATTTCGGCCATGTTGGCTCCCCATGTTACAACCGTATCGGTTATTTCCATGTCGTCGTAATTTCCTGCAGGTTCATCAATACCAAATGTTTGAATAAATCCGGCTACAGCCGAAGCCATACAGTGACGAGCATTTGGATCGATATTATTGGAACGAAAACCTGCCTTTATCAGCTTAACTGCCGCATATCCTTCCATAATAGTATGCTGACCGGAACCAAAAATTCCAATTCCTGTTGGTCCTAATTCCTTTATAGTGGCTTTTATGCGAGTCTCCATTTCGTCGAATGCACGCTCCCAACTTACGGTTTTAAATTTTCCTTGCTTCGAAAAATTTCCATTGTCGTCAACTCTTAACAATGGTTTCTTTAATCGATCGGCACCGTACATTATTTTGGCATTAAAATAGCCTTTAATACAGTTCAAACCTCTGTTTACTGGTGCTAAAGGATCACCTTTAACAGCCAAAATTTTATCATTTTTAGTGGCTATCATGATACCACAACCGGTTCCACAAAATCGACAAACTGCTTTGTCCCATTTCCATCCTTTTTCAGCTTTTTTAGCTTGTGCCTTTAGTGTTTGAGGAATTGCAACACCAACAGCAGCTGCAGCGGCAATTGCTGCCGAACTCTTTAAAAAATCACGCCTTGCTAGTTTCATATTTTGATTTTTTTAAATTTTAATCATCTTACACTCCTCTCCCTGTCGGGATCTCCCCTAAAGGGGAGAATATTCAATAATTGAGGTGTAAGTATATATTATTGCCTAGATCAATATTTGAAGTTGGAAAATCCCCCTTTCAGCGGGGATTTAAGGGGAGTGTTTATCCGATCCTAATTCCAACATATCAATACCTTCTCTATTCCTCTTCTTTATTGGCTTTGTTGATGCCTCGTAATCCGATAACAATAAAAAACAAGACAAGCCAAACGCCGAAAATAGTGATGAAGAAACTTACCTTTAACCAGATTGGAGCATTCTTATCATTACTCCAAATGTGACGACCTTCGATGGCTGATTTTCTAACTGTAGGTTTTGCCATGATCATATTGGCATTCATCTTAGCCAATCCGTATCCTTTGGTTACTTTCACCATAATATCCAGCTTTCCTTCAGCATCGCCTGGTAAGGTAGGATCTACATCTACATAGGCAATTCCCAATTCGTCGGTTTGAGCTTTTCCAATTAAATATTTTCCAAAGCTCCCTTTTACAAAAGCGGAAACACTTACATCTGATTGTGGCAGTTCTTTAGCAAATACCTTTACTACCAATTTATCGATGTTTTCATCGAAAGCCAGTTTCATACTGTATTCAGGAATTTCGATTCCTCCCAAATCGGGTACCGGTTGTTTGTAGTTTTCGTTAAAACTTCTGATAAAGGCAACTAAATTCCAAGTTTCATCATCGGCAAATACATCTTCGAACTTAGGCATAGTACCACGTCCGGTTTTTATTTTATGAAACAATGCTCCATCGCTTTGCAACTGAAACTGATCTGATGCAGGATCGCCCGGCGACGGTGCCATTGGTGTATAATCTGCTTGCCCGGGCATTCCGTGACAAGAAGTACAGGAGTTCTCGTAAGATATTTTTCCTTCCAGAATCATATCATCATCGAATAGGAAAGGGCTCAAACTTTCATTTTCTTTGGCAGTAAGCTGCCAATCGCTTTGAGCATTCACATTTGCCACAGCTAAAAAGCATAGACAAAACAGAATAATTAGTCTATAGTGCTTATAATTCTTCATTAGGCTAGTTCTTTATTGTGGTTCATTTCCTCTTTTACCTCCCAAATTGATATTACCGGGAACAACTTAGCTAACACTGTCATGATAATTAAAACCAAAATAAAGGAAGCTAAGGTGATTGCTATTTCAGGTACTGTTGGGGAATAATGATTCCATTTTTCGGGTACATTCTGAATTGGATAGTAAGGAGACAATTGTGTAGGAACCACAATTAAAACTCTTTTGAACCATGCGCCGGCCAATACAACTATTGATATCAATGTAAGTGGCAAAGGCTTTCTCATCGGTTTGAATAAAATCAGAAGGAAAGGAATAACCAAACCTCCCAATTGAACCAACCAGAACATTAATGATTCATGTCCATAAAGCATTTCATCTACGTGTTTTGCATCTGCAGTATTGGCTTTGTATCCGGGAACGATAATTTCGTTGATATTAAAATATACATATACCAAAGCAACCAAAACAAGCAGCTTACCCATTCTATCGAAATGATCGGTAGTAATGTACTTTTGTAATTTGAAATTTCTTTGAAAAAAGAACATGGTAATAATCACCGCGGCACAACCTGCTACAAATGCGCCGGACACGAAGTAAGGTCCGAAAATTGGAGAATCCCATCCGGAACGAAGTGTCATGGCAAACAACCATGAGGTTACTGTATGGATAGAAAGAGCAATTGGAATAATTAGGATCAGAAGAATACGGGTGTAATTATTCATGATCTTGAATTGCCTGGTTTTCCCGCTCCAGCCCAAAGCAAGAATTTTGTACATCTTCTGTTGCCATTTAGGCACATTTTTCAGCTTATCGCGACAAAGGGCAATATCCGGAAGAAGCGGAATGTACAATAGAAGTACACTAATGGCTACATAGGTAACGATCACTGCAATGTCCCAAACAATAGGAGATTGAACCCTGCCATGCATAAACACATTCAGTAATCGGTCAGGCCTGCCCATATCAGTAATAATAATAAGCCCGGCCACTATGGCAAAAGCTACAGCTACCAATTCGGCTATTCGGGCAAGGGGTTTAACCCAATGCACATTCATCAGTCCCAGCACCGATGAAATGAGCATCCCAATTAAACTGGTTGCCACGAAAAAGACGAAATTGGAAATATAAATTCCCCAGGAAACATAGTCGTGAAGACCTGTTACACCCAGTCCGTGTTGTAATTGTTGATAATAGAAATACAAACAAATAATGAGCGATACTGAAAGGAAAGCCAGCCACAGCTTAAATTTATTTCCCCAGTTTACATTTTTTAAAAGATCCTGATCGATTTGGTCATCGTTCAAGTTCTCTTTTGTTATGGTATCATTCATAGGATTAGTTTATCAATAGTTTATTAGTTTTGATTATTGAGTTAGAATTTTCACCCCTTTGCCTATCGGTATTTCCCCTTGCAAGGGGAAAATTCATCTAATAAATGTGTGAATATTCCATAGTAGTCTTTTCTTCCTTTTTTATTTTCTCCCTTTTCCGGGGATACACCAAATAAAGGCACAACTGATGATACACTATCCTTTGCTTTGGCGCGGAGGCAGATAGTAAACACTTGGTTTTGTTCCCAATTCAGGCATTAAAGTATAGGCTGCATTTTCGTCGAGAAGTGCACTTAAGCGAACAGTTTTCTTCGTAGTTCCATTGGTTACCAAATCTTCGTTAGCATCACCAAAATAGTACACTCCATTAGGACAAGCTGACACACAGTAAGGTAATTTTCCAACACGCAAACGATCTGCACTAAATGCACATTTGGTAACAGTTCCCTTTTTTTGAGGTACATTTAATTCCATGTCGTAGGTAACTTCAGCGAACTCTTCTGCATCTTTCGGTTCGGTCCAGTTAAAGCTTCGTGCCGAATAAGGACAGGCAGCAACACAGAAACGACAGCCAATACAACGCTCATTGTCAATTAACACAATTCCATCCTGACGTTTAAAAGTAGCATCAACCGGGCAAACCGATACGCAGGGTGGGTTATCGCAATGCTGACAGGGTTTTGGCATGTAATAACTGGTATGGCGAACAGGATCGTCCATCTCCAATACATTAATATGGTGCATTTCAGGTTTTAGTTGGTGTGCACTCTGGCATGCTTTCATGCACTTTCGTGCATTTTTGCATTTCGCTAAATCGACTACCATTACAAACTTTTTACCTGGAATTCCCTCACGGCCTCTGTCCTGCAAATATTCAAGATCTTTAATCTTATCTCCGGGTTGTAAGTGTGCAACATCAACTTCTACCAATTTATTATCGGCAGTAAGAACTTTCACTTTATTACCGCTGGCTTTGTTGGAATTATTACAGCCTTGCAGCAATAAAGCCGATCCTGCAACAGCACTTGCCCCTGCTATGCCCAATTTTTGCAGAAAATTTCTTCTTGAATTGTCGTTTTTATTAGCCTTGCTCATATATTTAGTCTTAAGCTTTATTATCAATTACTAAATAAATATATGAATTCTAACACTTAATGATCAAGGTTATGTTTACTGTTAGAGCTAAAGCCACTCAAACATTAAAGACAAAAAGCTCTGAATACCCACTGAGAACAAACGATTGCGGGATGTGAAGGGGGTTTAAGATATACTCATCGGAATATGTTGTTTATATTTAGAATAAATTCAGTTAAGAACCACAAATTTAGATTTTACCGATAATATGATAGAGGGAGTTCTTTATTAAAGATATTTTAAATTCTAATGTTGTTTAGCAAAAACAACATCTCAAATTTTGAAAAAATAGATTAAGATAGTAAATATGATAAATTAGACCAAGTGTCAAAGATGCCAAGTTTAATTTCGACTATGAATTTCATAATTTTCATAATTCATAGTTATGATTTGCTGTATTTTTCATAGATTCGCACTTATTATTCTAAACAAGAAGAATTTACCCTTTCCTGATAATAAAAAGGCTTCGGCCATTAAAATATTAAATTTGTTGACTGCCCCTTGGATCGTAATGGTTCAGGGGATTTTTTTTGAAAAATATTATGTGAGTAAATAATCCTTGGGGAATTAAACCCAAAAGAGATTAAAAATCCATTAGATGAAAACAAATGATGGTTTAAAAATATTTCTTGTAAACGAGGATGTCCAAAATCAAGGATATCCTTCTATGTTTGAATAATCATTGTATTGGATGCAATCAATTGTTCCCTGCTTTAGTAATAAAAACACATCATTTGTCCTTTTAGTGGTAATTACAATTTCACAATGGGTTGGCGAATAATTGTTTTTAGGTTTTCGGAAGCAGTTCTTCGAGGATCATTCAGGTAAATTTCGCGGTGCTTACCGCTTCGTTTGAAGCCATTATCAGCAATGTATTTATGCAATTTATCTATGCTTGGAGCTTCATCAGCATAAGAACCTATGTGCATGATCTGCGCAGACAGGCCATCGGTATAATCAATCAATTCAATGTTTGCCAGATATGGCAAATCTTTTGTTTCAATCAGTTCGTCTTTTGCCAATAGCACAATCTCCTTGGTTACAAAATTAGGTTGCATAATCATGGCTGACCATTTCCATTCGTCGATTTTCTCTTTCGAAAATTCTTCCATATTATCCATCCACCACAAGCATTCAAGAGGCATAACACCATAATCGACTTCTTTACTTTCCCGAATGGCAAATTTAATTTTGTACGATAGGGCAAACAGAGCTTCAATTGCATTTTTATAATCTTCGGATGTATTTGGATTCCCCTGTCCTTCACATTGCAAATACCGAAAGTCTGGAACTTCAACAATAGAGATATTCCCTTTGCGTTCGGAATAATACGGCTTGTATTTTTTCTTTAGATCGATCTTCTTCATATGAATCATATTAGCTAATACCGATTAGTATCTAAAATTACTTATTCGTTTCACTTCGTTTATGACTGATTTTTAGATACATACCGGCATTATATGAGAGTGCAATTTTGTATATAAAACCATATAAGAGGTGCTCTTCTATTTCGAAATGCACTTGCTGTTATTTACCAAGTTAGAAAATGTAAAGGAATGTGTTGGTATAATTACCTGAAAAATATTGATTTCTGCTGAATCAAACTATGGCCTAAGCATTTGTGTATTCTTTCGACAATGCAGAATCATCCCAATTTATGCACCTGATGTGCCGACAGGTTGTGTTCCTACGATTTCCATTCCGATTTTAAGATCGACATTACAAGCTTGTCATGAAACTCACCATTGCGTAATGCGGCTTCCCGAAACCGACCTTCCAAAACAAAACCTGTTCGCTTGTATGCTTTTACGCCGGCAATGTTGGGTACCGAAACGGTCAGCATGATTCGGTTTAAGCCTAATTCTTCAAAGCCTATTTTCACCATCATTTGGGTTACTTGGGTACCAATTCCCTTTCCCCAATAATTCTTATCGCCTATAAAAATGAAATATTCTCCTGATTTATTGATATTCGATATTCCGGAAATTCCTGCATAACCCACAAAAACACCATCCACAAAAATTCCGTGATTGTTGTTCCTCTTGTCTATTATTGATTGTGTGTACCAATCTTTAATCTGTTGATCGGTTTTCATTCCCTGAAATATTGATAAGGAATAAATTATTGCTTCCTCATCTTTAATCCATTTGTAGAATGGAGTGAGATTTTCGAGGGTGAGTGGTTTCAATGTAATCATTTATTTTCCTTCAAAAGCTCCGATTAAAATCGGAGATAATCAATAAAATTTATATCTTTTTCTACCTTAGAAACAGCAACCAAGCGTAGCCTAGCGCAAACAAAACCGTGACGCTAATTGCGATAATAAAAACGCGTCTATTTTCCTGTTGAGCCTTTACCCTAATTTTTCCTTTAATACTTTTTAATTCTGAATCAGATACTTTTTTAAAACGAAGAAATGTTCTTCGCTTTTCTTTAATCTCGATATTATCACGGAAACCCTGTTTCTGAGAATGAAGTTCTGCTTTGTTGCCTCTAATTCTTCGAATCATATCGAAAACATGACCTGCTGATGACATAGAAACTGAAATTATTTAAATAAATAATGTTAAATGTAATGAAATTCGAACAACAACAATAATCAATATAACAATTCACACATTGATAATTATTCATTAATCTACCACCTCACCGTAAACACGGTTTCTCCAACTTTCGAACGGCAAAGAAGACTTCCGCCATGGGCACGCATAATTTGACGGGAATAACTCAAGCCAATACCTGATCCATTTTCTTTTGTGGTAAAAAAGGGAATGAAAATTTCATCTGCAATTTCTTCATCAATACCACTAGCATTATCGCTCACCCTTATTTCGGTAATTTCACCCTTTTTAATTGAAGTCACGCTTATGTTTGCATTGGAATCTGATCCGGAAGTCTGTCCTTCGAAAGCTTCTGCTGCATTTTTTACCAGATTAATAATTACCTGAACCATCATTTGTTCATCAGCAATAAAATGATAATTTTTAACGGGTGGTTTTAGTAGCAGATTTCCTGAAAAGCTCTCTCTTATGGGAGATAATAGAATATTCAAGCGGTCGAAAAAAGAATGTGCATCAATGGTATCCAACTTAGGCTCTGGTGCCTTGGACAATACCCGATACGATTGAACAAATCGAATAAGTGCCTCACTCATTTCGGTAATCACGCCCAATCCGTTAATGGTTTTTTCTACATGAATATCCTGTGATACATCAGATATAGCTCCCAATTTCTGTTCCCAAATTCTTTGTAAGGATTGAGAAATAGAAGTAACCGGAGCCAATGAGTTCATTATTTCGTGACTCAGTACTCTAATCAGTTTTACCCATGCATCAATTTCCTTACGTTCCAGTTCTCCCCGGATATCCTGTAAGGTAATTAGCTTTACATCTTCATTTTCCAGGCGAATTACCGAACATCTTGAAATCACCTGTATCCGTTCCTTTTTTAAGATCAGATCCAATACTTTTTTCTGCCGGTTTTTTAGTTCAGAAAGACCTAAAGTGAATTTTGAATCGACTTTATCAAGTTGCTTAATATGTGTAAAAGTATGCAATCCGAGTAATTCCAAGGCTGCAGAATTCACATCCGTAACATAACCATCTCCGGTAAGAACTATAACTCCGGCTGCAATGTTTTGAAGTATTTCTCCAAAATATTTCTCCTTAATTTTACTTTTCACTTGCACTTCCTGCAAAATTCCATTCAGCTCGTTTAAACTTTGATGCAATTCGTTAATAATTGCATTGCCGGTTTTAATGGGAAAACGTAAGGTGGTATCTTCATTTTTTATGGCCTGAACAAAATAGTTCATCTGCTTGTGCGTTTTATTCAGAAAACGAATAAATTGCAATACCAAAACAATTTCGGCCAAGAGAATAGGTAAAGCAATATAATAGGATTTCAGTGATAAAAACCAGCCAATTAGCATGGCGAAAAGAATCACAATACTCAGTCGCACAAACAAAGCTGAATTGTAATGTCTATAAACCATACTTTTTTATTTTATTGTACAATGTTTGACGGGTTACTCCTAATTGGGCCGATACGGCAGACAAATTCCCCATTTGCTTTTCGATTGCTCCCAGAATCAACTGTTTCTCCATATCTTCCAATGTTCCGCCATAAGCCTCTACAGCCGAAAATTCATCTATTTTAAAGACAAAATCTCTTGTCCCAATTAAATGTGTGTCGCTAAGAATTACTGCTTTTTCGATTGCGTGCTGCAATTCACGCACATTTCCGGGCCATCGGTAAGCTTCTAGTTTAGCAATTGCATCTGATGATATTTGTAAGCCTTTCTTGTTGTATTTTTCGGTATAAAGATTTACAAAAAATGCAACCAATTCAGGAATGTCAGCAATACGATCGCGCAAGGGTGGCAATTCAATTTGTATGGTATTTATCCGATAGAGCAAATCCTCCCGAAAACGACCTTCTGCTATCATTTTTGCCAAATTGCAATTGGTCGCACAAACCAATCGCAAATCAATATCTACAGGCAAATTTTCACCCAATCGGGTTAGTGCCCTGTTCTGCAATACCGATAATAATTTCACTTGCATTGGCATGGATAAATTTCCAATTTCGTCGAGAAAAAGTGTGCCTTCATTTGCGGCTTCAATTTTTCCCATCCGATCGGTTCCTGCATCGGTAAATGCTCCTTTTTTATGCCCGAACAATTCACTCTCGAACAAATTTTCGGCAACAGATCCCATATCAACGGTAACCATCACATTCTGGCTTCGGTTGGACAGGCGATGAATCTCCCGGGCAACCAATTCCTTTCCAGTTCCATTTTCTCCGGTTATTAAAATATTTGCATGGGTTCCCGCAACTTTCCGAACTACATCCATTACTTTTTCCCATGCTGTTGATGTGCCAATTATGTGGTTTTTATTTCGGTTTATTTCAGCGATTAATTCACTTTCCTTCAAACGAAGATTCTTCACCTCTTTTCGGGAATGACTTAGTTTCCATGCCATTTCGATAGTGGTCAGCATTTTTTCGTTCTCCCATGGTTTCAATACAAAATCGACAGCTCCCGATCGAACTGCTTTTACAGCCAACTCAACATCTCCATAAGCAGTAATCATCACAACACTCATTCCTGAATTGTATTCCAAAATTTGACTCAGCCAATAAATCCCTTCATTTCCGGTATTAATTCCTGCTTTAAAATTCATATCCAAAAGCACAACATCGTAATTGTCTTTTTTCAATTCCGAAAGTAAAGTATTTGGACCCGGTAAGCATTTTACTTTTTTACAACTTCCATTCAATAACAAATCCAAAGCACTCAAAATGCTTTTATTATCATCGACAATTAAAATTTTGGCCTCTTTCATATTTTTTAAGATGTAAGAAATGAGACATTAGATTCTCAATGGAACAATATCTAATTTTTATCTAAAGTAAAAAGCTTTTCAAAAAATTAGACAACGATTGTCTAATTTTTTTACACTTCGATTTTATCACCACAACATAAACAGCTAATAATAGGAGTCTTGCAAGCCTTGGCACAGGATTGGATATACAATGCCTAAAGAACAGATTAAATACCGATTACTATTTAAATTGATCGATAACTTCACTGCGTTTATTACAGATCTTTAAAATATGTATCGGCATTATACCCTATCATATAGAAATTTAAATAGTATAACATGTCAATGGATCGTAAAATAGAAGCAAAGAAAGGTTTCAAAACCAAACATATTTATATCCTTCTAGGGGTAATCTTTCTTGGTTTTATAGTGTGGTTGATATTGAGCAGTTCTACTTCTACCTATCGTGCCGAACTCGATAAACTGACTATCGCAGAAGTATCGCAGGCAGAGTTTAAGGACTATATTTCAATTATTGGAACTGTTGAACCCAAAACTACCATTTACATGGATGTTGAAGAAGGTGGAAAAGTAATTGAAAAATTAATTGATGAAGGTGAATTGGTAAAAAAAGGTGATGTAATTCTTAGACTGATTAACAACGATCTTAAATTGCAAATTCTGAATACCGAGTCGTCACTTGCCTATCAGGCAAATGAATTACGAAATACGCTGATTAATATGGAACAACAAAAAATCAGCAATAAACAACAAATCCTTAGCATCGACACCGATATTATTCGACAAAAAAGACAATATGAACAAAACTTGCTTTTATTCGAAAAGGGATTTGTCTCCAAAGAAGTCTACCTAAGATCGAAGGAAGATTATGACTTATCATTACAAGATCGTCAGTTACGATATCAGCGCATGGTTCAGGATTCAATCTTTCGGGAGAATCAGAAAATACAAATGAATAGCAGCTTGAATAATATGAAACAAAACCTTGAAATGGTTCGGGAACGACTGGATAATTTGAATATTAAAGCTCCGGCTGATGGACAATTGGGAAGTTTGGATATTGAAATTGGTCAATCAATTAGTCGTGGTGAGAGAATAGGTCAGCTTCATATTCTTGATAATTTTAAGGTGAGTGCCAAAGTCGATGAACATTATATTGACCGGGTTCGCAGGGAATTAGCTGCTTCATTCCTGCGGCACGATCAGGAGTTCATTCTGAAGACTAAAAAAGTATATCCTGAGGTTCGGGATGGTCGTTTTAAGGTAGATCTGATTTTCGATGGAAAATCGCCGGAAAATTTGCGTACCGGACAAACCTATCACATTAAACTGGAATTGGGACAAGCGGTTGAAGCTACGCTGTTGGCTCGTGGGGGATTCTTCCAAAGCACCGGCGGACAATGGGTGTTTGTTTTGGATGAATCGGGGCRATTTGCCACCAAACGAAAYATTAAAATMGGCAGACAGAATTCTCAATATTTCGAGGTRYTGGAAGGATTGCAGGAAGGAGAAAAAGTAATTACCTCCAGCTATGATACTTTCGGAGATAATGAACGGATTGATTTTAAATAATACTCATGTATTGAACTTAAAAATACGAATTAGTAAATTACACAGTAAAACAAATTACAAATTCTAAAATTAGATAGCTATGATTAACACAGTAAACCTAAGCAAAGTATTTAGAACGGATGAAATTGAGACTTTGGCTCTTAACAATGTAACTCTGAAAATTAACAAAGGCGAATTTGTTGCCATTATGGGACCATCGGGTTGTGGTAAATCTACCTTGATGAACATTCTGGGTTTGCTCGATAATCCTTCAGAAGGACAATACACTTTCAACAACACTGAAGTTGCAGGTTTAAAGGAAGGTCAACGTACCGATTTGCGAAAAGGAAACATTGGTTTTGTATTTCAAAGTTTCAACTTGATTGATGAGTTGAATGTATTCGAAAATGTTGAAATGCCATTGGTTTATCAGCGCATCAGCAATAAAACCCGAAAAGAGATGGTGAACAAAGTGCTGGAACGAATGAACATGAGTCATCGAGCAAAACACTATCCTCAGCAATTATCCGGCGGACAGCAGCAACGTGTGGCAATTTCCCGGGCAGTGGTTTCCAACCCAGGACTAATTCTTGCCGATGAGCCAACGGGTAATCTGGACTCGAAAAATGGTCAGGAAGTAATGGAACTGCTTACCGAACTAAACCGTGAAGGAACAACAATCATCATGGTAACTCACTCCATTCAAGATGCTGGCTATGCCCACCGAATCATTAATCTTTTTGACGGGAAAGTTGTTATGGAAGAGAGTTTGATTGAAGATCACGCTTTGTAGTTTCTGAAATTTCACATACAAAACAGAACTTTATTGGTAGATTTTTGCCTTAACAGGAGTCATTGCCATGGGAATTGCTCTGCTTACGGTTTCATTTCAATCGTGGCGGATGGCAAGTAGGAATCTGGTGGAGAGTTTGCGGTAGGAGTAAATAATTGTTTCAAAAAACACAGGAATTACTATAAAAGAAAACACAAACAGCAATAAACACATTCCATGATAGCATACAACATAAAATCAGCTTTAAAAAGTCTTTTTTCAGATAGAAAATTCACTTTGATCAATGTAGTTGGATTTGCTTTTGCAATATCTGTCTGTTTGGCTATCTCTTTATTTTTGCTGCAAGAGTATTCCTACGATGGCTATCATCAAAATGCTGATCGTATTGTTCGAATTATTGATTCGAATAAAAATTCCAGTAATATAGATTATCGGGTAAAAGATATATTATTAGAAACCTTTCCTGAATTTGAAGATGCATGCTTGGTGCAACGGGAAACAAGCCCAACAAATATCAATATTGGCAACAAGGCATTTCGCATTTCTGATATCATGTCTGTTGATAATCATTTTTTTAATTTATTCTCGACTTCTTTTCTATCTGGAAATCCATCAAAGCCATTTGAAAATATCAATTCGGCAATTATTACAAAAAGTAAGGCCAAACAATTATTTGGTTCGGAAAATCCCATTGGAAAGGAAATCTTATTTGAAAGAACAAATCTTTTGACAATAACAGGGGTAATTAAGGATTTCCCTGCTAATTCCAGTATATCTGCTGGTTTATTATTAAATGCTGAAAATGATGATTTTAAATTCTCATTTAGTTGTGAAAAATACTCTGATAAAAGTACTCATCGCTGGGAATTTAGAATCTATGCCCTTATTGGGGCGGACATCGATCGTAGTGTTCTAAGTGAAAAAATAAATTCTAAACTCGGTTCATTAAAACCATATATTAATAAAATTGGATTTCTTCCTATTAAAACCATGTATTTGTATGACTCCACTATTGGAAGTCACTCAAAAAGAGGAAACCCTGAACTTCTAAAATTACTTATTGCAATTGCATTCATTATTTTAATGCTTGCTGTGGTTAATTACATAAACCTAGCACTGGCACAACAAAATAAGCGAAATAAAACGACAGGTATCAAGAAAAGTTTTGGAGCATCCACTTCCGATTTATTTGTTCATTTTATTATTGAATCGGTAATCGTATCTGCAATTGCTTTCATTTTATCTATTGTTTTGGTTTATGCCTTATCCCCTTTATATACTTCCGTATTTGGTTCTTCCATTAATATTTACAGCTTGCTCGATACCTCTGTTTTGTTGGGTTTACTTGTGTGTATTTTTATTATAGGTTGCCTTATCGGTTTAGTGCCGGCTCTTGTTTTATCCAAATCGAATCTGAATGATATTATTAAAAAAACAAGCACCCAAGGCAGAAATCAATCCTATTTTCGCAATGCACTTATCATTTTTCAATTTACGGTTTCAGTTGTCCTAATGATTTGTTTATTGATTGTGCAAAAACAAATTTCATTTGTCAAAAATAAAAATCCTGGATTTGCGGAAGAACATTTGCTTTGCCTTTCTATGCCCTACCTCCCTAAAAAAGAAAAATCAAATGCTCAATTATTAGTTAGTGAATTAAGTAACTATCCTTTTTTTAAAAATATCTCACTCACAAATGGTGTTCCCGGGCATATCAATTTCACAATGGGATCAGGTATTGAGAATACTGATAAAGAAATTAGTGTTCCTTGCTTAATTGTTGATACGGCCTTTATTTCAACCTTTCAATTTAAGATTGTAAAAGGTCGAAACTTAGAGCCCGGAGATTACGGAAAAGTTTGTATGATTAATGAATCATTCTACAATTTCTTTGAATTTACAAATCTGGAAAATAAAAGATTTAACAATTATCGAGATGGAGGTCTGGAGATTATTGGCGTTGTGAATGATTTTCAATACGGATCTTCGCACAATAAAATAGAACCTCTCTGCATTTTATTTGTTGAGAATAGTAATTATTATCAGCTCAATATAAAAATTGCGGCAAATAGTTTTCCCTCAGCAATTAAAACAATAAAAGAAAAATGGGAAGAAATTATGCCAGCCTATCCTCTTACATATCAATTCTTCGATGATTGGTTTGATCAGATGTATGAAAAAGAAGAACGTTTTGCTAAAACGATTGGCCTCTTTGCACTATTGGCTATTGCAATATCTTGTTTTGGAATTTTAGGACTTGCAATATTCTCGGCAGAACAACGCACAAAAGAAATTGGTGTTCGCAAAGTTAATGGTGCCAAAACCTACGAAATCATAAGTATGCTAAACAGAGGATTTTCTAAATGGGTAGCTATTGCCTTTGTGATTGCCTGCCCCATTGCATGGTATGCCATGCATAAATGGCTCGAAAACTTTGCTTACAAAACAGAACTAAGCTGGTGGATATTTGCCCTGGCAGGAGTCATTGCCATGGGAATTGCTCTGCTTACCGTTTCGTTTCAGGCTTGGAGAGCAGCGACTCGTAATCCAGTGGAGAGTTTGCGGTATGAGTAAAATACAATTAGTAATGAATAATTTATACAACGTATGAACCTATACAACATCAAATTATCCGTAAAAAATCTGCTTAAAAACAAACTTGTAACGAGTATTAATATTGCAGGTCTTGCATTGGGTATTGCCATAAGTTTGCTGATTTTTTCGTTTGTGCATAAAGAAAATACAATCGATAAATTCATTCCGAATATTGATCATGTTTTTACAATACTGAATTATGAGGATCCGGATATTTCTGCTAAAATGGTTGAGCACATCAGACAAGAGATCCCTGAAATTTCACACATTACCTATGCTCAACACGAATGGTCGCCACAAGTATTTCTGGAATACAACAATGTGAATTTTAAAATTGAGAACTTATTGGTTGCTGATTCTGGTTTTTTTAAAGTATTTCAATTCGAAGCTGTTTACGGAAATCCTGCAACTGCACTATACAATACAAACCAAATTGTTTTAACGGAATCCATAGCTAGGAAAATATTTGGTAATGAAAATCCTATTGGTAAAACAGTAAAATACAATGCGACGAATTTGCAAAATGAAATTCTGAAAATTGGAGCTGTTATAAAAGATTTACCTCACAATTGCTCATGGAATTTTGAGGCTGTTTTGTCAAGTCAAACGAATTATAAAATCAGTTGGTATATTAATAATATTAAATACTGGGGAACTCAGAATTATGCTGCTTTTTTTAGTATTCCTGAAAATGTAGATATTGAATATGTAAGAGAAAAACTACACAACATTTCACTCAATAATGTTCCGGATGATTCAAAGAATAATATTAAATATGACTTTCTGCCATTCACTAATTGCTATTGTGATTTACCCGAGCTAACAATTATAAAACATGGAAATCACCTCACTTTAACAATCATTCAAATCGTAGGATTTTTAATTTTATTTTTAGCTTGTATTAACTACATCAATTTGGTAACGGCACAAAAATTGAATAGACTTCGGAACATTGGTATCCTTAAAGTATTGGGGAGCAAAAGAAGAAAAATAATTGAATTGATATCTACTGAATCTCTTTTAGTTCTTCTTTTCACCACTTTTATAATCTTTATTCTTACTGATTTTTTATTAAGTGGACTAAATCATTTTACCAATTCACGTTTTACTCTGTCGGATATTTACTCTGGCTGGAATCTGGCAATTTTCCTATCAATCCTATTTTTCACTTTTCTAGCAACAGGCTTACTCCCCGGAATTACACTAAGCAAAAATCAAGCAAGTTTACTATTGAAAAACAGCAGCACCTACAACAAATATTATCTCCGAAACTCATTACTGGTTTTTCAATTCACCATTTCAATCATACTCATTATAAGTGTATTATTCATTAATAAACAAAATACTTACTTAAGTAATTTAGATCCCGGATTCAAAAAAGAAAACATCATTTACACAAACACAAACGATCAGCTAATTGAAAATATTGATGCCTTTAAACATGAGTTAAGAAAAATTCCGGGTGTAGAAGAATTAACTTTCTCCTCTGCATTACTTGGGTATAATCAAGCAAATTGGGGAAGAATGATGATCAATAAAGGAAAAGAGCAAGCAGTTGGTTTTGCAAACTTTTTTGTTAGTCCCAACTTTTTCAACTTTTTTGGTATCGAGTTAATTAGAGGAATACAATTTAATGACTATTCGTTCAAATCAGGAGATTGGATTATGAATCAATCAGCCATAAAAAAATTCAATATCGATCAATTGGAAGATGCAAAACTTTTAAACTTTAATGGAACAAAAAACGAAGATATAATTGCAGAAATTAAAGATTTTAATTTTGAATCGATGCATGTTCCAATTCGACCTGTGGGATTTAGAAGTGCTGGTGATGCCGACCAAGTAGCCTACATCAAGCTAAATACAAAAAACAGCAGAGCTTTTGATCAATCCATAATTGCCTTCAAAAATCTTTGGGAAAAACTATCCCCTAAATTTCCTCTGGAGATAAAATTCATGGATGCATCTTGGGAAGCCTTATACAAAAAAGAAAAACAGTTCCAAAGCATTTTGAACTTCGCTACTATTATTTCAATCTTGCTTTCGTGCCTTGGCTTAATCAGTCTTACGTTTTTTCTGGTTGAAACTCACACGAAAGAAATTGGAATCAGAAAAGTAAATGGTGCCAAAACATTCGAAATTGTAAAATTACTAAATAATGACATCATAAAATGGGTAGCAATTGCTTTCGTTATAGCCTGCCCAATTGCCTGGTATGCCATGAACAAATGGCTCGAAAACTTTGCTTACAAAACAGAACTCAGTTGGTGGATTTTTGCTTTAGCAGGAGTTATTGCCATGGGAATTGCTTTGCTTACTGTTTCGTTTCAATCGTGGAGAGCAGCAAGCAGGAATCCTGTGGAGAGTTTGAGGTATGAGTAAAAAGAAAAATTAATTAAGAATAAAATATTCATTTATGAATTCATTCAAACTAGCTTACCGAAGGTTATTTCTAAAAGGCGAACACACTACCACGCGTATTATATCATTAGCCACCGGACTTGCATTTGGCATTTTACTTTTAGCTGAGGTATTTTATTACTACAGCTACGATGGATTTTATCCAGATGCCAATCGGATTTATACTGTCCATGAAAACTTTAAATTTGATAAATCTTCGGATAAGATGGAGAGTTATCCCAGAGTCAGCGGAGCTGTGGCGCCAGGATTGAAAGAGGAAGTTCCGGGTATTGAAGCGGCTTGTAGATTGAATTCCATTGGAACAAATATTTTTTATACACTGAATAAGAAAAGCTACAAAGCCAAATTTTCTTTTTCCGATGAATATCTTTTCGATGTGTTGCCACGCCCTGTCATTAGCGGAAATCCTGAAAAAATATTAAATCTAAAAATCGCACCTCCTGCTTTAGATATGTTTTTTAAAGGAAAAGTTRTAAAAATTTTAGTTGAAGCYATTGATGATTCTAAATGGAATTTTTTRGAGGGAAATAAAAGTATTAAAGAGTTTACTGTTAATATTGATAAAAAAAGACCTCAGGTTAATATTATTTCAAATTCTTATGCCATTAGAAGAGGYGGTTCWGCTATTGTTATWGCCCAAGTTAATGATGAAAATTTAAAAGATGCTTATATCTCTTTTTCAAATCAAAAACGCTTTGAATTAATTCCTTTTTATAAAGAAGGATATTATATAGCTTTAATTGCTTGGCCTGTAGATGTAAAAGAATTTACAAAAGTTACATTAGTTGCAAGTGATAAAGCAAACAATCTTGTAAAAACAAAAATTCCTCTATATATAAGAAAATTAAAAATGAAAGATTCAAAGATAAATATTTCTTCCTCTTTTATTAAAAATGTAACGGTAAATGTATTAGAAACGAGTTCTTATAATGTTCCAACTTCTTTAGAAGAAATTTTTGTAGAAGGTAATAATATTTTAAGAGCTAGCAATGTAAAAAGCATTGAAGATGTTTCTAGAAAATAAATGAATAAAGAAATGATTTCTAAAATAGAGTTAAAAGCATTTAAACGCTTAAAAAACTCAGCAACAGCTGCCTCTTTTGCTAACAGACGGCATTATTATTTAGATGGACAAAAAATTGATGAAGCTTGGCATTTAGGTATGGATTGGGCTTCATATAAAAGAGCTCCTATTAAAATATCAAACCCTGGACGCGTGATTTTTAATGATTATTTAGGAATTTACGGAAATACTGTTATAATTGACCATATTTTAGGTTTACAAACCTTATATGCACATACAAGTGCTACAAATGTTAATGTAGGTGATTATGTACAAGCAGGTGAGCAAATAGCTAATACAGGAACCACAGGTGCTGTATTAGGTGATCATTTACATTTTGGAGTTTTAGTTCAAGGTATTGAAGTTAATCCTTTAGAGTGGATGGATAAAACTTGGATGAAAAGCAGAATATTTGATGTAATTGATGAAGCAAAGAAAGTGATAAATAATAAATGAGACAAAGAACAATAGGGCGAAAAGTAGAAATAGTAGGAATTGGTTTACACAAAGGTGTTGCCGTAAAAATGATTCTAGAACCATTAGATGCAGATATGGGAATTGTTTTTTATCGCAGCGATAAAGGTGTTTCTATTCCTTTAAAAGTTGAAAATGTTGTGGATACAAAAATGGCAACGGTTATCGGAAAAGAAGGTGTTGTAATTTCCACTATTGAACACTTATTATCAGCAATTTATGCTTATGGAATTGATAATTTAAGAATTATTGTAGACAATGATGAAATGCCTGCACTTGATGGAAGCTCTTCTGGGTACTGTTTGTTATTAGATGAAGCAGGTATTAAAGAACTGGATGTTTCAAAAAAAGTAATTAAGATAAAAAAAGAAGTAGAAGTTACAACACCTGAAGGTAAAAGAGTATGTTTAAAACCTTCTTCTCATATTATTTATGATTTTTCTATTGATTTTGAACATCCTGTTATTGGAAAACAAGCCTATAGATTGGATTATTCACTAGAAGAATATAAAGAGAATATCTCAAGAGCAAGAACCTTTGGTTTTTTGCATGATTTACAATCCCTTCAAGCCGTTGGTTTGGCTCAAGGAGTTTCTTTGGATAATGTAATAGCAATTGATGATAATAAAGTAATTAATCCAGAAGGTCTAAGATATCACGATGAATTTGTAAGACATAAAATCTTGGATGCTATTGGGGACATGAGTTTATTAGAATATACAATTATTGGTGAATATACTGCACATGCAGGATCTCATCATTTAAATCATTTATTAACCAAAAAACTTTTAGCAGATAAAAGTGCTTATGAAATAATTGATTTAGAACTTGCGCAAGAAGAAAGCCGTGTTTTTGAACTTGCTTATGCAACATCTAATAATAAAGAGTAGTTTTGTATCAAGTATTCGTTATTTCAATAGCAAAACCAATAC
>JAESUW010000058.1 GCA_016760525.1 Labilibaculum sp.
GACGATGCCGAAAAAGCAAGAAACGAAAAAGTTTATACGATTCAAGGAAACAGAAATCCATTTATAGATCACTCAGAGTGGGTAAATACTATTTGGGTTACGGATAGTAATAGTCCTGCAACAACGAATTACAGTCCTGAAAATGGATCCACGGCAGTTTTGCTAACAGGCAATCTTAGCATTTCTTTTACCGAAGAAGTTCAAGAAGGAACTGGAAGTATCAGCATCAGACATTTTGAGGATGACAGCGAATTCGAGACTTTAAATGTTGTGAACAATCCAAGAGTCTCCTTCACAAACAATACAGTACTTGTTAATCCTGAAGCAATATTCAAAGAAGGTACCAAATACTACGTAACAATAGAAAGTGGTGCCATTACAGACGCTTCATCAAACGCATTCGATGGAATTTCGAATAAAACCATTTGGAATTTCACTGCGACATACACTCCTCCTGTAATTTCTGATTTTACACCAATAGATAACAGTGTAAATATTCCAATCAATACAGAATTGGAAATTACTTTTGATAAAAATGTTCAAGCTGGAAATGGAAATATCTCAATTCAAACCGATGGTGATGAAATCATGAGTATTCCAGCTTCAACAACAACCTTTGATGGGGAAATAGTTACAATTCAACTTACAGAAGAATTAGAGAGTGGTACAGAGTATTCTGTTCTAATAGATGAGAATGCTTTTATTAGCGATAATGGAGTTGCTTTTGAAGGGATTTCTTCTGATGAAGACTGGACCTTTACAACTGAGGTAATAACTGGAATTAATGATTTATTTAGAAAAGCTACTCCGTCTTTCTATCCAAATCCTGCTGTTAATGAAATTCGATTGACAAATATGAAGGATGTAGAATCGATGTACATCTCGAATTTAACTGGAAGAAACATCATGGAAATTAAATCGCCTGACACAAAAATCTCCATTAGTAAATTACCAAAAGGGATGTATTTTGTGACCTTTATCTCTTCGAACGGAAGTAGAATAACAAAAAAACTATTGAAGCGGTAAAACAACTAATAAACAATCATACAAGCTTGCTTTCAAAAGAAAACAAGCTTTTTTTTATGCTCTCTACTTATTTATTTAACCCTCTAAGCTTTTTAATTATTTACACTGACCTATACAATAAACACATCGCTTCTATAGCATTTTATTAATTCTGAACTTCACCACCGATCCAATCTATATTCCATTTACAACCCTTAACTACCCTAACAACAAGTTAGCTTCTTCAAAGTCCTGCTAATAAAAACAAATAAATACTCTAAGCCAGAGTCAACTCTCACAGACTAAAAAAGAAACAAATATAATCTAAAGTGATTTATTATTACTGCATAAAAAAGCCCGAATCCAATGGATTCGGGCTGACTGTCATATTCTATCCTGTTAATTATCTTCAACAGCTTTTAGATAAACATCCCATAATCCGTCACCATCGGAATCTTGAGATTCAATACCTTCATTACCTGCATAAACTTCATATTGAATAAAGTAAACTTGATCTAAAGCCAAATCATCATATTTATTTTTTATGATCTTAGACAATTTTTCAATACGAACCGCCTCAGTTTCTTCTGCCTTGCCTGCACGTACATCGAAATTTTTGTAATATCCATTACCTACCAGAGCATAGTCTTCATCAATCATTGCCCCATTACCTTCAGCTCCTCTGAAAATAATTGCATCACCAACTGCATCAACTATAACAAATTTAATTGGCGGAATAACCGTCCAAACAGTACCATCAAACTTAAATGGTGCTGAAGAAACTATAGTTGACTGATAAGCAGCCCAAACAGTACCATCAAAAGTATACTCTTCTCCAGCAAAATCACCTCCATCCATAAATATGAAAGCTACTTTATCGCCAGATTTTGCATAAGGGTATTTTTGAGTCAACAGAATTGGTAAAAAGTACTCAGCTTTATCAACAGTAGTAAAACTATCATCATCGCTCGTATTACCCATTTCATTGTAATCAGAATATATCAACTCATAAAGTTCAACATCAGCAGGTGCCTCTGGAGCTGTTTTGGTATTTGACCATACACTTCCGTCGAAACCATAAACATCTGATTTAACTAGAGAAACTCCCCCTCCAGCGTAATAGTCATAAATAATCAAAACTTCGTCATCAGCTACAGCATCAGGATATTTAGCCAATAAGAATGGGGTTAAATATGAAGGGATATCCATTTTATAATCAAAATTATCATAGTCCCCAGGTTCTCCATATTCTTCACCCATTGAATCAAAATCATCCGAATCTAATTCGTAAGTTTCTAGAGCCGCGGCATATTCTTTAAAATCAACAATATCCCTAAGGTATTTTAGACTTCCAACATAAATATTATATGAAACTCTTATTTCAAATTTACCATCAGAGCTGTTAGCAGCATATCTTTCAGCAAGAATAGTTGGAACTAATTCAGCAGCTTCTTCATCAGAATCAAAATTATCATAATTACCTTTTTCAACTATATCATAATCGTCAGCGGTAAGTGTGTATGATTCATTTTTTGGAATATCAATACCAGCAGCTTTAGCTTCAGTATCTAATGTATCAATAAATTCATCGTTAGGATCACAAGCCGATAACATTGCTACGGCACATCCTATATATAATAATAACTTCTTCATCTATCTTAGTTTTATATATTAGAATTTAACTTTTAAACGCATTGACGCGGTACGACCAAAACCATAAAAACCATAAGAAGATCTCCAATCATGAGTTGTACCATCAGTTGCATCAGAAAAATACTCAGTATTAAATACATTTTGGACATTCCCATACAGTGTAGCATTTAATCCCCCAAGCATGAAATTATATTTCACATTTAGATCAAACAAACCATAATCAGGCATTTCCCAAGCTTGAGCTGTATCAGTTGCATCATCTCTGTCTGCAACATTAAAGTAAGCATATAGATCTGTATAATAGTTATAGTTTAAACCTATTTTCAAATCATCAAGAATCTGATAATCGACTCCAACAGCAGCCGTAGTCTGAGCAGCATCACCAACTTTTAAACCATCACTATAAATCGTCATAGTTTCAAGAGTAGTGTCTGTTTTATCATCCATATTCACTCCATTACCAACACCATTACTTACCCACTCCCAGTTACCTAAAGAAGCCATACCGGTAATAGTCAGATCATCAGATAGCTGATATCTCATGTCCATTTCAAGTCCCATATGCAGAGCATCTAAACCCAAAACGTTAAAACGCCAATCTTGTCCGTTAATTGTAGTCGTTGTCGCAAGAGATTTGTCCATCCACTTGGTGTAATATCCATTAATATTTACGGCCAGTTTATTAGAACGGAAACCATATCCTACCTCTGCTGAATACACTTTCTCATTTGCAGCATCAGGATTAATATCATTTGCATAGTTTAAGAAAGTACTATTAAAGAATGGTGCTTTCTCAAAATATCCAACATTAACAAAAACATTATGCTTTTCATCTAAATTATAGTTCGCACCAGCTTTTACACTGTAACCAAGGAAATTTTGCCAATCAGTCTTTTGGTTGCCTGGATTATATTGAAAATAGTCAATTCTACGATATCTACTTTCAGTAACAGAAGTAGAAACAAATGCGCTTAAAGCATCCTTTTGATATTCAGCTTGAGCAAATAAACCTCCCCAAAGAATTTCACCGTCGTTGTTATAATAAACAGCATCACCATTTTTAAGTCGCTTATTCTTGTCCCTATTTATATTTTTACTATCTCCTCTTCCATCAACGTCTAAGAAATATGATCCACCCAATAGATTATCAATCTCAGCTCGGTGTTCTCCGATATAGTATCTCATATCAATACCACCAGAAAGCTTTAAATTATCATTTAGCTCTGTGGTAAGATTTGATAATACACCGTACCACTGATGAGAATTAATAGAATTAGTAATAATAGCTTTTGAACCAGAAGCAGAAGCAGCATTATCGGCCATCACACCCGCAAAATCAAGATAACCGTCAGCAGTTACTCTTGTGTCAGTTCCTACATTTCCGTCTGGATCGTATCTTAACCAATATTTATTCTCACCATCTGTAGCACGTCCACCACCATTTGAAATAGAAGCATAAACAGAAGTCGATAATGTTGATTTCTCATTAATCTGCCAGTAATGGTTTAATGAAGCTTGTGGTTTGTGATAATAATTATAAGCTGTATTATAACGCTCTCCATTTAAATAACCAAAATCAAGATTTCTCCTAATACCATCTTGATGATTATCGTAAGCCTCAATTGTTCCTCTTGTATATCTTTGATTATGAGTCTGTGGAGCTCCAAAAATGGTGAAAGTTAATCTGTGATCATCATTAATTTGCTTTCCTACAGAAAGAAAATATGACCAACCTTCATAATCAGTACTCTTAACCCAACCATCACCTTTTGAGCGAGATCCAGAAAAAGTTACAGCCCAACCATTATCTAACAATCCTGTAGATAAAGTTAGTATTTGTTTTTCCATTCCGTTATTACCAATACCGTAAGCAAAAGAACCGCCTTTTTTAGCATCAGTAGAATTAGTAATAATATTAATTGTTCCTCCAACCGCTGGAGTTGCAACTTTAGATGCACCTAAACCACGCTGCACTTGCTGACTACGAGTAACATCTGAAAGTCCGGCCCAGTTAGACCAATAAACTTTTCCGTTCTCCATTCCATTAATAGGAACACCATTAATCATCACTCCAATATTGTTTGACTCAAATCCACGTAAATTAATACGAGAATCTCCATATCCACCACCAGCTTTTGTTGCATAAACCCCTGGAGTAGATTTCAACATCTCTGGAAACTCCTGGTTTCCCAATTTCTCAGCAATTAAAGTTTGAGAGATGGTAGAAACAGCAACTGGAGTCTGACGATTAATAGCAATTGAAGCCATAACACTAACTTCATTCAAACCAATAGCATCAGATTCCAACTTGATAGAACCTAAATCTTGAGAACCGTTTAATTTAATTTCTTTATCAAGAAATCCAACAAAACTTACAACAAGTTCGGTAGCACCTTGAGGCAACTCAAGAACAAACGAACCATCAAAACCGGTAACAGTACCGGAAGTTGTTCCGGCAACAACGACAGAAGCACCTGGCAAACTTTCGTTGGTACTACCATCTACGACAACACCTTTTACGGTGGTTTGAGCAATAGCTGCAATGGACAACACCATGATTGCTGCCATTGTCAAAATACTTCTCATAGCATTTTTCATAAAACAATTTGTTAGGTTAGTAATTGTGTGGCAATGTCGCCACAAAATCATCACACATTTCCTTAAGGAAAGGATTACAAAAATGGTTGCTTTTCAACTTATTAACAAAAAATTAGTTAAGTAATTCTAACTGTTCATCTTCCTTTTTTAGCATTTCATCGAAAAAGTTCATTTCAACAATAAAACAGGGACAGTTTCTCAACTAAATCGCAAAAAAAGAACATGAGTATTAACCAAATAGGTCTGTTAAAAAATGGATACGGAAGATAATATAATTCTTACGAAATCCATAATTCAAAATCAACCAAAAACTTAGTTTAAAACTCATTTTTACATACTGACACAAAAGTAATTAATTGAATTCAAGAATACGTAAGGATTGCAAAGTTTCAATTTCAAGACAACACTTACTACTTATTTTTATTCTAAATTAGATAATCACTAAATATCAATAACACCACAAAGGAACTATTTCATCCGCAGCGAACTGTTAATTTAACATTAAAAAAAAGAAAAGAATTAAACTTACTGCTAAAACAAATTAAATCTGCTATAAAAGAATATTTCACAAAAATTAAGCGTACTTTTGCACCCGCATTTTGAGTAGTGCAATCGATTAAGACACAACAATTTCAATGAATGTGACAATCAATTGAAATGTTCAATTCAGCGAATACAATAAAAAGAAAGAGGATATAGTATCCAATTTCACTAGTTTACAGCGGATATTTATTCTCAAATTAATAAAATACAAGATGAGGAAATTGAGAAACATTGCGATTATCGCCCACGTTGACCACGGTAAAACAACTTTGGTTGATAAAATGATAATGCACAGCAATATTTTTAGAAAAAATGAGAACCCAGGTGAATTAATTCTTGATAATAACGACCTGGAAAGAGAGAGGGGAATTACCATCTTGTCGAAGAACGTTTCTCTTGAGTACAACGGTGTAAAAATTAATATTATTGATACTCCTGGTCACTCGGATTTTGGCGGGGAAGTTGAACGTGTTTTAAATATGGCTGATGGGGTTCTATTACTGGTAGATGCCTTTGAAGGAACTATGCCTCAAACTCGTTTTGTATTGCAAAAAGCTTTAGCTTTGGGTCTAAAACCAGTTGTAGTTGTTAATAAAGTTGACAAACCAAACTGTCGTCCGGAAGAAGTWCAGGAACAAGTYTTCGAATTGATGTTTAAYTTRGATGCCACAGAGGAMCAATTAGACTTCCCWACGATWTACGGTTCGGCTAAACAAGGCTGGATGTCGAAAGACTGGAAAAAACCAACAACTGAYATYACTGCAATTYTWGATGCKGTAATTGARTAYATTCCWGMGCCAARAAYTATYGAAGGMACACCACAAATGCTTATYACRTCYCTTGACTWCTCASCKTACGTWGGWCGTATTGCYGTRGGWCGTRTTCACCGMGGAGWGATTCGTGAAGGAATGGATGTTAGTTTGGTTAARCCTGATGGCAGTATCAAAAAACARCGWRTTAAAGAACTTCACATATTTACCGGYTTAGGYAARGARAGAGTTMAAWCTGTTRCMTCWGGAGARMTTTGYGCTWTAGTWGGTATTGATGGTTTYGATATTGGAGAYTCTATYTGYAGYGTTGAAAACCCWGAGCCTYTWGAYCCAATTKCWATTGAYGAGCCTACAATGAGYATGYTRTTYACCATTAAYAACTCTCCRTTTTATGGRAAAGATGGTAAATATGTTACYTCYCGTCACTTAATTGACCGAYTAAAYAAAGAAYTRGAAAAGAATTTAGCTCTTAGAGTTGAAAAAACTGATTCGGCAGATTCATATATTGTATTCGGACGTGGTGTACTTCATTTGTCTGTACTAATTGAGACAATGCGTCGTGAAGGATACGAAATTCAAATAGGTCAGCCACAAGTTATCATTAAAGATATTGCCGGTGAAAAATGTGAGCCCATTGAATTTTTATTCATTGATCTTCCAGAAGATGTTTCAGGGAAAGCAATTGAAATTGTTACTCAACGTAAAGGTGAAATGTTGACTATGGAACGTAAGGCTAATCGTATTCACCTTGAATTCCACATTCCATCAAGAGGTATTATCGGTTTAAGGAATCAATTGTTAACTGCCACCGCAGGTGAAGCTGTTATCTCACATCGCTTTCTTGAGTACCAAGCACATAAAGGTCCAATTCCCGGACGTATCAATGGTTCTTTAATTGCTATGGAAACAGGATTAACCTTTGCTTATGCGTTAAATAAATTACAAGATCGCGGTACCTATTTTGTTTCCCCAACAGTTGAAATTTATGAAGGTCAGGTAATTGGTGAAAATAATCGTGCCGGCGACTTAGTTATTAATGTTACCAAAACAAAAAAACTAACCAATATGCGTACCTCAGGTACTGATGAGAAGGTGAGATTATCACCTCCAATCATTCACTCTCTTGAAGAGGCATTGGAATACATTCAAGGAGACGAGTATGTTGAGGTTACACCAAACTCAATCCGATTAAGAAAAATATTCCTAAAGGAAGTTGAACGTAAAAGAGTAAACAAATAAATTTCAATCGAAATTTAAAAAATCTATATTTTAAAAGAGCGATTTCCACAATAGGGAAATCGCTCTTTTTACATTCTTCATATCTGAAGACACTTTCCCAACCAACTCAGGTTTTGTGTCATTTAATTTCCAACCGAATACATCTATCTGGACAAACATCAGCGACTTTCTAATTTTTATAAATCTCATCCTCAAAGATTTTCAACTCATAACAATTAGCTTGACGATAAGAACCAATCAAATCACACCTTCCATCATCCGCATTCATTTTCCAAAATTCAGGTGCAATCTCAACACAACAAACACAAGCCATACACTTGTCCCTAAAATGCTCTATTCTTGTTATTTCGAAATAGTATTTTCCAATACTCATTGAAATTTTAATGGCAAACTAAAATACGATAATTTATTTTGCGTTTTACAATATTGATTTTCAGTACATTAACTCCCATGTTAGATTTATTTTAGTACTATGCTTTGCATATTACCTTTTTTTATACGTATATTTGTATAACAAGCTTGTATGCTTTTAATAGTAGTATGTAGAAAATAAAACAAAAACCATGAATAAAAGAATCAATTCACTCTGGAAACTAAGCCTGATTATAATTGTTCTATTTTTCTGGACAACAGAATCAAATGCTCAGTTCGGCCCTATGATTACAAAACAATCAAAAATACTATCACCTATTGTAAAGATTGTATCTGATATTATCCTGGGAGATAAATCGAAAATTCCAAATATGGAATCAGAGGTGGATAGAGAAAAAAGCTATTTAAACTCAAACCTTTTCTTTTTTGAAGAGAACATACAAGTATGTAAAGATATTTTAACCGGTAATAAAGACAGTATTGGTGCAACAAACAATTCATCGCAACCACAAGAACGAATTCTTATTAAAAAAGATTCTGTCCTGACAAAGAAGGACACTGAAGTGGTTGAGAAGAAAAAACACAAAAGCATCTGGAACAACCCGGGAAACACAAAATCAAGAATTTAATTTACTCCAACCATGAAGATCGAAAATACTAAAGCTCAAATGCGAAAAGGAGTGCTGGAATATTGTATTCTATCCATTTTATCAAGAAATGATGCTTACTCTTCAGATATAATCAAGGAGCTAAAAGAGGCAAAAATGATTGTTGTGGAAGGAACATTATATCCACTTCTAACCCGTTTAAAAAATGATGGATTACTTAGCTACCGTTGGGAGGAATCGACACAAGGTCCACCTCGGAAATACTACACAATTGCCGAATTAGGGAGTGAATTCCTTAAAGAATTAGATCAATCGTGGCAAGATTTAGTCAACGCCGTAAATACAATTAAAAAGTAAGTTCCCTAAACCGATAAAAATGAAAAAGACATTAACAATAAATATAAGTGGAAGTATTTTCCATATCGATGAGGATGCTTTTGATAAACTTCAGGCTTATCTGCGAACCATTAATTCTCATTATGGATCAAGCGAAGAAGGTCGCGAAATTATAATTGATATTGAAGCCAGGATTTCCGAAATTTTTCAAGAAAAACTGAGTACGAAAGATCAGGTTGTAAATATTGAGATGATTGAGAAAACGATAGCCATCATGGGAAAACCTGAAGAGATATTCGCTATCGACGAAGACAGTATTGAAGACGAGTCGAATCAAGAACACCACACAACACATACTACCCGCAAGAAAAAAAGAAGATTATTCAGAGATCCTGACCATAGAGTACTAGGTGGTGTTGCAAGTGGTTTAGCTGCCTATTTTGGAATTGACGTTGTAGTCATCCGTCTCTTATTTGCACTTTTCTTCTTCTTAGGTTATGGATTTTCATTCCTTCTTTATGTAATCTTATGGATTGCTGTTCCTAAGGCAGTTACCACAACTCAAAAGTTGGAAATGAAAGGTAAAAAGGTCAATATTTCTAATATTGAAGAAACTATCAAAGATGAGTACAAGGAAGTAAAGGAAAGTTTTGAGAAAATAAGAGATAAAAACGGACCGCATGTACGGGATGGTTTCGATAGAGTAATTGATTTTCTTGGTACTGCACTTCGCTTAGTACTTAAAGTTGTAATTATATTCCTTGGAATAGGATTTGTATTTGCAGGATTCGTGACATTAATTAGTTTTATTGGTTCTATGATTTTTGCCAACAGCTTCTTCGGTCCTTTTTCAGATTTTCACTTTCCCGGCACGATACTCCCACACATGTTTCTTGATGGAAACAGTATCACACTTTTCACCATTGGTATTATTGTAGTTGTTGGAATCCCTCTTTTACTTCTAATTTTTGCCGGACTAAAACTCTTATTCAATTTTAGAACAAACAATAAAATAATTGGGTTTTCGGCACTTGCATTTTGGTTGCTTGGAATTATTCTTTTGATAAGCCTAAGCTTTTCTCAAATAAAAGGATACATGCAAAGCAGCACCAGATATTCGGAAAATATAGCTTTACAGACAACAAAAACCGATACAATTTATTTAAAAACAACCGACAATATTGATTTTGACTGGCACAATGGTCACGTTGGGCTAGACAACATCAAAATTATCATTAAAGATGATGAAGAAATTGTGGTTGGAGAACCTACTCTTGATATCGAAAAAAGTTTTACCGATAAGTTTGAGATAAAGCTTAAAAAAAGAGCACGTGGAAGAACAAACGAACAAGCAGGTGACAATGCTGAAAACATTGAATACAAATGGGTCCAAACAGATTCGCTAATTGTATTCAATCAATTCTTTACCCTTCCAGCCCACAGCAAATGGAGGAATCAGAAATTACACATTACAATTAAAGTTCCTGAAGGCAAAGTTGTATTTCTAGACAAATCGATGCGTAAGATTATACACGACATTGATAATGTTAATAACACATGGGATTACGATATGATCGATAGAATGTGGATCATGAAAAACGAAGGATTAAGCCCAATAGAAGAATAATTTAAATTAACGCCATGTTTTTGCACCGGCTCCTTTTTCAACACACACTTTGCCGGTGCCGGAATGGATAACCAAAAATATCATATCATGAAAAAATTAGTAATAATTATAGTAGCACTAGTATTCCCGATGCTTATACAAGCACAAACAAAAGGTGAAAAAATACATGCCAAGTATTCAAATACAGATGGCTTTAACAGCTTCAGTTTTGCAGGCAGCTTCCTGAAAAACCTTGATTTCGATGTTGATGAAGATGAATTGGAAAAAAACATTACCGGAGAATGTAAAAACATCAAATTTCTTTCTTTTAAGCATAAGACCGGAGATGAAACAAAATTCAAAAAAATAGTGTCTGCACAACTTTCAAAAGGTAATACTTACAAAGAAGTATTAACAGACAGAGATGACGATGATTGTGATGACGTTCATTTTTTCGCAAAAGGAAAAGGCAAACGATTTAGTGAATTCCATGTTCTTCACTACAATAAAAACAGGACATCTCTAGTTTCCTTTTTTGGTGATTTTCATGTTGATGAATTAAAAACATTATCTCATTTCACATTTGATGATAAGGATGAAAATCATGAGTAAGAACATTTAAAATTTAGAAATATGAAACGCTTAATAAGATCGAAAGAAAAAAAAATAGCAGGTGTTTGCGGAGGTATTTCTCAATACATAAATCCAGAGCTCGACCCAATAATTATAAGAGCAGCATGGTTAATACTTACATTATTTAACCCTTTAATGCTTCTTGCATACTTTATTTTAGCACTGGTTTTACCCGATTCTCCTTACGAAACAGTATAAAGCAAACAATACACATTTATAATATAGTCTGATTTGAATGCAATTTTCATCCCAAATTTGGTTGATTAGGTATTTAGTCTTTTTCACCGAAACACAACCAAAGCATTCATAAGATTAGGGTTTCTCTTAAATTAGGGAAACCCTTTTTGTTATCATTTAAAACTAATCCTCTTTTTTAATGATTATTAGGAAATATCTATCCAGATAATTGTAAATTTGTTCTCGTAAAAAAATAAACCATGACTAGAATTTCCATTCACAGATTTATCATACTCCTATTAATGCTAAGCTTTCAATGCTCACTAATGGCACAAACCAACACGCCATTTCTGCACTACAAAGAGTTTGAAAAGGCAGACAGCAACAAACTATTCTTTCGTTTTGAAAATTTCAACTTTGTAAAAAATAATGAGTATTCCGGCGATTACTCAAATGGGGCTACCTGGATCGGATATTCAGCAACACCTAAACTGGTCTATTATCCCTCTTCTAAAATTCGAGTTGAGACTGGAGTACGCCTGCAAAAATATTCAGGACGTACAAATTTTACTGAAACAGAAGCCATCTTTTCAGTTAATTACAGAGCTTCAGATCGAACTAATTTAATCTTAGGAAGCTTAAATCAAGATAATAATCACATGCTTTCCGAACCAATGTTCGAGCCCGAAAGATTCTTTACGGATAAGGCCGAAAACGGGATTCAATTATTGTATAAATCAAAACGATTGAATCTTGACACGTGGATTAACTGGGAACAATTCATATTAGAAGGTGATCCATTTCAGGAAAAATTCACCTTTGGTATTTCGAGTATATATCAATTAAACGATCCATCTTCTAAAAATAATTTATCCATCCCTTTTCAAACCTTATTTACTCACAGAGGTGGAGAAATTGACTCTTCAGACGGAACCGTTCAAACAATAGGTAACTTTTCTTCCGGTCTTTGCTTTTCTCGCAAAATCGAGAATTCAAGAATTACTTCATGGCAAATCGAAGCATCAGCGTATTATTTTTTAGACAATTCATCCATAAAGGAACACATCTTTGATAACGGATATGCTTTTTACCCTCAAATTGGAATCAACACAAAATATTCACAAATTAACTTAGGGTATTGGAACGCATATCAATTTGCATCATCAAAAGGCTCCGAATTATTCCAATCCATTTCACATAGCAATCCCGGCAACTATCAAGACAAAAGAGAGCTCGTGACATTAAAGTATTTTTACGAGCAAAAAATCAGTAAAGGCATTCATTTTGGCGGAAAGATTGATTTGTACTACGACCTTGCAAATTCAAAGGAGAGTTTTGCTACAGCAATATATTTGAGAATAAATGGAGATTTTTTTCTAAAAAAAATTAACTGGAATTAAGCAATCGTAATTCTATAAATGACGCAACTTGTTTTTCCATTTTTCACCTGTGTACTCAACATTAGCTCTTGGATGTGTGGTATAATTACATAACAGCGCATCATCATCGATCCATATTCCATTTAAATTCGTCAAATTCTCTCCATAAAAAACTCTTGTCCAATCGTAATTGCTTAGCCAGATTTATCAATTCCTCTAATTAATATTGCCAGGGCTTGATTCTTTTTTTTCTGTAACAACAACCAATACATACCAAAAAACAAACATAGACACAAGCTCCTTTCGAATACATCACTTCTTTCTTTTGGTTCTTCCTTTATAAACACGACCAGCCAAATCAGTCACTCCCATATCCATTTCAATTTAAGTGATGCGAAACCGTTCTTCATGACCATCGTTAAATTTGCGAACAATAATCTTTCCAATCAACCAATCGGAGACAACACATACATCATTTTGAAAAAAATCCTTTCTTAATCTTATCCTTAATATCCCGTTTATATTCGACTCAAACCAGATCTGGAATTTCTTAGTTCCTGCATATCAAATCATCCAATTATATTTCTTTCTAAAAAAAACACAAAAAGTAAGTTCAAAAATAAATTTATTTCCTACTTTTGCAGAGAAATTGTGACGATGGGCTTATTCGTTAAGATTCCCTACCCCAACAACTTGATTCTACTACCCTTAGCAAGTAAAAGATTCAATATTGGGAAATATATCAATTTGATTTTTTGACAGACTTAACTACTCCACATTACCCGATTATCCACATCAGGTTAAGTTCTTCATCAATAAATCATTAAAAAAATTGGTGTATTTACAGGATTCTTGTATTTTTGCAAGCCAAATTGGAATAATTGTATTAATAAGTATTAATTATTAAAAGTTTTAAACGTGGATACATTAAGTTACAAAACAGTTTCTGCAAACAAAGCAACTACTAATAAAGAGTGGATTGTTATTGATGCAGCAGACCAAGTGTTAGGTAGACTTAGCTCTAAAGTAGCAAAGCTAATTAGAGGTAAATACAAGCCTAATTTCACTCCTCATGTTGATTGTGGAGACAACGTGATTGTTATCAATGCTGAGAAAATACGTATGACTGGAAATAAAATGACAGACAGAAAGTATTTTTCTTACACTGGATACCCAGGAGGGCAAAAAGTTAAAACTCCAGCTGATGTTATGGCGAAATACCCAGAAAGATTAATTGAGCACGCTGTTAGAGGTATGCTTCCAAAGAATCGTTTAGGAAGAACTCTTTTCACAAACCTATATGTAGTTGTAGGTTCTGAGCACAAACACGAAGCTCAACAGCCAAAGAAATTAGATTTAAACACAATTAAATAAGTAGTATGGAAGTTATTAATGCTATTGGACGTAGAAAAGCAGCTGTTGCTCGCATATACGTTAGCGAAGGTAAGGGTCAGATTACCATCAACAAAAAAGAGCTTAACGAGTACTTTACTACCGGAACTCTTCAGTACATCGTAAAGCAACCTTTAAACCTTTTAGAGGTAGCTGAAAAATATGACATCAAAGTAAATCTTGATGGCGGTGGAGTTACAGGTCAAGCTGAAGCTCTTCGTTTGGCAATATCCAGAGCACTTGTAAAAATTGACGCGGAAGCAAAACCAGCTCTAAGAACTGCAGGTTTCATGACCCGTGATCCACGTGAAGTTGAACGTAAGAAACCAGGTCAACCTAAAGCACGTAAGAAATTTCAATTTAGCAAGCGTTAAAATTTTTGTGGCAAGTTTAGTATCTAAATTGGTAAGACTTCGATTTTCGGACTACTTAGCAATTGCCATAAAATTGAATGTAAACGATTAAAAAAAACAAAAATGTCAAATACTACATTTGAAGAATTATTAGAAGCAGGTTGCCATTTTGGTCACTTGACTAGAAAATGGAATCCAAAAATGGCTCCTTATATTTTCATGGAGCGTAATGGAATTCACATTATCGACCTGCACAAAACAGCTGTAAAGCTGGATGATGCTGCCGCAGCATTGAAACAAATTGCTAAATCAGGAAGAAAGATTCTTTTTGTTGCTACTAAAAAGCAAGCAAAATTAATCGTTGCTGAAAAAGTAGCCGCAGTTAACATGCCATATGTAACTGAGCGTTGGCCAGGTGGAATGTTAACTAACTTCCCTACTATCAGAAAGGCTGTTAAGAAAATGTCAACCATTGACAAAATGGAAGGTGACGGAACTCTTAACCACCTGTCTAAAAGAGAAAGACTACAAATATCTCGTCAAAGAGCTAAGTTGGAAAAAAACTTAGGTAGTATTGCCGATCTGACCAGATTACCTGCTGCTCTATTTGTAGTTGATGTAATGAAAGAATATATCGCTGTTAAAGAAGCGAACCGTTTGAATATTCCAGTTTTCGCAATAGTTGATACGAACTCAAACCCAGAAGGTATTGATTTTGTAGTTCCTGCTAATGATGATGCTTCAAGCTCAGTTTCTATTCTTCTTGATATTGTAACCGCTGCTATTAAAGAAGGTTTATCAGAAAGAAAAGTTGAGAAAGAAACCGAAGCATCTGATAAGAAAGTTGCTAAACCAAGAAAAGCTAAAAAAGAGGAAGCTCCAGCTAAAGCTGCGCCTGCTGTAAAAGCAGCACCAGTTGTAGAGGCTGCTCCTGTTGTTGAAGCAGCACCAGCTGTAGAGACTGCTCCTGTTGTTGAAGAAACTCCAGTTGTAGAGACTGCTCCTGTTATTGAAGAAACTCCAGTTGTAGAAGTAGCTCCAGAGGCTCCAGTTGCTAAAGCGACTCCAGAAGCTCCAGCTACTGAAGAAAAAAAGAGTGATAAGGAATAATTAACGAACAAAAAATTAGATATATCATGTCTATTAAAGCAGCAGATGTAGCCAAATTGCGTAAAGCAACTGGCGCAGGAATGATGGATTGCAAAAATGCTCTTACTGAAGCTGAAGGGGATTTTGATGCAGCAATAAGCATTATTCGTAAAAAAGGAATGGCAATTGCTAACAAACGTGCCGACAGAGAAGCAACTGAAGGTGTAGTATTAGCAAAAATTTCTGAAGACAAGAAAAATGGTGCAATGATTACATTAAACTGTGAAACTGACTTCGTTGCGAAGAATGATAGTTTCATAGCATTTGCTACCAAAATTCTTAATTTAGCTTTGGAAAACATGCCTGCTGATCTTGAAGCTTTGAAAGCTTTAGATCTTGAAGGAAGAAAAGTTGAAGAACACATTACTGAGCAAACCGGTATTATCGGTGAAAAAATAGATTTGAGTTTCTTTGACAAAATGGAAGCAGAATATGCTGTTGCCTATATCCACGCAGGTAACAAATTATCTACCATGATTGGTTTCAACAAAACCATTGATGAGCAAATAGGTAGAGATGTTGCAATGCAAGCTGCAGCTATGTCTCCTATCGCTATCGATAAGGATAATGTTGATGCTGACCTAATTGCAAAAGAGCTTGAAATTGGAAAAGACAAAGCTCGTCTTGAAGGAAAGCCGGAAGCTATGCTTGACAAAATTGCTCAAGGACGTTTAGCTAAATTCTTCAAAGAAACTACTTTATTGAACCAAGACTTTGTTAAGGACAATAAGCAAACTGTTAAGCAGTACCTTACTGGTTCCGACAAAGATTTAACTGTTGTAGCAATGAAGCGTTTCACTTTGAATGCTTAATACAATTATTAATACATATTAAAAGAGTTCCCAAAAGGAACTCTTTTTTTTTATCTTATCGTAAAATTTTTACAACTTTGGGTATAAAAATCTGAAATAATGGTTAAATACAAACGTGTACTATTAAAATTAAGCGGCGAATCGTTAATGGGTGATCAACAGTATGGGATTGATTCACAGCGATTAAGCGATTACGCCGAACAAATTAAGGAAATAACTGACTTAGGAGTCCAAGTTGGAATCGTAATTGGAGGCGGTAATATTTTTCGCGGATTAAGCGGTGCTTCCAAAGGATTTGACCGTGTAAAAGGCGATTCAATGGGTATGCTTGCCACCGTAATTAATAGTTTAGCACTTAGCTCTGCTTTGGAAGCAATTCAATGCAAATCGCGTGTTTTAACAGCAATTAGAATGGAACCAATCGGGGAATTCTATTCAAAACAAAAAGCAGTAGACTACCTTTCTGAAGGTTGCGTTACTATTTTCTCTGCAGGAACAGGGAATCCATATTTTACAACAGACACAGGTTCTTCGCTTCGTGGAATTGAAATAGAAGCTGATGTAATGCTAAAAGGAACTCGCGTAGACGGAATATATACAGCTGATCCTGAAAAAGACAGCAGTGCCACAAAATTTAAAACCATTACTTTCGATGAAATTTATCACAAAGATTTGAAAGTTATGGATTTAACCGCCACTACAATGTGTAAAGAAAATAATTTACCCATAATTGTTTTTGATATGGATACAAAAGGAAATTTAAAGCAAGTAATTGAAGGTGAAAATATTGGAACATTGGTTCATAATTAACAGCCGTAAGCTCTTTACTACCGTCACATTTTAGTTTTAGTAAAAAAGAAGTATCTTTATTTCATTGTAGATTTTTGCTATTTTTGCATGTATAATACATTGATCAATAAAAACATATTAAAATCTTTCTCCGATGACTGAAGAAGTTCAAATGTATCTTGAAGATACAAAGGAAAAGATGGAAGCTGCTGTTGACCATCTTGAAAACGAATTAGTGAAAATTCGTGCTGGAAAAGCAAATCCAAGCATGTTGAATGGTGTAATAGTAGATTACTATGGAAGCATGACCGCACTATCTCAGGTTGCAAATCTTAGTGTACCTGACCCTAGAACAATTGCAATTCAACCTTGGGAGAAAGCAATGATTGGCCCGATTGAAAAAGCAATAATGAATTCAAATTTAGGATTTAACCCAGATAACAATGGTGAGGTGATCCGTATCAACATACCTGCATTAACTGAAGAGCGTAGAAATGATTTGGTGAAACAGTCTAAAAGTGAATGTGAGCATGCAAAAGTTAGTATTCGTAATGCCCGAAGAGACACGAATGTTGAATTAAAGAAATTGATAAAGGAAGGATTATCTGAAGATCTGGAAAAAGATGCAGAGGCTGAAGTGCAAAAATTTACTGATGCCTTTGGTAAAAAAATTGATGACTTATTTGCTGATAAAGAGAAAGATATCATGACCATATAATAATTAAAAAAAGCTGCCAACAGGCAGCTTTTTTTGTTCGTATCAGTTTCGTAATTTCGTAACTGTTTCCATAAACACCCTCAAGCGTTTTTCTGAAATATCTTTCCTCCAATATCCGTTTTCCTTAAAGTGCGAACCAACAATAAAGGCAGAAGCATACTCCCAATATTCATGAATATTCTCAGCAGTTACWCCTGAACCAATTAACACAGGAATATGAATTTTGTCCTTTAAGCTTTTTAATTCGTGCAAATAAACYGCTTTCCCTGTAGAAGAGCCTGTAATAATAACTCCATCGCTTAARAAAAATTCAGCAGCCTGAGCTGTTTCRTCWATATCAACATCCGCAGTAATRGCATGCGAGCTGTGYTTCTTTTTTATRTCYGTGTAAACRAAAATATCCTCGGCTCCAATTGCTTTTCGATAACGCATCAACTCACCAGCACAAGAATCGATATAGCCCTCGTCGGCAATATGTCCAAATACGAATCCTTCGGCACGGATAAATTGAAAATCAGCTGCTTTTGCAACAGCCAAAGCTTCTTTATTAGCTCCTGCCAGAATTTGTATCCCTAAAGGTAGTTTTACCGCATCTCGTACTGCTTTTGCAACAACAGCCATAGTTGCTGTGATTTCCGGCCCCACTGAACCTTTCAAGTAAGGAACATCGTGCATATTCTCGATCATGACAGCATCCAAGCCGGCATCCTCGTATTGCTTAGCCTCTAAAACAGCAATCTCACAAATCTCCGCTAAGGAATACTTGTTTTTTGGTGTTCCTGGCAATGCCTGCACGTGTACCATTCCAATTATGGATTTTTTCAGCTTCATAACTTATAACATTGAGCTGTCAGCTTTCAGTAATCAGCTACCAGCATTAAATTTGATATAATTACGACATTAACTTTTTTACAAGAGCTTGTAACATCTTTTGAATTTCAAGAACAAGATCAATAGTTTTTAAAGTTTCCTTTTCAATCAAATTTAGTTCCTGAACTAATAGCAATTGTGTTTCCAATTCATAAGCAGATCCAAGAGCAATTTCTAAAAATCTTTTAAATTCTTTGTCAGATTGTCTTCCACATCCTTCTGCTATATTACTTGGAATTGATACTGCAGCTCTAGTCATTTGACTATACAGGCCAAACTTTTCGTTATTCGGCAAATACTTTCCCAAAAAATAAACTTCTTTCACCAAGTTCATTCCCTTCTGCCAAACAGTTAAATTCTTAAAATTCCTCATGAATAAATCCAATTTATTAGGTTACACCTTAATATTATTCACTTCCAAAGCTGACTGCTGAATGCTGATCAATTACTCTCCAGAATTTTAAATAACTCATCCAATTTTGGAGTTAAAATGATCTCCGTTCTACGATTCTTTCTACGTCCGTCGGCAGTTGAATTAGAACCTATTGGAGCATGTTTACTTCTGCCTGCAACAGTTAATCTTTTTGCATCAATTGATTTATTATTAACTAATATTCGAACAATTGAAGTGGCTCGTTTCACACTTAAATCCCAATTGTCTTTTAACTCACCGGTACCATTGTAAGGAACATTATCGGTATGTCCTTCTATCATTACATTAATATCTTTGTTTTGAGCCAATACGCCACCCAAATGTCCTAAAGCTTCAATTCCTCTCTGGTCAACCTGATAACTACCCGATTTGAAAAGCAATTTCTCATCCATAGAAACATAAACTTTACCATTTTTTGTAGTGATCGACAAACCATTCCCATCAAATCCGGTAAGGGCATTCATTACCTTTTGCTTTAGGGCACGAACCGCTTCATCTTTTCGATTCAAAGCTGATTCCAGCTCTTGTAAACGCTTATCTCTTTTATTCAATTCTGCCTGTAAAGTATCAAGAGTTCGTTTGCGAACATCCATCTCCTTTTCCAAAGCAAGAACCTCATCCTCGCGCAATCTCAATTCATTTTGGGCTTTTTTAATCTGTTCCAGTAATACTTTCGTTTCTTTGGCATTTCCTGCTTGCATTCCAGCCAATTGATTTAGCAAATCCTGATTGCTCTTCTCAATTCTGCTTAATCGTTCTCGTGCAGATTGAAGTCTTCTTGAAATTTGCAGCGTATCAGCAAGAATATTTTGATATTTCTCATCCAGAACTTCTAGTTTTCCACTCAATTCATTATTAGATTCGCTTAGTATAAGGTTTTTTTCCTTTTCCATCTCCAGTTCATCCTGACAGTTTTCTTGTTTGCTTTGGAGTTCTTGAAATTGTCTTGTAGGAACACAAGAAAAGCATAAAAAAACAGATGCTAAGATAACTACTACGGGGCTCGCTTTTTTGAACATGTTTAAATTGTACTTTTGTTAATAATGAAACTTGCACTTTTACAGACAAATATAAGGATCTGACATGGTATCGTCATCACCAAATGGAAGAATACTTTAGTTTTTTACTATCTTCGTGCATTATTTTTCTTCCTGAATGATCTGTTTGTTTACGATCAGTTAAAAGAATGATTGAGAAACAAATTCTTATTCTGTTAAACGATTAAAAGAGAGATTTCGTACATGGCTAAGTCTGAAAAACAATTTTTAGATAAAATCAATTTTCCATCTGATCTGAAAAAAGTATCTGAAGATGACCTTATTCAGGTTTGTGAAGAGTTGCGCCAGGAAATTATTGAAGAGGTTTCCTGTAATCCCGGGCATTTTGGTGCCAGTTTGGGTGTAGTGGAACTTACTGTTGCTCTTCACTATGTACTAAATACTCCTTACGATAACCTTATTTGGGATGTTGGTCATCAGGCTTACGGACATAAAATTCTTACCGGAAGAAAAGATGTATTTCATACCAATAGAAAATACAAAGGAATAAGTGGTTTCCCCAACAGAAGCGAAAGCGAATACGATGCTTTTACTGTTGGACACTCTTCTACTTCTATTTCGGCAGCATTGGGAATGGCTACGGCTGCGCATTTAAATAATGAAACAGACCGGAAAACGATTGCTGTAATTGGTGATGGATCGATGACTGCAGGTTTGGCTTTTGAGGGACTGAACAATGCGGCTAACAACAATGCCGATTTACTGGTAATATTGAACGACAACAACATGGCAATTGATCCTAATGTTGGTGGTTTAAACAATTACCTGTTAGACATTACCACTTCGCAAACTTACAATAAGGTTAAAAATGATGTTTGGAGATTTCTTGGCAAATTAAACCGGGTAAATCCAAACACTCAAAAAATATTTCAAAAAATAGAGCAGGGTATTAAAACCATACTGCTAAAACAAAGTAATATTTTTGAAGCTTTTAACTTCAGATATTTTGGCCCTGTTGATGGTCATGATGTGAATCACATGGTGAAAGTACTTAGCGATTTACAAAAAATTCCGGGACCAAAGCTTTTGCATGTTATTACGCAAAAAGGAAAAGGCTTTAAACAAGCTGAACAAGATCAAACCTATTGGCATGCGCCAGGAATGTTTGACAAGGAAACCGGTGAAATTTTACAAACCGAATCAACGAGTCCTCAAGCTCCTAAATTTCAGGAAGTTTTTGGCAACACTTTGGTTGAGCTAGCTGAAATGAATGACAAAATTGTTGGTATTACACCAGCAATGCCAACAGGTAGTTCATTAAATATCATGATGGAAAAAATGCCCGACCGTGCATTCGATGTAGGCATTGCAGAACAGCATGCGGTAACATTCGCAGGTGGACTGGCTGCAAAAGGAAAATTACCTTTCTGTGCCATCTATTCGTCGTTTATGCAACGCGCTTACGACCAAGTAATTCATGATGTAGCTCTGCAAAATGTAAATGTTGTTTTCTGCTTGGATCGTGGTGGTGTAGTTGGTGCCGATGGTGCAACTCATCATGGTGTTTACGACCTTGCCTTTATGCGATGTGTTCCGAACATGACCATTGCATCTCCTATGGATGCCATCGAACTAAGGAATTTGATGTTCACGGCTCAGCAAGAAAATATGGGACCATTCTCTATCCGTTATCCAAGAGGAAAAGGACGCATTATAGACTGGCAGAAGCCTTTTGAAATTCTTCCGGTTGGAAAAGGTCAGAATTTAAAGAATGGTGATGATCTTGCAATTCTTTCAATCGGCCCAATTGGAGTGGAAGCTATGGATGCCATTGAAGAGCTGGAGAAAGATGGCTACTCGGTAGCTCATTACGACATGAGATATTTGAAACCAATTGATACCAATTTACTTCATGAAGTGCTTGGAAAACACAATCAGATTATCACTCTGGAAGATGGATGTATTATTGGAGGATTAGGTTCTGCTGTAATCGAATTTGTGAATGATAATAATTACAGTGCTAAGGTAAAACGCCTGGGCGTTCCCGATAAATGGGTTGAACAGGGTACTCAACAAGAATTGTATCGTGAATGCGGCTACGATAAATTGGGAATTATTGAAACAGTAATTGAAATTTTAGCTAAAACCGAAGGCTAAGGACTATCTCTATAGCCATCAGAATAAGGATCAAGCCCTTCAAAATCTCCTGTAAAAGAGTCTATTCTAGCTTGAAGTTCCGGGTTCATTTTAATTAGATAGATCGTATCTTCTGTGCGCAACTCCACAACATTAATTTTATCACCGTTTGGCTTGGTAACAGCAATTAAATCATCCTCATAAATACCATCCGGAAAGGTTTTTATTAAACGCTGAATTAACTCCGCACCAATACTTTTATAATCCTTAATTACTCTTTTCATCACTCATTGATTACTAATCTCTATCAATCTTTTCACATTCCCCGAAACCAATCAGGGCAAATAAGAGTTTCAAAACAGGATCAATCGTTCCGCAATTACTTCCCTCAATTTAAGGAATTTAAGAGAATGAAAAAAAATATTTTAGACAAATAAGTACTATTTAAATTTGTGCATTTCATTTAAAAAAATTCTAAATCGTTGTAACCAGCACCCTTAATACATGTTACACAACACGTAAATCGTTTTCGGTCAAATAAAAAACAATTCTTTAACTCTAAAAAAGTGTTGCTAAAAATTAAAAGCCTAGTTTTGGCGTCTTATTCAAAATTTTGATGTTAACAGATGGTAGATTTTTTTAGAAAAAAAGCGGCAAATTCAAAAGATGATATTTTATCAGGATTAACTGTTGCTCTTGCATTGGTGCCCGAAGCGGTTGCCTTTTCATTTGTGGCAGGAGTAGATCCTTTGGTTGGACTATACGCCGCTTTTATGGTTGGTTTAATTACTTCTGTTTTTGGTGGTCGCCCGGGAATGATTTCCGGTGCTACAGGAGCTATGGCAGTTGTTTTGGTTAGCCTTGTAAAAGAAGGAAACGATATGGGAATGGCAATGGCCAACCCAATAGAAAATATGGGATTGAACTACTTGTTTGCAACAGTTGTACTGGCAGGTGTTATTCAATTTCTTGCCGGCGTTTTCAAGTTTGGTAAATTCGTAAGACTCATTCCCCACCCCGTTATGATGGGATTTGTAAATGGTTTGGCAATCGTGATTTTCTTATCGCAATTGGGCATGTTTAAAGATATTTCGGGAGGAGAACCAACTTGGTTACAAGGCATAGATTTGTATACTATGATTGGTTTGGTTGTCTTAACCATGAGTATCATGTATTTCCTTCCTAAGATAACAACAAAAGTTCCTGCAGCACTAGTTGCTATTTTAACTGTTTCAGCCATTGCTGTATTTGGTGGTTTAGATGTTAGCACTGTTGGATCATTTGTTAGAGATGGTGGCGGTACCGGCCTAAAAGGTGGTTTGCCAACTTTCCAAAGTCAGTTGTTTGCTATGGTTCCCTTAAACTGGACTACCATTACCTTTATTCTGCCTTATGCTGGAATTTTGGCAGCAATTGGATTAATTGAATCTTTAATGACTCTGAATTTATTGGATGAGATTACAAACAGTCGTGGAAATGGAAACCGCGAATGTATGGCTCAGGGTGCAGCCAATATCGTTACCGGATTTTTCGGTGGTATGGGTGGATGTGCCATGATCGGTCAATCGTTGATTAATGTAAAATCGGGTGGACGAGGAAGATTATCTGGTATTATTGCCGCTTCTACTTTACTGATTTTTATTCTTTTTGCTTCTCCTTATATCGAAATGGTGCCAATTGCAGCTCTTGTAGGAGTAATGTTTATGGTAGTTATCGGAACCTTTGCCTGGTCTACCTTTAACGTACTGTTTAAAATACCAAAAGCCGATGCCTTCGTATTGGTTCTTGTATCCGGGCTAACCGTTGTATTCGACCTTGCCATTGCGGTATTGGTTGGTGTAATTGTTAGTGCTCTTGCTTTCTCTTGGGACAATGCCCGTAAAATTCGTGCAAGAAGATCAGTACGGGAAGATGGAACTAAAGTGTATGAAATCTGGGGACCTTTGTTCTTCGGATCCATTACCACTTTCAATAACAAATTCGACATCGAAAATGATCCGAAGTCTGTAGAAATTGATTTTATTGATTCTCGTGTTGCCGACCATTCGGGCATAGAAGCAATTAGTAACTTAGTAGCAAAATATGAGAAGGCTGGAAAAACGATTAAGTTGAAACACTTAAGTGATGACTGTATTACTTTACTGCAACGTGCTGATGATCACTTTAGAACTGTTATTTTAAGAGATATTGATGATCCGAGATACTATGTTGTTACCAATAAAGTAAGAATAGAGTAAACTCAAAAGATATTTGTAATGGAAATTCGTTTCCATTGCTTTTTTTCACCTCCTTCCCACGCGGAAGGAGGTGTTTTTGTTTCTCATACCTATTTAGCTGAGCTCGACTTTAATTTTTCACATAAACTACCGAGAGTATTGAATTTAAAGAATAGAGGTATATACCAAATTCACTAAATCGATTATGTCTTTATCCCAAAATATTAAAAATCAGCAACAAAAAAGCAAATCTCATAATCAGTTTAGACTCTAATTGCAAAAATTCTATTACGCTTGTAGATTTTTTATGTTGTATGCAAAGGTTTTCAGTCAAATAACTACTAAGATTAATAAAGATTAAACTATCTGAAAAGCTTAAATTCCTTATCCTTGTGCCGTTAATAATTATACTATTAATCTTAGTTCGATGTAAAGCATTGATTATTGGAGTGTTTAATTGTTTTGCTCTTTAGTAACCAGCCACTAGTAGACAGAAAATGATCTCAGATTATCAGGAATCTAGTAAAAACGATGTACTTGTTATATATAATGCAAATAAATAACTGAAACATACTTATAATCAGTAAGTACTGATAAATTAACAGCAATGGGAATAGATTATGAAATTATACGCAGTGGCTGCAGCCTTCACTTCCGGTACACTAGCAAGTACGTGTAGCAGTTTGGCAAATTCCACAGCCAGTTTACAGGTAATAGATTGGGATTTAAGCTCGATATTACCGGCAGGTGGTTTATTATGCCGATAAAATTAAGATTACTTCGCGTTATTCAGGTAGCTACGAATAGCTTGCCTAAAATTGATACACAAAGTGGAAACAATTACTACGCCTACAATATTTATTAACAATAAATAACAGATACAATTATGAAACAATTTTGCTTAGACTTCTCTACAAGTCAAACAAACAATGCCAAGCACAACTTGCAAGCTCCTGTTCATCATATATCCCACTCGGG
>JAESUW010000059.1 GCA_016760525.1 Labilibaculum sp.
TTGAAAAAACTAGATTTAGTTCATGTTAGAAATAAACGAATTGGCGAACTGCCTCTTGGTTGGAAGCAGAAGTTGGCTTTTTCGGTAGCTATTTTTCACAATCCCGAAATTGTATTTTTAGATGAACCAACTGGCGGTGTCGATCCGGTTACCCGAAGACAATTTTGGGATCTGATTTACGAGGCTTCTCGAAATGGTATTACCGTTTTTGTAACCACACATTACATGGATGAGGCGGAGTATTGCAATCGGGTTTCAATAATGGTCGATGGAAGAATTGAAGCTTTGGATACACCGGAAGGACTTAAAAATAAATATGATGCCAAAGATATGGATGAGGTTTTTCTTCAATTGGCAAGAACTAGTACTTATCAAGAGTAATAATCCGAATGGTTTTACTAAAACTATAATCAGATGAAACGTTCATGTGTAAAACTTTTCGCACACGAGTAAATGATTATATGGTAAGTTCCATCTGACAACTAAAAAAAAATATAAACGGATGAAACGATTTATCGGTTTCCTGAAAAAAGAATTCTATCACATTTTTCGTGATAAGAGATCCATGTTGATCTTATTTGGAATGCCCATTGTACAGTTGTTGCTTTTTGGTTTCGTTATTACCAACGACCTTAAAGATGTGAAAATGGCTGTTGTAGATCATTCTAAAGATGAATACACATCAGAAATTATTAATAAAATAACCTCTTCCGGCTATTTTAAATTGGTTGAGAACCTTGATGGAATTGCACAGGTGGATGAGCTTTTTCGGAAAGGAGAAACTAAAGTAGTTTTGGTGTTTGAACCTGATTTTGGACAAAATTTGATAAAAGGATCTAAAGCTTCGGTGCAAATATTAACCGATGCATCGGAACCTAATATGGCAAGCTTAGAGGTTAATTATTTGCAGGGAATTCTTCAGAATTACAATTTGGAAATCAATAGAGGAAAGACAGTTCCCAGTCAAATTAAGCCCCAAACAAGAATGTATTTTAATCCTAATATGGAGAGTGTTTATATGTTTGTTCCGGGAATTATGGCCACAATATTAATGTTGGTTTCCGCCATGATGACTTCTATATCTATAGCACGGGAAAAAGAAATGGGTACGATGGAAATTTTGCTTGTTTCTCCATTGCGTCCATTACAAATCATTTTAGGAAAAGTTATGCCTTATCTTTTTTTGTCATTTATTAATGCTTTGGTAATTGTCGGAATGGGATATTTTGTATTTGGAGTCCCTGTTTTGGGTAGTTTTGCCTTACTTATGGCTGAGAGTCTTTTATTTATTCTGATGGCTCTTTCTTTAGGAATCTTTATTTCTACAGTTTCGGATAGTCAACAGACAGCCATGATGCTTTCGATGTTTGCATTAATGCTGCCAACAATTCTGCTTTCCGGTTTCATTTTTCCTTTACGGAATATGCCTTTACCATTACAAGTAATCAGTCATATTATTCCACCCCGATGGTTTATTGTTATTCTTAAAAATATCATGCTAAAGGGAACTGGATTTGAATTTATTTGGAAAGAAACCTTAATACTTATAGGAATGACTGCAGGTTTTATTGGTCTCAGCATCAAAAATTTTAAAATAAGATTAGAGTAATCTCAAATTAAGTTCAAAATCACTTTTTAACTGCAACGGAAATAAAAGATGCGCACTATAAAATTCATATTACAAAAAGAGTTTCTACAGATTTTTAGAAACAAAAGCATGTTGCCCGTAATTTTTGTTCTCCCAATTATTCAGCTATGTGTATTGGTGTTTGCAGCAACTTACGAAATGAAAAACACCAATTTGTTTGTTGTTGATAAAGATCTATCCAGTCATTCCCGTGAAATTATATCCAAATTTAACGGTTCTCCCTTTTTTACCGTTAAGGACATCGGTTTTTCGATTAAAAACGCCGAATATGAACTTTTAAAAGACAATGTAGATGCTATTCTTGTTTTTGAGAATGGCTTTGGCAAGTTGGTAGATAAAAAAGAACCGGCGGAGATTCAGGTTTTGGTTAATGCAATAGATGCTAGTGCTGCAGGACTATACAATGCCTATATTCTATCAGTAATCCAGGAATATAATCTGCAGATTAATGCTCAGTTGCAAGCAGTAGGAACAGGTAATAGGGTTCTGCAGGTTAAAAATACATATTCCTTTTTGTTTAATCCTGAAATGAAATACATTCCTTATATGCTTCCGGGAATTTTGGTTTTATTGGTGACCGTAATTGGTCTTTTTCTGTCTGCGATGAACGTAGTGCGCGAAAAAGAAGTTGGTACTATAGAACAAATTAATGTTACACCAATTAAAAAGTATCAATTCCTGATAGGGAAATTAATACCGTTTTTAGTGATTGGTTTTTTTGAATTAGGCGTTGGTTTACTGCTTGCTGCATTTGTGTTTCAAATTCCATTTTTAGGTTCAGTATGGCTAATCTATCTAGTTGCGTTTGTTTATCTGCTTACCATTTTAGGAATTGGTTTGTTAATTTCAACTCAAACTGATACGCAGCAACAAGCTATGTTCATAGCCTGGTTTTTTATGATTGTTTTTATCATGATGAGTGGATTGTTCACACCTACAGAGAGTATGCCAGTGTGGGCTCAGAAATTGAACATTCTAAATCCGGTAGCTTATTTTATTAAAATTATTAGAATGATAATGCTAAAAGGATCGGGATATATGGATATTGTACGGGATCTAGGGGTTTTAGGAGTATATTCGATTGTTATACTTGGAATTGCAGTAAATCGGTATCGAAAAGTTTCTTAAAAAGCAGGGATATGGATTTGGTTTTCTCTTTACCGATAAAAATGTTGTGTTTATCTATTTCTAATTTCATATTTTGCCAATATAATTATACTTTGGAGTCTATTTAAATTTTCCATCATGTTTACCGGATATCATAAATTTAATGAGCCTTTGCATTCTGAGTTTCTAAAAATTGAGAGGAAGCGGGTAGGAATTATTTTGTTGCTTTTCGTGATAAGTACTTTGGTAATTCCAATATTGCATCAGTTGATTCCAAATTTATTGCGAGATCAATTAAATAATAGAGAATTCGTAGAGGTTGTATCCTTTTGGTGGATGAATTTTTTACTATTCGAAATTATTGTTTTTGCACGAATGAACTGGCTGATAAAAAATAAGCGTACAGTTTCAAAACGAATATTAATTCTCAACTTACTATTTGAATTTGGATTGCCTGCCATAATATTGTACAACATTGTAAAATATGATAATTCATTATTGGTTTTAGAGTACGATGGTCTTACCTTTTACTTTTTGCTTTTAATGCTATCAGCAATGCATCTCGATTTTAAAATCTCTTTAGGAGCAGGAATTTTAGCTTGTTTAGGGTATTTTGGAGTTTCTTATTGGGGAATCCAATTTTTGAAACCAGATGGTGATATCGATCAAATGATTGAAATTTATTCGATGAGAAGTTTGGGATTGCTGTCAGCCGGTATTATAGCAGGTGTTGTTGCTTCCGAAATTCGGAAAAGGGTGAATAATATGCTAAAAGCGAAAGATGATCAAAATGAAATGGAATCTCTTCTTGGTCAGCAATTGTCAAAGGATGTAGCGAAAGAATTAATCTTGCATCGTAATGATAAGGTTGGGCGGAAAGTGACAGGATCGATTATGTTTTTAGATATTCGTAATTTCACCTCTATGGCCGATCATCAGAGTCCTGAGGAAACCATTGAATTTCAAAATGCAATTTTTGATCCACTAATTAGAATTATCGAGAAAAATAATGGGATTATTCATCAGATATTGGGTGATGGTTTTATGGCTTCTTTTGGTGTTGCTGTAGAAAATCCAAATCACGCATTTGATGCATATAGTGCAGGTATACAGATTATAGATGTTATAAATCACTGCAGGAATGAGATAAATGGAGATAAAACCCGTGTAGGAATTGGTCTTCACTGCGGAGAGGTGATTACGGGGAATATTGGGAATGAAATCCGTAAACAATTTTCTTTAGCAGGCAAAAATGTGATTATTGCTTCACGAATAGAACAGTTGAATAAGAAATTCGACTCGCAATTCTTGGTCAGTGAGTCAATTGCTGATCAATTAAATGGCAGCAGTAATACTTTAATTAATCTTGGGCAGGTTAAGATTAAGGGCATTGATGAAAAAATTGAAATTTTACAGGTTGTATAGATCATTAATAGCTTATATTATTGGTCATTGTTTCGATTTTCCAGGCACTCAAAATATCATCTCCAATACCTAAGTTTTCGGGTGTTTTTTGATTTTTATATTCTTCTTGTTCTTAATTATGCTCTCCTGAGACTAATTTCGGGAAAGAAAAGTTCTGTTTTTAGATTTGGCAAATATGCTTAATTGGTTTGTTTTGATGATTAAATGAATTATATTTGTGATTAACGGTTTTATTTTTGCTATTTGTAAATTTAGGCTAATTTAGAATGGTATAATGAAAAAATATAAACATTTTTGTATTCGTAAACAGTAGAAAGAATATACTGGCTTGTTGCTGGGATGAATTGTGTTGTTGTAATAAAACAAGTTGAATCAATTTACATTTAATGATTGTAAGAAGATTAGTATCAGTAATTATCGTTATAGCTTTGGTTTTTCTCGACCAGACTTTTAGCTTCTCTACTCAGGAAGTTCCCTCTGTAACCTTTGATAACAGCATTGAAGCTGTGTCTCATAGAATCTCAAATAAATTATCTGAAAGCAAGCAAACTAAAAAGGCTGATAAGTTACTAAACCGCTTTTTAAGAAAGTGGGAAGTTGCAGGAGCCACTGTTGCTGTTGTTAAAGAAGGTAAATTGGTATTTGCTAAAGGATATGGTTACTCCAATTTGGATAATGAAAGGGAGGTTGAACCATCTAATTTATTTCGAATTGCAAGTGTTTCTAAGTTGATTACTGCAACTGCAATTATGAAATTGCAAGAGGAAAGTAAATTGCATTTGGATGATTTCGTTTTTGGAGAACATGGTATTTTAAATGATACGATATATAATAACATTAGAGATAAACGCACTAAAAGAATAACAGTCGAACATTTACTTCGTCATTCTGCTGGTTTTACAAGTAAATATGGCGATCCAATGTTTTTGCCATTGGCAATAGCTAAGAAAATGAAAGTGAAGCCACCAATCGATGCTCAAACTACCATTCAATTTGCTTTATCCAGAAGATTAAACTTTACACCTGGAACCAGAGGAAGCTATTCTAACCTTGGTTACGTTATTTTAGAGAAGGTAATTTCTAAATTGGCTAAAGAACCTTACGAAGCATATGTACAAGCTCATGTTTTAAATCCTGCTGGGATTTTTGATATGCATTTGGGACGAAGTCTGCAAAAGGATCGTTTTCCTAATGAGGTAAATTATTACGAACAATCTAATGCCATTAAAATATCTGCTTTTGATGGATCAGGTAAAACAGTATTTAGAAGTAACGGTGGAAATAATCTTGAGGTTTTAGGTGGTGCCGGAGCTTGGATTGCATCTGCGGCCGAATTAATTAAATTTATGATGGCGATTGATGGCGATGATACTCTGCCGGATATTCTTTCCAGAAAGAGTGTGAAATACATGACCACACCGAATAAGCTGGGGCATAGTCCTATTGGTTGGAAAGGTACTCGTGGTAGTGGCACATGGTGGAGAACCGGAACATTAGCAGGAAGTTCTGCCTTATTAAAGCATGAGTCAAATGGATTAAGCTATGTAATTATTACCAATAGTTCTACTTGGCGGGGATCTGATTTTACGAAGGATTTAAGTGTATTAATGAGTCGATTCTTAAGATCGGTAAAGCAATGGCCGGATCACGATCTTTTTTATCATTTTGAAGCCCGTCCGGAAGTAATTGCGCTCGACAAATTCCCTGCATTCGTAGATTGGAGCTGAAAACTTAGTTCTAATTCAGTTTACTCCTCTTTATCAGTAGTTCGTTAAGTTTCTGTAAGTGTTGGTTCTTAGCCTGATACGCAATAAGCTTGCTTGTGTTTAAAGTACTGGAAATAAGTGGTTTGTAAATCATTCTAATATCTCATCCCGATAGCTATCGGGACTAAAATCTAACGATCTATTACTTTATTACAATTAGATTCTTTTATTGCCGGATACTGGAAATTATTTGTTGAATTTGTGTGTCTTTTTTCTCTTCTGCTTGCAGGTGAAACGATTAAATCTATTTCTGATATAAAATTAAACTTCATTCTGTGTTTGCTGAATGTAAAGATTATCAGGAAGGTTTTGTGATAATTTATTACTAAAAATCAAACTAAATAGATAAATTGAAGTGAAATATCTTTAAATGATATTGAATTCTAATCAAGTTTGGTATTTTTGCATTCAAATTGAATAACAGGTAAGCACAAACACAAACATACTTAAACAAATGGAAACTCGTAGAATCTTAGCTATTAATCCTGGCTCCACATCTACCAAAATTGCTGTTTATCAGGGAGATAAATCTGTCTTTTTGAAAAATATTAAGCACTCAAACGAGGAATTATCGCAGTTTGAAATGATTTCAGATCAATTTGAATTTCGTAAGGGTGTAATTATGAGAGAATTGGTTGATGCTGAAATTCAAATAGACCTTATCGAAGCAGTTGTTGGTCGTGGAGGATTGGTGAAACCTATCGAATCTGGAATTTACTTGGTTAATGAACGTTTAAAGGAAGATTTAAGAATTGGAATACTTGGAGAGCATGCGAGTAACTTAGGTGGTTTAATAGCCGATAATATTGCGCAGGCATTGCCAAAAGCGAAAGCTTATATTGTTGATCCTGTTGTTGTCGATGAAATGATTGATGTTGCCAGAATATCCGGACATCCGGAATTTCAAAGAGTATCAATTTTTCATGCTTTAAATCAGAAAGCAATTGGTCGTGCATTTGCCCGGTCAATCGATAAGAAATACGAGGAGATTAATGTTATTGTTGCTCACCTGGGAGGTGGAATTTCCGTTGGTGCTCATCGTAAAGGACGAGTAGTTGACGTAAACAATGCTTTAGACGGTGAAGGTCCGTTTTCTCCTGAAAGATCGGGTACTCTGCCCGCTGGTGCATTGGCTAAACTTTGCTTTAGTGGCGATTACACTCTTGATGATTTGAAGAAAATGATTAAAGGAGAGGGTGGATTGGTTGCTCATTTAGGAACTAATGATGCTTATAATGTTGAATTAAAAGCCAAAGCAGGTGATGCTAAGGCTCAATTAATTCAGGATGCAATGTCATACCAGATTGCAAAATCTATTGGCGCTATGTCTACAGTGTTAAAAGGTAAGGTGGATGGAATTCTGCTAACAGGAGGAATAGCTCACAATCCTGATTTGGTAAATTACGTTAAGGAAATGGTTTCGTTTATTGCTCCGGTGCATGTATATCCGGGAGAAGATGAAATGAAAGCATTGGCAATGAATGGATACATGGTTCTGAGAGGTGACATTGAACCTCGAAAATATTGCTGATATTATAACAGTTTAATAAAGAAAGCCTTCGGTAAATTACCGAAGGCTTTTTTTGTGCTGTAAGTGGAAATCTATAGTTTTAAAGAAGTCTAAATTGAAATTAGCTATGTTTTACGGCATTAACTGTTGAATATAAAGAAAAATTATTGTAAGGATTTATACTCTAAAATATTATATTTCATAGGGATTTTGCTGGTTCGTTACTATTATGTAATGTCGTTTTTCTTCATATGGCTTGTAATTGCTTGTGTTTGAGTTTCTAGAATTAAATAGAGAAAAATTTCTTTATTTTTTTTACCTTCAAAGAGAAACTCAATTAATATTAACTCTTAAACTATTATTTTATGGATTTTCATGAAAAATTAGTGCAAAATTTGGTTTTTAAACATGGGAAAGACCGAGAAAATCTGCTTCCAATTTTACAGGGAGTGATTGATCAGGAACGATATCTTTCAGAAGAAGTAATTCTTAAAATTTCAAAAGAAATGAGTATTCCTGCTGCTGATGTTTATGGTACTGCTAGTTTTTATTCTTTTTTGGATATTGAACCAAGAGGGAAGTTTGTCATTCGGGTTTGTAAGACAATTACTTGTGCAATGAAAGGGAAAAATCAAATTATTCAGTCTATCGAGAATTTTTTGAAAATTAAAGTTGGTGAAACTACTATCGATAAAAAGTTTACTATTCTTCAAACGAATTGCCTGGGATGGTGTCACAAAGCTCCCGCAATGTTGATAAATGATGAAATTTACACGGAACTAACTCCAGAATCGGTTGTAGATATTTTACGTGAGTACAAGGAAGAAAACTAACGAGCAAAACCTAACAAAGCAAAACTAACATCTAAATACCCTTTGGTATGACAACAACTAAAAAACAACTTCACAGAATCGATTTAATCTTTAAAAATGAAGATGATTGCAAAGAGATTCTTCGAAATGCATTGTCAAGATCTGACCAGGAGATTGTCAATGAAATGGTGAATTCTGGTCTTAAAGGTAGAGGTGGAGCAGGTTTTCCAACAGGATTAAAATGGAAATTGACTGCCGAATCTAAAGAGAAAGAAAAATACGTTATCTGTAATGCAGATGAAGGAGAACCGGGAACATTTAAAGATAGGGAAATTTTAACAAGAGTACCTCATAAAGTTCTGTCGGGTATGGCCATATGTGCAAAGATTATTGGTGCACAAAAAGGGTATATCTATTTAAGAGGAGAATATAAATTCTTAGTTCCTGATTTGAAAAAAGAACTAAGAAAATTTCATGATATATTGGATGAGTTGGGATTGGATTTTCGTGTGGATATTTTTTTAGGCAGTGGAGCATATATTTGTGGTGAGGAAAGTGCTCTTATTGAATCGATGGAAGGCAAAAGAGGAGAACCAAGAAATAAGCCTCCATTCCCTAGTGTAAAAGGTTTTAAAGGGAAACCAACTGTGGTTAATAATGTGGAAACTTTAGCACATTCTTACACAATATTAAAATTTGGAGCCAAAAAATTTAGAGATCTTGGAGTTAAAGATTCAAGAGGATCTAAAGTGTTTTCGGTATCAGGAGATACTCCAATTCCCGGAATTTATGAATTAGAATTGGGAATGACTGTTCAGGATTTTGTTGATGATTTTAGTGATGGAGATTGCAAAGCCGTTCAAGTTGGTGGAGCATCTGGTTTTTTGGTTCCGCGCAAGCGATTTGGAAAAACGACCATTGGTTATCAAGGAAAACTTACTGGAATATCATTACCAACAGGAGGATCAATGATGATATTTAATAGTTCAAGATCCATGTATAATGTTTTGAACAACTACCTTGATTTCTTTGAGGAAGAATCATGCGGTCAATGCACACCATGTCGTGTTGGATGTCAGCAGCTTCTCAAAGGAATTAAAGCTGTTAAACGTGGCGAGAAACCAACTTCTTATCTTAATCAGTTGCTAAAATTGACTGAAACTATGAAGTTAACTGCTAAATGTGGATTGGGGCAATCAGTTGCAAATTCATTTTCTTCTATTGTGGAAAATTTCCGCGAGGAGATGATATACTAGTAAGGAAAAATACCAATCTAAATTTTGAACAATTTAAACTGAAATTGATATGTCAAACATGGTGAATTTAACTATTAATGGGATAGCTGTTAGTGTTGAGGAAGATAAGACCATACTCGAGGCGGCTAAAGAACTCCATATAAAAATACCAACTCTTTGTTATCACAAAGACCTTTGCGTAGCAGGAAATTGCAGAGTTTGTGTGGTGGAACAAGTTGGTAATCATAAATTAGTAGCATCCTGTGCCACTCCTGTATCTGAAGGAATGGAAATAAATACAAATACTCTAAAAGTAAGAAATTGCCGCAAACATATTATCGAACTTTTACTTACAGAACATAGAGAAGAGTGTACGAAGTGTTATCGTAACGGACATTGCGAGTTGCAGGAATTATCAGCAGAATATCAAATTACAAATCAAGATTTTATTGATTTAGTACCTGATAAAAATTATACGATTGATATGTTGTCTCCTGCAATTGAAAAGGATGACAGTAAGTGTATCCGTTGCCAGCGATGTGTTCGTACCTGTGCCGAAATACAAAGTGTTGGTGCTATTGCCGTTGCTCATAAAGGATCTGAGATGAAAATTTCTACATTCTTCGATCGATCGCTTGATGAAGTTGTTTGTACCAATTGTGGCCAGTGTATTGTTCATTGTCCAACCGGCGCATTAACCGAAAAATCATATGTGGAAAAGGTGTGGGATGCCATTGCCGATCCGGAAGCTCATGTTGTTGTGCAAACAGCTCCCGCTGTGCGTGTTGGTTTAGGTGAAGAGCTTGGTTTAGGCTCAGGTACTCGCGTTACAGAAAAAATGGTTTCTGCTCTTCGCAGATTAGGTTTTGATTCTGTTTTAGATACGAATTTTACGGCTGATTTAACCATTATGGAGGAAGGTACAGAATTGTTAACCAGACTGAAGCGTGCATTAGTAGAAGATGATCCGGACGTTGCTCTTCCAATGGCAACATCCTGTTCGCCGGGATGGGTTAAATATATAGAACATAAATATCCTGAGTATTTGCCAAACCTATCTACATGCAAATCACCGCAACAAATGTTTGGTGCTTTGGCAAAGACGTATTATGCGAAGAATATAAAAGTTGCACCTGAAAATATTGTGTCTGTTTCAATTATGCCTTGTACGGCAAAGAAATTTGAGGCAAATCGTCCTGAAATGAAAGATAGTGGTTATAAAGATGTCGATTTTGTTTTAACCACAAGAGAATTGGCTGTGATGATTCGTCAGGCAGGAATTGAATTCGAGAAATTGAATGATGAGAGTTTTGACTCAATAATGGGCATTGGATCTGGTGCTGGTGTTATTTTTGGCGCAACTGGTGGTGTTATGGAGGCCGCTCTTAGAACTGCTTATGAAATTGTAACTGGTCGCGAGGTTCCTTTCGATAATTTAGAGATTACTCCTGTACGTGGTCTGGAGGGAGTAAAGGAAGCAACTGTTAAAATTGAGGGAACTGTTAAAGAATGGGATTTTTTGGAAGGAGTTGAGTTAAAATGTGCAGTAACAAATGGTTTAGAGAATGCCCATCAATTAATGGAAGCAATTAAGAGAGGTGATAAATTTTATCATTTTATTGAAATAATGGCTTGTCCGGGCGGTTGTCTGGGTGGTGGTGGTCAGCCATTCCCTGTCGACAATGAAATCAGGCTAAAAAGAATGGAGGCTATTTATGCTGAAGATCGAGACCTTCCAATTCGAAAATCTCATGAAAATCCTGAAATTATTCAGATATACAAGGAGTTTTTGGAAAAACCATTAAGTCATAAATCACATAAACTTCTTCATACTTCATACGTGAAGAGAGAACAGTATTAGTGTTTAAATAAAAACGAATGAGTTAATTCGTAAGTGAAAAAAGATCCGGCTTTAAGCCGGATTTTTTGTTTGTATTTAAAATTGATTAATTACTTTTCGTATGGCAACCAGTTTGGTAAGCAAGTCTTCCAGATGATCTAAATGAAGCATGTTTGCTCCGTCTGATTTTGCATTTGCAGGATCAGGATGTGTTTCGATGAAGATTCCATCTACGCCAACAGCAATTCCTGCTTTGGCAATTGTCTCAATTAATTCCGGACGACCACCAGTAACACCGCTTGTTTGGTTTGGTTGCTGCAAAGAATGAGTAATGTCCAAAACTACCGGACAGTTATTCTCCTGCATTACGGGAATACCTCTGTAATCTACAATCATATCCTGATACCCGAACATATTTCCCCGATCAGTTAGTACCACCTTGTTGTTTCCCGATTCGCGAACTTTATTTACTGCGAATTTCATCGATTCAGCGGCAAGAAATTGTCCTTTTTTAATATTTACGACCTTTCCTGTTTCTGCGGCAGCAACTAATAAATCGGTTTGACGACATAAAAAGGCAGGAATTTGCAGCATGTCAACATAAGCCGCAGCCATTGCTGCTTCTTCTGCAGAGTGAATATCTGTAACCGTCGGAACTCCAAAAGTGTCACTTACCTTTTTTAGTATCTTTAAAGCTTTCTCGTCTCCAATACCGGCAAAAGAATCTAATCTTGATCGGTTCGCTTTTCTATAAGATCCCTTAAAAATAAATGGAATTTCAAGTTTATCTGTAATTTGAACAATTCGTTCAGCAATTTTCATAGCAATTTCCTCACCTTCAATAGCGCATGGGCCAGCAAGAAGAAAAAAGTTACCACTATCTGTATGTTTAATATTAGGAATGTTCTTTATCATGATATTCTGTTTTATTTAGGGCAAAAGTAAACAAATTTTGCTTTTAATATTCGAAATTAAAACCTGTTCTTCCACCATTTCTTTAATCTTTCCAAATTTTTTATTTCCTGAACATTTGGTTGTGGGACATAAAGTTTTTGGTTTTTGATTTGATCGGGAAGGTATTGTTGATCAACAAAATTCCCAGGATAATCGTGCGAGTATAAATAATCCTTTTTGTACCCCAAATCTTTCATTAATTTGGTTGGCGCATTTCTTAAATGAAGAGGCACAGGTAAATTTCCGGTTTCCCTCACCAATGCCTGAGCTTTACCAATTGCCAGGTATGAGGCATTACTTTTTGGCGAAGTTGCCAAATAAATGGCTGTTTCAGATAAAATAATGCGTGATTCGGGCATTCCAACCAAATTAATCGACTGGAAACATGCGTTTGCAAGTAAAAGAGCATTCGGATTTGCCAAACCAATATCTTCACTTGCCGAAATAACAAGTCTTCGGGCTATGAATTTTGCTTGCTCACCACCTTCAATCATTCTTGCCAGCCAGTACACAGCAGCATCAGGATCACTGCCACGTATTGATTTTATCAGTGCAGAAGCAATATCATAATGCTGTTCCCCATCTTTATCATACATCGAAGGGTTTTCTTGAAGCTCTCTGGTTACCATTTCGTTGGTAATAGTTATCGATTCAGTGTTTTGAGAATTAACAACTAATTCCAGAATGTTTAGAAGTTTTCGGGCATCTCCACCAGAAAATTTTAATAATGCATCTTTTTCCTTAGTATCTATTTTTTTTTCTTTTAGATAGCTGTCATGAGCAATTGCAAAATCAACAAGAGCTTCCAAATCTGCTTTTTCCTGTGCTTTTAATACATACACCTGGCATCTTGAAAGCAGTGGTGATATCACCTCGAAGGATGGATTTTCGGTTGTAGCTCCAATTAAAGTAATCGTGCCATTTTCCACAGCTCCTAATAATGAATCCTGTTGCGATTTACTGAATCGATGAATTTCATCAATAAATAAGATGGGATTTGGAGTATTGAAAAATTTTTGTTTCTCAGCTTTGGCGATTACTTCGCGAACATCTTTTACGCCTGAACTTACCGCAGAAAGAGTATAAAAAGGTCGGTTGAGTTGTTTTGCAATTATTTTGGCAAGGGTCGTTTTACCAACACCAGGAGGTCCCCATAAAATGAAAGAGGACACATTACCGGATTCAATCATTTTCCGTAAAACCGCATTTTTTCCAACCAAATGTTTCTGACCAAGATAATTTTCCAGATCTGTTGGGCGTAATCGTTCAGCTAAAGGTTGATTGGGAGTCATATATATTGTATTCTATTTGTTAAGCTTAGTTTTTATTACAGTATCTTTTAATTACATTATATGCATCAATCAATCCTAATTCTCCAGCTTTACTCAGGTCTTCGTAAGCCAATCCTTTCTGATCGAGAAATAAATAAATTAAGCCTCGGTTGTAGTATGCCTCCGTAAAATTTGGATCCAATTGAATCACCCAATCGTAATCGGCGATGGCTCTCTTGAATTGTTTCGATTTTGCATATGCATTACCACGATTATATATGGAAAATAAGAAGGATGGGTCGAGCTGTATTGCTTTTGTGTAATCAGCAATTGCACTGCTGTAATCAACAGTCATTTCGTTTTTGCTTTTCTTTTCTTCGGGACGCAGATTAAGCAGAGCTCCTCCTGTTTCACCGATAGATTGAATGTAATCTGTCATGGCAGCAGATGCATTTGCACGATTGAAATATGAAAAGCTAAAATTCCTGTCTTTTTCAATTGCAAGACTAAAGTCTTCAATCGCATTATTATATTTCTTGTCTAACAAATAGTATACACCTCTGTGAAAATAGCCATTCGTATTTTTTCTTTTTATTTGAGCGTTGGCATTCGAAATTTGTTTGTCAATTACTTTTTTAGGATATCTGTAATGTCTGTTATCAATTGTAAACGCAGGATTGTAATTTTGTTGTTGATTGTATTTCATTATCGACTGATCGTAATACTGAACTTTTCCGGCTCGTAAAGTATCCAAACTCAAGTGAGTGATATGGAAATTATCTTCTAACTGTATCGTAACATATTTATCTTGAACACGACCTTTAATTATGTCTTCGGTAAAGGATTCGCGGGAATTTAAATCGATCAGTTTTTGGAAGTTTTCAGTTGTGTCAACAAATGCCGACATCGCACCTTCATTTTTCATCTTTTTATAGCGTTCAATAATCAGTAAAGCCTGGTTTCTATCCTGAATTGAACCATCAATGTTATTTATCTGTCGTTTTGCTGATGATCTTGCTAAATATGCTTTTGCAAAATCAGGATAAATTTTAATTGCTGTTGTATAATCGGCAATAGCTCCGTTAAAATCTCCAATGTCCATTTTAACAAATCCCCGGTTAAAATAAATCAGCATATTATCCGGATTCATTTCCAAAACGCTGTTAAAATCTTCAATAGCAGAATTATTATCACCAATTTCGGATTTGAGCAAAGCTCTGTTGTAATAGCAATGCGCGTTGTTAGGATCTAATTCTAATACCTTGTTATAGTCCTCAAGGGCGGCTTTGGGATTCTTATTTGCGTAGTTTGCAATTCCTCTACTCATAATAACACGGGTATTTTCAGGAGAAATTTTAAGAGCCCGGTCGTAATCTTTAATTGCTTCTTCGTATTTTTTCTTTTTGTATTTTAAATATCCTCGATTCCCGTATGCATCATCCGAAAATTCATTTAATTGAACGGCTTTACTACAATCCCGTATCGCTCCATCAATATCATCCAGATTATCTCGAACAATAGACCTGTTAAGATACGCACCCATAAATTCAGGATCTATTTGAATGGCTTTTGAATAGTTTGCATTGGCTTCCTTAAATTTGTTAAGAGCAGCTAAGCTATTTGCTTTACTGAAATAGATATTCGCATTATTAGGCTTGAACTCAAGGGCTTTCTCGAAATCTTCCAAAGCTTCTTCGTAATTTTTTAACTGATATTTGGCGATGCCCCGATATAGATAAGCAAAAGTATAGTTTGGATTTAATTCCAATGCTTTTGTATAATCAATAAGTGCTCCGTTAAAATCCTCAAGTTGTGATTTTGCCAGGCCTCTAAAAAAGAATGGCTCAGGAAGGTAAGGTTTAACCCGAATGATATCATTAAACTTTACAATGGCTTCTGTATAATCATCAAACTCGATAGCACTTCGACCTATGTAGAATATATTTTCAGTATTCAATTGTGCGCTAAGCTCAAGGGCGAAAAATGTGAATATGGAGAGAACAAAAAGAGTTATTCTGGGCATTGTACAAGTTGTTAAGGGTGAAAGTTGATTGAAATACAAATTTAAGAAATATTATACTCCTTTCTTTTAAATAATCACTCTATATAACAAAAAATACGCCAAATGATTTCCATTTTTTCTTAAAAAGGCTTAAATTAAGAAGAGAGCTTAAACTAATTTTAGGAGGTGGAAATGAACAATATTCTGTTAAAGTACATGGAAAGTCGGTTTCAATCTAAAATTATTGATCCTAAAAAGGACTTTTTTTGTGAGGGACCGGTAGTTACCATCTCTCGTGAATGTGGCTGTACCGCAATAAATATTGCAAATATAATGGCGGAAAAATTGACTGAAAAAACGGGGAAGAGATGGGCTTGCTTAACCAAGGAGATTCTTGAACATTCTGCAAAAGAATTGAATTTAACCCCTGAAAAAATTGAATATGTTTTTAATTCCAAGGAGAAAAGTACTTGGGATGAAATATTTGCAGCATTATCAAGTAAATATTATCAGAGTGATCGTAAGATTAAAAAAACTATTTCTGATGTTGTGCAAGGATTTGCCGCTAAAGGGAACTGTATTATTATTGGTAGAGGAGGGGTTGTTCTCACTCAAAATATTCAGCGGTCATTTCATATGAAATTGCATGCTCCACTTGAATGGAGAGCCGCGCAGCTGCAAAAAATATACAAGCTGAGTACCAATGAGATGTTGTCTTATGCAAATGAAATTGATAAGAAAAGAGAGATTTTACGAAACTATTTTAACAAGCAAGCTCTTTGCAACACTGTTTTTGATGTAATTTATAATTCAAAGAATTTATCCGATGAGATTATTGCAGAGGCAAGTATTCATTTGATGGAATTGAAGGGAGTGCTTGGCAAACAAATTGTAATGGGGTAAAGCCATAAGTATTTAGTGCTTTGGAGAAATTAACTACGGTTGATTTCTCTTTTTTTATGCTTGCTATTTTCAAATTTATTTGTTGTTTAACTTGTACTGACCATATTTTATCGAAAAAATGAATGAAAATAGGCTGAAGACTTGCTTGTAAACCTGTTTTTATTAATTTTGCAACCGTTTGAAATGAGAATATTTAAAGTAAAATAAAATGAAAATTAAATTCCTTAGCGTAACGCTTTTAGTGATGGGTATGTTACTGTCTACCACGCTTAAAGCAGAGAAAAAAGAAAAAGAGGAGAAGAAAGAAGGTTATGTTTTTACTGATGTTAAAAAATTACCTGCTACTTCTGTGAAAAGTCAGCACAGATCAGGTACATGTTGGTCTTTTTCTGGTTTGTCATTTATCGAATCAGAAATGATTAGAATGGGGAAACCGGAAACTGATTTGTCGGAAATGTTTGTGGTTTACAACTGTTATTCAGATAAAGCAATTAAGCATGTAAGAATGAATGGAAAGTTTAACTTCGGTGGCGGAGGCGCATTTCACGATGTAACTTACGTGATGAAAAATTATGGTATTGTTCCAGAGAATGTTTATCAAGGCTTAAACTATGGTGAAGAAGGACATACACATGGTGAATTGGATGCTGTCCTGAATAATTATGTGGAGGCTGTGATTAAAAATAAAAACAAAAAAATCACTCCTGTTTGGCACAAAGGATTCGATGGTGTATTGGATACTTATTTAGGCGAACTTCCAACTAAGTTTGATTATGAAGGAAAGGAATATACTCCAAAATCATTTGCGAAAGATTTTGTTGGTGTAAATCCTGATGATTATATTGAAATTTCATCTTATACTCATCATCCTTTTTACGAAAAATTCATTATTGAAGTACCTGATAACTGGTTGTGGGATGAAGTTTATAATGTACCATTGAACGAAATGATGGAAATTATGGAAGCTGCTGTCATGAATGGTTACACAATTGGATGGGCCTCTGATGTAAGTGAAAAAGGTTTTGCTTACAGAAAAGGCATTGCTGTTGTTCCTGAGGCAGATACTAAGAATATGACTGATTCGGAGATTTCTAAATGGGAAAATCTTTCGGAAAAGGAAAAGAATGGTAAATTATTTGATTTTAATGAGCCTGGTGCTGAAAAAGTAATTACTCAGGAGATGCGTCAGGAAGCATTTGATAATCACACCACTACTGATGATCACGGAATGCATATTGTTGGAATCTCAAAGGATCAAAAGGACAATAAATATTTTCTTGTGAAGAACTCATGGGGTCCAGATAACAATCCTTACGATGGATATTTTTATGCTTCGTACCCGTTTGTTGCGTACAAAACTATGTCTTTTATGATTCATAAAGATGCATTGTCGAAAGAAATGAAAAAGAAATTGGGCTTGTAATTGCCTAATAATTATAATATTTAAACCTCGGCCAAACGGTCGGGGTTTTGCTTTTTACATATTTCTATCGTAAATATTTTATATGAATGCTAATAATCTTTATATTAGTAGCTGTTTATTACTGATAAATGAAATAAAAATCCACGTTTTACGGGATTGATAATAAAATGAATGTAAAGATATTAATTATGAAAAAGATTTTTTTAATTGCAGTAATCTGCATGTTCTCAAGCGCTTTATTCGCACAATTGTCTTCTCCTGTAAATTTTGGTTTCCATGCAGGATTGGTAAGCACCAAAGCAAATACTGATTTTGGTGGAGCTTCAGGTATCAAGGAAAAAGCAGAGAATGGAATGATGCTTGGAGCCTTTTTACGCATAAACTTAAACAAATGGTATTTACAACCTGAGTTGAACTATGTTTCCAGAAAAACAGAGGTAGAAATTGAAGGAATTCCTTTTGGTGTAAAAACTAAAAGCATTGATGTTCCAATTTTATTGGGGTATAAGATTGTAAAATTACCAGCTTTCAAATTGAGAGCATTTGCAGGTCCTGTAGCCTCGTTTAATATTGACGATAATGCAAAAAAAACTATAGAAGAAGGTATTGGTAACGATTTTAAAAGTGCTGTTTGGAATGGAAAATTTGGTGCTGGTATTGATGTTTGGAAATTGACTTTGGATGTTGATTATGAAGTAGGATTTTCGGATGTTGCCAAAGACCTAAAACAAAATATGGTAAATGTAACTTTAGGATTTAAATTATTCTAAGTCTACTTTATTAATAATAGTAAAGACTGTTGATTTTGATCAACAGTTTTTTTTTGCTCTGAATATTTTTTGTAATTGTTTATATTTACAGTTCTTCTAAATTCTTGCATAAACTAATTTTGATTATGGCACTAAGTCTGGAAAAAAAAGTAAAACTCTTAAAAACTCTTGATTTCCTGGCGGAACAAGAGATTGTAGCTTTTCATTTTTTAAGTGGTATTGTAGATGAGGTGAATGTTGCAAAAGGCGAGACCATATTTTCAAAGGGAGATTTAGGAGGAGCGGTTTTTATAATTGTGAAAGGCTGTGTTCAGATTCATGATGAAGGGCATATTTTTATTGAGTTGCAGAATGGGAAAAGTTTTGGTGAATATGCATTAATAAATACAGAAACCCGAACCGCTTCGGCAAGTGCAAAAAGTAATTCGGTACTACTTCGAATTACCAACGATCATATTAAACAGCTTGAAGAGGAATTTGATATTCGAATAATTGATACCATTCTTCTTCCTTTGCAAAATATTCGAAAAAGAATGGTGCTTAAAGATCTTCTGGAGGAAGAACTGACTCAGCAAAAGGTGACCATTGAAAAGCAACGTAAAGAATTGGAGAGTTTGAATGCTACCAAAGATAAATTCTTCTCGATTATTGCTCACGATTTAAAAAATCCTTTTGCTTCATTAATAGGAGCGTCCGATTTATTGGTTGATAATGCGGAAGAATTATCCAAGGAACAAGTAAAAACTTTTTCAGGAATCATCAACCAATCTGCTCGCCAAGGTTTTAGATTGTTAGAGAATTTATTAACCTGGTCGCGTATGCAAACCGGATCAATTGCCTGGAAACCGAAAGAAATTGATTTATGGGATTTGGTTAATGAAGTTGTGATTTTACATACAGGAAGTGCCGAAAATAAAGAAATTCAGATAGAAGCTAATGTTGATGAGGATTTAAAAATCACGGCTGATCCGAACATGATTAATACAGTCGTTCGTAACCTGGTCTCAAATGCCATTAAATTTACACCAAAAGGGGGAAGTATAACAGTTTCATCGCATAATAAGGGCGATAGTGTTGAGATTTGGGTTACCGATTCGGGAATAGGAATTGATTCTGAAGGACAGAAGAAACTATTTAGAATTGATGAACAATTGATTAAATCAGGAACCGAGAATGAAAGTGGAACAGGGCTGGGCTTAATATTGTGCAAAGAGTTTATTGAGATGCATCGTGGATGCATTTGGGTCGAAAGTGAATTGGGGAAAGGTAGTGTGTTTAAGTTTTCCATTCCTTTGTCTTCAACTTTATAATAACCTCTTAAAACATTTCACGTAACATCTTTTTGAATGCTTAATTTGAGTTGTATTATCCTATTTTAGGGCTTTCTTATTCTCTCATTCAAGATTCTTATATGAGGTATTTAAACTACATTGTCTTCTCTTTGTTTTTGTTTGTTTCGATAAACGGATATTCGATCGAACGAAAGAAAATTCTTGTGTTGCATTCTTATCATCAGGGGCTTAAATGGACCGATAATGTCAATCATGGTATTCAGGAGGTTATGGACTCAGTTGGAAGTCAAGTTGAATTGAATTATGAATATCTTGATACCAAAAGAAATCCATCACAAGCCTATCTGAATAAATTAATAGAACTGTATGATCTAAAGTTACAACGAGAAAAATATGATGTAATTATTGTTTCAGATAACAATGCTTTATCTTTTGTTAAAGATCATAGAACTAAATATTTCCAAAATACTCCTATTGTTTTTTGTGGAATCAATCATTTTAAAGATGAGATGATTGAGGGATTAGATAATATTACTGGTGTTGCCGAAAAAATAGATTGGGATGGTGTTATTAATTTAATTCTTAAAACAAAACCAGAAACAAAGAGCTTGGTAGTTATAAATGATAATAAAACAACTACTGGAAAGTTAAATAAACTGTTGATGCTTGATCTTGAAAAGAAATATCAGAATAAACTTGAGTTTATTTATTACGAAGATCAAGGTATTGATGAATTGATAGATAATGTTCGGAATATTCAGGGTGATACATCAATTTTGTTGTTGACTTTTAATAAGGATAAGTTTGGAAAATTCATCAGCTCTCAAGACAATTTAGATTTACTTATTCCTGAAAGTAAGGTGCCGATTTATATAGCCTGGGCATTTTATATTAACAGTGGAGTGATAGGAGGTAAGGTAGTAAATGGAAGTTTTCATGGACAAATGGCTGCTCGAATGGTAATAAAAATAATCAATGGAACACCGATAGAATCCATACCAATATATCGTAAGCCATTGGATCAGTTTGTAGTTGATTACAATGAAATTCAAAGATTTCATATTAATCAGGATGTACTTCCAAAAGGAACATTATTGTTGAATTATCCAAAATCATTTTATAGTGAGAATAGAGAATGGCTTCAGTTGATAGGAGGAATTACATTTCTGGCAGGTTTAATTATTTTAGTATTGTCAAGAGCTATTTTAAGAAGAATTAGAGCAGAAAGAGCTTTAATTATAGAGCAAAATCGCTTGAAGATATCTGTTAAGCATGAGCGCTTAATAGGTTTAATAGGTCGTTTATTGAATGCTTCGGAAGATTTTAAGAATGTATTGGATGATGTTTTGAAGTTGATGACTGACGAATTAAATGTGGCGAGGATAAGTATGTATTCTTTAATGGATTCAACTAAAACTGCTGTTAAAATAAAAAGTCGGGTTTCCTTAAAGGGGAAAAATATAAAAGATGTCGATCAGTTTTATTTTTCGGAAATTGAAGAAATTATTTCGAGAGTGAAGATGAATAAAAGTATTGTTTCCCGTGATTTATCAAATTTAACCAGCAAAGAGCAAGATTATTACAGGAAAAGAAATATAGGTGCAGTTATTTTGCTTCCTGTAATGGTTGAAAATGAGGTGGTAGGCCTTATGGGCTTTTCTCAAAACAGAGCATATGGCTGGACTAGAGATGAGATTAGTATCTTTTTTTCGACTGTAAATATGATTGCGAATGCCTGGGAGCGAAACTCTTTAATGATTGATAGAATTGAGGCTGAACAAAAAAATATTGAGGCGTTAAGAATGCTTGAGGAATCATCCCGATTGGCTTCAATTGGAGTGATGGCTGCAGGAATTACACATGAAATTAATCAACCTTTAAATGCGATAAAAATTACTGCGGATAGTGTTTTGTTTTGGCAAAAACGAAATCCTGGTCAGCTGCCGGAAATGTTTACAAGAAAAATTCAAACAATTTCTGAAGGTACATCGAGAATTGACTCTATTATTAAACACATGCGTACTTTTTGGGAGAAACCACATATTTCTGAGGAAGAAACTGTTGATATGATTGAGGGTATAAACCGATCTTTATCCTTGGTAAAAAGACAGGTGTATGATCACAGCATTGAATTAGTAGATGTTCTTCCTAAAAATTCAATACAAGTTTATGCTAATTATATTCAATTTGAGCAGATTGTGGTAAATGTGATTGTGAACGCTATTCATTCTTTAGATAAAGTTAAAAAGGAGAATAAAAGGATTAAATTGAAAGTTTATCAGGATTCTAAACATGGTATTTTGGAAATTCATGATAATGGTACTGGTATTGAATCTGGTATTCGAGAGAAAATATACGATCCTTTATTTACAACTAAAGGAAATGAAAGTGGAAGTGGATTAGGTATGGCAATTGTAAAAACATTTATTGATCGATTCCAAGGCGAAATATCAGATTATAACAATGAAGATGGAGGTGCCAGTTTTATTCTACGTTTTAAGTTGAAGGAAATAGAGTCATAATACGGAAAGGCATAGTGTTTTTAAGTTGGGAATACCGACGGAAATTAAATCAGAAAGATAAAAAAATGAAAATTCTTATTGTTGATGATGATAAATCAAGTGGATCTGCAGTAGCCGAATTTATAGAAGAACAATTGGAGCATTCTATTCACCTTTGTTACAATGGAGAAGAGGCATATAACGCAATAAAGAATGAGGATTTCCAAATGGTGATTTCGGATATGAGAATGCCGGGGATTTCAGGATTGGATTTGCTGAAAAAAATTAAACTTCTGCCCAAGGGAAATGAAATTGAAGTTGTTATTATGACTGGTTTTGGGGATATGGAAAGTTCTATTGAAGCTTTACGGGGAGGTGCATATGATTATCTTCTGAAACCTGTTAATATTGAAGAATTAGCCATTTTAGTTGAGCGGGTAGCTGAGAAAATTCAACTCAAAAAGGAAAATAAGGATCTTAAAGAAAACAGTAAGCAAACAATTTCTTGCTCTAAAAAAGGAGAACCTGAACGCATTCAGTATTACGAAACAACTATTCGTGAAATTACGAGCGTGGGTAAAATTGGTGTTTTTTCGGATGTAATGCGTGGCGTAGTTCGCATGGCAGAATTGTTTCATGAAGATCGTTCGGTTCCCGTTTTAATTGAAGGAGAAACAGGAACGGGAAAAGAGGTTGTTGCACGTTTGGTTCACTTCGGGAAAACCAGCGATATTACAAAACCATTTATTTCGATAAATTGTTCTGCTATTTCACCAACATTATTTGAAAGTGAGTTGTTTGGATACGATGAAGGTGCGTTTACCGGAGCTCGTAAGGGAGGGAAATTAGGGAAATTAGAGTTAGCTCAAGGGGGCACTTTATTTCTGGATGAAATTGGTGAGATGCCATTGGATATGCAACCTAAGTTACTCCGTGTTTTGCAACAGAGGGAGATGTATAGAGTAGGAGGAAATAAGGCTATTGAATTGGATGTAAGGGTGATTTTTGCGACCAATAGAAATTTGAAAGAAATGGTTGCTGAAAAGACTTTTAGAAATGATTTGTATTACCGCCTAAATACGGGACGTTTGTATATTCCTTCTTTGCGCGAAAGAAAAGAAGCCATCTTATCCTTTTCTCAAATCTTTTTAGATCAATATTCGAAGAAGCGCAACCGAAAGTTTCGATTCATAAGTAAGGATGCCAAAAAGATATTACAGGATTATGAATGGCCAGGGAATATTCGGGAGTTGAAAAATACCATTGAAAGGGCAACCCTGCTTTTTAATGACTTAGAATTAAAGCCAGAGCATTTAAGATTTTTACAAGCAGATGATAATGAATTTGAGTCAGTAGAACAACCACTTGTTTTAGGACGAATTGTTTTGCCTGAAGATGAATTAAGAATTGAACACTTAGAACTGGAAATTGTAAGGAAAGCCTTAAAGAAATTTGACGATAACAAATCAAAAACTGCAGAATATCTGGGTATCACCAGAAGTGCTCTTCGTAGTAGAATGAATAAATTATAAGTACGGCAATTGTCCAAACTAAATAGGTATTTTCTTTATTTGGAAAAGTGAGTGAAACTTACATTTTGAGTGTGGTATTTTTCCACATATGTGTATTTTTTTCACATCTAATACCATTTTATAAACAAATTTACTCACAGGTATAATGTCGATAGATATTTAAAACTCAGAGATAAGCGAAGTGAAATTAATGAGTAATTTTAAATACTAATCGGTATAAAATATGTGTTAAAAGTGTTTGAAATGAGACACTTGTTCGTTTTTGAAACACATTATCAGGATAGTGTTCAAAAATGCACATTATTAGCCAAAGTAGCAATTTTGAGTAATTCGATTAATTATTTGTAATTCAGGATTTTAGTGGTTGGTTTTAGTTCTTTGTTATTCTATAGTTTTTTGGCACTTCTTTTGCCTTTAAGTGATTAATGTTTCACTTAATCTAAAGGGTATGGAGGTTGTAACTTATACACAAGAAAAGAATTTGCTCTTAAAAGAGAACAAGAGTAAGCTTTTGGATTCATTTTTATCGAATTCAAACAATGCAGGCAATGAGGCTCTAAAGGTAGATACTCATTTATTTATTGAGGCTGCGAATAAGAAAAATATTCAGTTCGAATTTATTAGAATGAAAAGTTGTGTTCTCGACAAGATTTCATTTAATGTAAGCAATGCTCAAAATGCATTAATTGAAGCTGATTTTGCTCTTGCTGATACCGGAACTCTAATTGTGGACACTATAGATTCTGATGTTTTATTAACTGTTTTTTTGGCAGAGGTACTGCATGTAGTTATACCTGCAAGTAAAATATTACATTCAATGGATGATTTTGAGATGATAAAAGGAACCCGCGCGGTTGATATGGGAAGAGGAATTGCAAGTGTTTCAGTTTCATCCTCAAGTAAAGAGTTGTGCTTTTCACCAAAAGTATTGTGTACAATGGTTTATGTACTTGAAGATATTTAAAAATTTATACGCAATAAATTAAAGCTGACAATTAATCGGGAAAAGAGTGGCATTTGGCGATCTGTTTATTTTATAGCTCTGGTTTTGTGCCAACCTACCAGAAAGGAGAACGGGGTAAGTATCAATTGGTGGAATTGGAAAAGAGTTGATGCCGAGAGAAGCGAGACTAAGGACAGCCTGAGAAATAGAATCTTGCGAGTAATATGTTGAGACAAAAGGTGATAAGTGTCATTCGAAAAACGCCCCTGATGAGTTTTTATGAGCACATCCAAAAACGAAGTGAAGTTCAGCGGGCTTGGGTAAATAACTTCCGTATGGCAAGTGTTTTTAAACAAACTCGGAGATCTTGATGCTTGGTTGCGTAACAGGCTCAGGTATTGCATTTGGTCTCGGTCTTCGGGAGAAAAAGCCCGAAAAGAAATGGCGTAGTCTCATGTTCCATGCTCTTTACCTTCTTCCGTTTTTCTTTTGTAATAGAGTTTTATTTTCGGATTGTTAATTAGGCTTGACTGAAAA
>JAESUW010000161.1 GCA_016760525.1 Labilibaculum sp.
ATGCGCCGTAGCACAATTTTTCATAACTATCCTGACGAATCGCCCGTCGGTTTGCTCATTCAGACTTCCCGTTAAGGTAAAAAACCGCAGAAATATTCTCCTGATATACAGGCTTGTCTTAGAAAATTTCTGCGGTTTATATTCATACCGAACAGTGATTTAGAGTTTTTCGGATATCGCTTTACCAGTGTATGCAACAGTTCTTACAGCTTCACTTTCAGCTAAACCAGCTCCTGAAGATGCATTCACCAAAACAAAACGGAATTGACGTTCAGACAACATGCCTGAAAATTCACCTTTACGATCTGAAATGCTCAATGTTTGCAACGCATCATCCCATTTGAAAGAAATAGTTGAATAAGCTCCTTTTTCGTAATTGTAGTTGTCACCCTCATCTTCATACAAAATAAATTCACCATCGGCACCAGGATAAATACGGATCTCCAGATCGTCCAATTTTTTCTCTTCGGCATACTGAACTTCCGGACCCCATGGCAGGATTGTCCCGGCTTTTACGTATAAAGGCATGATGTCGATTGGTGCCTCTCTGCTAATTTCTTTTCCTCCGGAAATCTTTTCTCCAGTCCAGAAGTCGTACCATTCAGTTCCTGCCGGAAGATAAAGCTTACTTGATTTTATTGTGCTAAAATCTTCAACAGGATCAAGGTATTTATTTCCATCCTTCCGGGTTTTCACATACATAGGTTCGGTTACCGGACAAACCAGGAATGACTTACCAAACATGTATTGATTATCAATATCCAATGCCTTTTTGTCGTTGGCAAAATCCATAACCAAAGCACGCATCATGCTAGATCCATTAGCTGAAACATCCCAGGAAGTGGAGTAAATGTAAGGAAGTAAACGATAACGCAGGTTAATGAATTTTTCGATAGCATCGTAACTCCAATCTCCTTTTTTCCCAAACTGATAGATTTCGCGAGGGGTATCCGTTCCATGAGAACGCATCATAGGGCAGAAAGTCCCAAATTGCAACCAGCGAACATAAATTTCATGGAAAGCCTTGTTGTTTACACCTCCAGGAAAATTCCAAACGAAAAACCCTCCAATATCACTGTTCCAATGTGGAATACCACAGAGTGAAAAATTTAAACCTGCCGAAATTTGGTTACGTAGCACTGGCCAATCGGTTACTACATCTCCAGACCAAGTGTTTGAACCATAACGCTGCTGACCGGCAAAAGCGGAACGGGTTAAAATAAATACCCTTTTTTGATCGTTTGTTGCCCTCTGGTGCTCCGAAACTCCTTTGATGTGTTCCAATGGAAAAGCATTCACCACCGAACGGTAAGGCCCCAGATAGGTGGGCTGTTCAAAATCTTCATCTTTTACTTCAATATGATCTGGTTCTGATGAATCGAGCCACCAGGCATCATTATTGATATAAGAAAAGACTCCTTTATTCAGGTAATTCCAATAAATATCCCGGGCTTTGGGGTTGTAAACATCGTATGGTTTTGAACCCACTTTTGGTGGCCAGGTAAGGAAATTAAGTTGCATGTTTTTGCTTTTAAACTCGGCATACTGCTTGGTAAGCGGACCAAAACCAGGCCAGGCAACAATCATAAGGTGGGCATTCATTTCGTGAACCTGATCAACCATGCCTTTAGGATCGGGATAAGTACTCGGATCAAAACCCATTCGGTTCCATACACTGTCTTGTCCCCAGTAACGCCAATCCTGTATAATTCCATCCAGAGGCACATTCAGGCTTCGGTATTTTTCAACCACACTGACGGTTTCATCCTGAGTTTTATATCGTTCTCTACTTTGCCAATAGCCATAGGTCCAATAGGGAAACATGGGAACCTGACCTGTTAAATCACGCATTTGAGCAACAACACCATCGGCATTGCCTCCCAACATCACATAATAATCAATGCATTGTCCTATCTCTGAATCAAAAAATGTTTCTTCAGGATTGTCGGTAAATGTAGTTGGTGAATAGTTATCCCAAAATAACCCATAGCCTTTGGTTGATAAAATAAAAGGTATGACTGTTTCTTGATTGCCTTGTTTCAAAAAAACAGTTTGGTTGCGTTGCGACATTTTTCCTTTCTGTAACTGCCCCAAGCCATAAATGATTTCCTCAGGGTCTAACTTAAATTTTTGTTTAGCAGAAAACACATCGATTCCTGCATACACCTTAGGCGTTAAGTCACAACCATCCTCTTTTTCGGTAATCAGCAAGTTATTATTACTATCTTCAAAACGGATTGCTCCGGTTTCTGTATCTAAAATAACCTTTAAGAATGGTGTTGATGCAATAATTTCACCATTTTTATTGGATACCAGAATCTGCAAATCCTCAGGCTTTTTTACTACAGAAAGGCTTTCTTTCTGAAAATCATTGCCCATTGGTGATTTAATAATTCGTACAATTTTTGATGAATAAAACTGTACTTTAATGGTAACACTATCAATGATTGTTTTGATACCTAATGAAGTTCCCTCATAGTTTTGTGCTTCTGTTTTGGGGAAAATCAAAAAAATCAATCCTAAAATCAAAAAAATATTTTGTTTAATCATAATTCAACTAAATTAATCAGTTTTCACAAAACTGAAATACGTTTTAGAATCCATATAAAGATTCTTAAAAATAATAAAAGTATTTGATACTTTTAAATGAAATTATATAATAATTTCCTGAAAATAAAGGAAGAGTCCGGAAAGTAAAAGATTGTTTATATATGTCTCCCTAAAACAAGTTCAGGATAACATTAACTTCTGCTTTCCGGACAACGTCCTTGATTTCTGATTTTATCTCTTGTCTTTAAATTCAATAGTCCGTTAGTTCCGCAAAGTTTTCGAGATTAGTATATCAGCAACTAGCTCTATTCACATTACGCTCACTATTAATGATTTACACTGAAATTCACGATTGACATAATCATATGGTAATCGATACAAAGTAAAATAACGAACCATTGTAAATTTTAATATCCTGGATTTTGGTTCAAGTTTGAATTCGTTAATATGGCTTGGTTCGGAATAGGATAAAGGTTTCGATAATTACTACTTGTACTATGCGAAAACCAAGATTTTGTGGTAAATACACCAAAACGAATCATATCTTGTCGGCGACGCCCTTCCTGAGTAAATTCCCAACCCAGTTCATCCAAAAATCTGCCGTATTGAATGTCAAAGCCTCCTTCGTGTGTTGTTTCATCGGTGTCTCGGCGCCCATAGTCATACACACAGCCTGTTAATAGGTCGACATCAGAAATAGCCGCCTTAACCGGATTACTCTTAAATACTCTTTCTCGTACTCTCGTTACCAACGCACCAGCACCCGGCTTGTTATCCCGCATTAAGGCTTCTGCTTTCATCAACAAAATATCGGCATACCGAAACAAAGGCCAGTCATTGCTCAAACGGTTAGTAATACCCATAGCATATTCGAATTTCCCCCATCTGTAGCCATCATAATTTGTTGAATAATCGACGCTCGGTACTTCTTTTCCGTAAACCAGAGGTTCGCCATTATCGCTACGATTTAAGATTTCACCCGATGCTGTGTATTGTTGTCCGGAAATAAAATTTTCTTTCAAACGGGCATCATCGGGGTCAAAAGAATCAATAAATTGGGGAATAACACAAACACCACCCCAAGGTACATTCGTAAAGTTGTAGGTTGCCTGATTTTCTGAAGCCAGTGTATATAAGTGAAAGTCGAATGCATTCCAATCTGTCACATAAATTTCATCGAATGGAAGTGCAAAGATGATTTCTTTTGAATTTTCATTATTCGTAATAAATACATCCTTTTGGTTATCTTCCAATGCGTACTCACCTGTACTTTCTGCGAAGCCAATTATTTCGTTACAGGCAGCAATACAGTCAGCCCAATGAGCGGTACCTGTCCATACTTCCGCATTCAGGTACATTTTTGCAAGAAGGGTATAAGCCGCCCATTTATTGAAACGACCGTAGTAATAACCTCGTGAGGTTTCCGAAAGATTATCAACATTGTCTGTAATTTCCGTTACGATAAAGTCAAACACTTCTACGCGTGTAGATTGTTGAGGAAGTGATAGATCTTTAAAGTCTGTTACAAGTGGCACATTTCCAAAAAAGTCGACCAAAATATAATAATAAGAAGCACGTAATACCTTCAACTCGGAAACTAATCTTACTTTGGCTTCGCCTTCTACTCCTATAGCACCATCTTCAATCTGCGAAAGCAAACGGTTACAGGTATTGATACCCATATAAGTACGTGTCCAGGGTTGCCAGGCCGAGTCGTCGTCGGTTGTCCAGTTGTGTTGATGCCATCTTTTATAAATACCACCGTCAACCCAACCATTACCACGTGCCGGGATTATATCCTGATCTGCACACAGTTCCTGTCCTCTCACAACACCATTCCAAAGCAACATAGTTTCACGCCAGGCTACATATGCTGCATTTATCAGGTAACTAATGTCTGCTTCGGTTTGCGGATTGTACTGCGCAGATACAACATTACCATAACTATCGTCTTTCAGTTCGGTGCATGAGATAGATATACCGACAAAGAGCATGATTACACAAAACCATTTTGATAATATATATGTTTTCATTTTTCTTTAGATTTATAGTTAAAACTTAACATTCACACCAAACGTGAATGATCGTACACTTGGATACTGATCTCTGTTGTCATAACCAGGGTTCAATCCTGATGTGCTTACTTCCGGATCTACCCCTTCATACCCTGTAATTGTTAGTGCATTCAATACAGATCCATACAGCCTGATCGATTTTATGTATTTACCTACATTGGCTAATGTATATCCTAAGGTGATGTTATCAATTTTCCAGTAATCACCGTCTTCCACATAATAATTGTTGAATTCGGGATCTACTTCTGTACTTAAGCTTGTTTTACCAAAAATCAAATCGTTAACCGATTTTAAACGATTTTCCATACGACTGTTTTTGGGATTTTCGTAATACATACGCGCTTCGTTAATAATCTGATAGTCGAATGCTCCACGCATTGTGATGCTTAAATCGAAATTTTTGAAACGCAGGTTGTTATTCCATCCGGCATATATAGAAGGAAGTCCATTGCCAATCACTTTCTTTTCTTCCGGTGCACGAGAGAATTCATCGTAAGGCACATGATTTCCTTCTCTGTCTTCATATACCCATTTACCATTGGCATCTATATCAACCACTTTGAAACCCCAAAAGTTACCTATCTTTTCTCCCACCTGTACACGGTGCGAAATTGTTTTAACCGGTTCTGCCAACCAGCCATCATCGAAATAATCATAATCTGATTTAAACACACTACCATCTAAACTTTTCAGCTTATTTTCATTTTTTGAAAAAGTAACACTTGTACTCCATTCAAAATTTTTGGTTCTTACCGGAATAGCCGAAATCAGGAATTCCATACCTCGGTTTTCCATTACGCCACCATTAGCCGTTGTTGTCGGATAAAAATTTGGAGGTGTCGGAACTGTGTAGTCATAAATCAAACCATCAATCTTGCGTTTGTATAAGTCAATAGTACCAGATAAACGGCCTTCTAATGAAACAAAGTCAAGACCGATGTTTGTTTCTTTCTTTTCCTCCCATTTCAAATCGGGGTTTGCATTGGATGCCGGAGCAATCGTTTGCAACCATTTACCATCAACATAGGCATATTTATCATATTTCAACATGGCTATTCCTAAAAATGCATCCGCCGGTTGCGAACCTGTTACACCATAGCCGACACGTAGTTTCAGGTCATCGAAAACATTCTGGTTTTGCATAAATGACTCCTGAGTAATCCTCCACCCCAAGGAAACTGAAGGGAAAAGCCCCCATTCGTTATCAGTTCCCCATAACTGGCTTGCGCCTTCGTACCGAAGGCTTCCCATCAATAAATATTTATCTTTTAAAGAATAAGTTACGCGACCAAAGAAACCAATCAGGTTAGAAGTATATTTGGAAGAGCTCGCATCTGCTTTTCCCTCTTTTAATGCAGAACCTATATCGATATTGTGCCATCCGCCAAAATAATCATCCTGAAAACCGTAGTTGGAAAAATACATGTCTTCAAAATCAGTTTCGTTGTAACTATAGCCCCCTAACACACTGAATCTATGACTATTGATTGCTTTCTTGTATGAAGCTGTAATTTCAGCCAATTTTTCCATACTTGTACTAGCTCCTACTGAAGACCAACCAGAATAACCATCACGTAAAGCGGAGATGTGGTTGAGTGTTTCTGAATATCCATGATTCCTGTTTGTACGCACGTAAGACAGTACAGCACTCAATTTTAAGTCTGCTATCGGGGTGAAAATGATATTACTGTTGTAACGCGTTTCTGTGTTTTTAACGTTGCCGTAACATTCTTCTATCCGTGCCACGGGATTTTCATATTCGAACTTATTTACATTTTCGTACCAGCTTCCATCTTCGTTCTTAACAGGGTCGGTCGGATTTCTAAGAATTGCCTGACGATAGGTGTACCCGTTAAAACTACCACTGCTACTGGTAGAGGGGAATTCGTTCTTTTTCCCTATCATGCCGAATTTGATTTGCAACTTGTCGTCGAACATATTGTGGGATATCTGAATACGTCCCTTGAATGTTTCGTTTCCTGATTTCAGCATAATACCTTCAGAAGAGTTGTAGTTTACGTTTGCAACATAATTGGTAGATGATGTTCCCCCCTGAAAAGAAAGATTGTGTACATGGGTAAACGGAGTACGTGTAATTTTATCTAACCAATCAGTATTACTTCCATGATCTTCGGTAGGATACATAGCCCCAAATTCATTGGCACCCAACATATCGAGTTCTTTAACAATCTGAGAAGTACTGATATAACCAGTATATTCAACAGAATTAACCTCTACGCCCATAGCTTTAAATTGTTTTGTTGTAATCAGTATTACCCCATTGGTACCACGTGTACCATAAATAGCGGCAGCAGAGCCGTCTTTCAATACATCAATACTTTCCACATCTTCCGGTGCTACCGTATTCAGATCCCCGGGAATACCATCGATCAATACAAGAGGATCTGTGTTTGCTCCTCCGATAGTATTTGTTCCCCGAAGTTTAATCTGGGTAGTTGATGTTGGGTCTCCGCTCGAATTTGTAATAATAAGCCCGGCTACTTTACCAGCAATTAACTGCCCTACGTCTTTAACTGCCCCTTTATTAAAATTTGCAGGCTTTACACTTGCTACAGAACTTGTTACATCACCGGCCTTCATCGTCCCATAACCAATTGCAACAACCTCATTAATGTTGATTGTATCCTCTTTCATTGCAATGTTCAAAATAGATTTACCTGCAACAATAATCTCAAACGTTTTCATTCCGATAAATGAAAAAAGCAAAGTGGGATTTTCAGGTAAATTTGAGAATGTGTAATTACCATCAATGTCAGTAACAGTACCATTGGTCGTTCCTTTTACAATTACTGTCACTCCTGGAAGTGGAGATCCATAAGAATCGGTTACTTTCCCTGTAATTGCATTCTGTTGATTATTTATTTGGGGTTTGTCTGAAACATCTTTTTGTTTAATCACGATGTATTGGTCAATCATTCGAAATTCAAGATCTGTATCGCTTAGTAAGCGATCTAAAACGTCCTGAATTTCCTCATCATCGGCATTTACCGAGACTTCATCCACATCATTAATATCTTCTTTGTTGTAATAAAAATAGTAATCAGATTGTTCTTCAATCTGTTTAAGTGCATCTTCAAGAGAGCCACTGTTTAGTATTAGATTTAGTTTGGAGTTCTGCGAGAAGCCTTTTGCATTAACGTTCAGAACAATTGCCAAAATGAATAGGGTAGTTAGTTTCATAATGCGCACAATTTTTTTTCGCAACCATAAATTGCTGTGAAATTCTAGTTCTTTTTTCATAAATTTGTCTTTTCAATTTTAAACACTTGTGTTTTTAATTACGGGCGGTGGAATGGTTCAGCATTTCATCGCCTTTTTGTTTTACCATAGGCATCATTTTTTTTTGATTGTTATTATGTCTTTTTGATTCGTTTTAATAACATATTCATATTTAATCGGAGACAATAATTCAATGGCCTTAATTGTTTGATCAATTGGTTTATTGCGTAACAAAGTACCGGTAATCCGGTATTGTTTCAGATTTTCATTTTCGAACCTGATTTCTACATTATACCAGCGCTCCAGTTTTTTTGCAATTTCCCCCAATGATTCCGATTCGAAAACAATAATTCCATTTTTCCAACCAGTATATTTGTTTGTGATTACATTTCGAACCTGAATTTGTTTTGTTTTATTACTTCTTTCCGCAAGCTGTCCCGGGCAAAGTTTCAATAGTTTTTCCCCATTTAGCTGATTGATTTGAACGCTGCCTTTTTCCAATACAATTAATTGGTTTTGTTCTGATCGATAAGCGGAGATATTAAAGGATGTACCCAGAACTTCAACTTCGACATTTTCTGTTTTTACTTTAAACGGAAGCTCTTTATTGTGAGCAACCTTAAAATAGGCTTCGCCATCTAAATACACATTCCGTTCATTTTTATTGAAATGGTTTGGGTATTTAAACTTACTTCCCGAATTTAACCACACTTCAGTGCCATCGAAAAGAAACAAATGCCCCATCTGTCCGTTAAGCACTTCTATTTCGGCATATTGGATTGGCTCAGAGCTTCTTTTAAAAGAATGAATATAGTTTCCTATCAGCAGAGAGATCAGAATAATTGCTGCATATTTTATTGCATGAGTTGCAAAACGAGCCACAAAATTTCGGGAGGTACTTCTTCGTATGCGATTCCAGGAAGCTCCCGAATCAATTCCATATACCGGTTTTATAGCATTTAATCCATCTTTAATCTGTTCGGCTTTCCGATATATTTGTTGATTCCCTTCAAAATCTGATAACTTATCAAAATAGCTTTGATCCGATTCATCAAGTTCTGAGTGCAGTTTTTTTGCCAACAAGTCCCAATATAATTTTTCTTCTTTCTCCATTTATTCCTTTATTTCTATTTATAGGACGGAAAAAACATAAATGAGGGTGACAGCCAGAGTAAATAATTTTAGATTTTTATTTTCGGCTTTCCAAAAAAATAAAAAAGAAGAAAATTCTTAGGATCCAGTTCTTTCTTTAAAAACTGATAAGCCCGCCCCATTTGAGTTTTAACTGTGTTTACTGAGATGTTCAACTTTGCAGCTATCTCTTTGTAAGTAAGTGAATCAAATGCCGCCAGTTCCAAAATTTCCCGGCGTTGTTCAGGAATTTTTTTAATTGCTTTATAAAGCTCGGCATAGTAATCCTGTTTGCATATTAGTTCATCATGAGGTAAATCGGGGAGTGATTCGGTATTGTATATCAAAACCTTATGTGATTTACGAATATGATCGACCAGCTGATTCCTGAGCATTACATACAGGTATGTCTTGATGGATTTTTGAATCAGAATATGATTTCGCTGCAGCCAAAGTTTTATAAAACAATCGGAGACTAATTCTTCACACAAAGCTAAATTAGACAGATGTTTGTTCGCATATAAACAAAGTTGAAAATAATACCGATCGTGAAGTATTCGCATAGAAGTAACATTTCCATTACAAATATTTTCCCATACAATTTGATCCTTAGTCTCCATATCTGATTTATCCATACCTTCAAATGTAGAAAATACTTTTTAATATCCGAATTCTGAAAATAAATAAAAAACAGAAAATATAGGAAGATGCGACACAGGAAAATCAAACAATTCTCCATAATTCACAGATACAAATAACTCACAAACAACAATCAAAACAGGTCTTGCTATTTAACTTGCAAAGTTATTTTTTAAATATTCTTTTTTAAAAAATCTGCAAGCTTTACGCCAAGCTATCTGTCTGTTTTCGTTCGCTTATCAATATTTCAATTGTTTTTTCACTTTCAACCTCATAAAAAAAGTATTACTTACCATTAAAATTTATTGATTATTAATTTCGATTTGGATCCAGTTTAAAATTTATGAAAATTTGATTTTGAAATGAATGAAATGGATTCCATTTGTAAATCTTGTCCATGGCTTATTTCCCAGAAGGTAAAAATGGTTTTTATTCCATGACAATCGTCAGATATTGATTCATCCGATTATTAAAACTATTCGCTCAATTTCGCCTTAATGATATAGACATAACAAGTCATAAATTTTAATAAAATCAATACCCCATTCGACATATAATTCAAAAATTGAGTTATAATAATCCTGAGTTCTATTTTTATCTCCTGACAACTTTTGAATTCTTATCCTTTCTGCTGATAAGGTGAATTAATCAACTAACTAAAAAGACACACAAAGCTAATCTCTTTAAAATAAATCAGTTAAATTCACTTTCTGGATAAATATTTAGTCTTTGTATGAAAATGCCAAATACTGCAGTATTCTCGTTTAAAAAAAAACGAGTTTTTTACAGACTCTATTAAAATAATCCTTATTTTTTTAAATAGATTAGAACTCAATAAATCTTTAACACTAAAGGTGCATCCATTTCTGATTTAGAAGGAAGTTTAACAACTAAACCTTCATTATCGAATTTATACGAAACGATTTCCCCGCCAAGCATTTTAACTTCATTCAATTTGTCATTGAAGTATGGGCTATTAGAAGCTAAGGACTTGATCAGTATTTCTTCATTATTTGCAGGCCATTCCATTACTACAGCGTACAAGGTATCACCCTTCACTGTAAATCTTATATCGTTTGATAAATACGATGCACCTTTTCCTTCATTAAACCCCTGCGCGTTTATTGGATTGGCACTCTCTGCTTTAGGGCCTTCGCCATAAATATACCATGGGCGGGTTTCATAAATACATTCGCTATTAATATCCATCCATTTTGTAATTTCTTCTACAACTTTTAACTCCTTTTCATCAATAGAACCATCTCCTCTTACTGGAACATTAAGAAGAAGGTTCCCATTTTTACTAACGATATCAACTAATATCTGTACAACCGTTTTTGCTGATTTATAACGATCTCTGTCATAAACACCTCTATCGTAATGCCAACCTCCAATGCAAGTGCACGATTGCCATGGTTTTTCCTGAATTTTATCCGGTGCTCCACGTTCAACGTCCCATACCATACATTCTTTTTGTTCGTCAGTCAATATCTTACCAAATAATACAGCTTCCAGATCACCATCATGCCGTTTCATATTTGAATTATAATAATGGGCTACAATGTCCAAACCCACTTTGCTTACCGGCCATAAGGGCAATGCGGTATCATCAAAATAAATTAGATCTGGATCGTATTTATTAATCATATCAACTGTACGATTGTAAAAATTGAGGCAATATTCTTCAGAAGGAAGAGTTGCTCCGTTTTCCCAATCCCACTGACTGTGAATTCTACCAACATCCACACTCCCTTCACTCAAAGGGTGATTTTGCACATACAACTGCTGAGGATCAAGACCTTCCCACCACGTGCCTTTTCCATCCTTTTTTGTCAATTTACCATCATAAGAAATACCTGCATATTCTCCAATTGTATCAGATAGTTGTGCGGTTTCGTACCATCGCCATGCATGTGCAGAATGAATACTCACACCAAATGGTAAATTGTTATTTTTGGCTGCTTTGGCCCAACCTGCAAGAATGTCTTTTTTAGGTCCAACATTTACAGAATTCCATTCATGATATTTACTATTCCACAAATCAAAGTTATCGTGGTGGTTTCCCATAGCGAAGAAATATTTTGCACCAGCTCGTTTATAAAGAGCAACCAACTTTTCCGGATCCCATTTTTCTACTTTCCATTCATGTATCACATCTTTAAAACCAAATTCTGTTGGATGTCCATAGTGCTCTTTATGAAAATTATATTGGTCAGAACCTTGAACATACATATTCCGGGCATACCAATCGCCTGCTTCCGGTTGACATTGAGGACCCCAATGCGCCCAAATACCAAATTTGGCATTGCGAAACCATTCCGGAGTTTCGTATTGCTTTAACGATTCCCAGTTGGCTTCAAATTTTCCTGTTTGCATCTCCTCTTTGTTTTTCTTCGAACAAGAAAAGATTGATAAAACAACTAGTAATATTAAAATTCTATTTTTCATTGTATTAAATTTAAGAAGAAAAATGTTGTAAAGTTAATTTGATCTTTTCTTCAATTACATATTTATATTCATTTTTAGAACAGGTATTCAATTTAAAAGAGGCTATTTAAATACTATTAAATAGCCTCTTTTGAGATTTAAGAACGTTTAATAACCTGAATTTTGTGTTAAATTGGAATTTATATCTCTTTCGTCTTGTGGAATAGGCCAAAGCTCATTAACTCCAGCTTTAAACTTTCTGTTTTGTTGAGGCATAATAAAATAGCCTTCATCGTCAACAGCATAATCCGTGTAATTTGCCGGATCATTAGTCAATTTCATTCCGGTAAACTGATGATTAAGAACATCAGCAGCTATTCCCCAACGAAGTATGTCATAATAATGCAATCCTTCGAAAGCGAATTCAACCGTACGTTCTCTTCTTATTATTTTCCTAAGTTCGTTAGCATCAGTAGTTGTAACCGGAGGCATCTGGACGGCTTCCCGACCACGAACTTTGTTTATCGTTTCATCAAGGAGAGCCTGATCAATTGCAGCACCCGATTCCATTTTTGATTCCAAATATCCTAAAAGAACTTCTGCATAACGGATAATCGAAAAGTTACCACCATAGCTCCACTGATTATGAGCTGGATCATCTTCAAGAAACTTAAGGATACAATATCCACTCCAAACCGGGTACTTATCTTTTCTATCAGGTGAATCAGATCCTGGAGTTGACACAAACGTTTTATCTCGAAATACAGTTCGTCCATTAATCATTACCGTGGCATCCAACCTTGGGTCTCTGTTGTCGTACGGATTATTAGGGTCATACAATGGAGATTCATATATAGTCTTTCCATCAATACATTCATACTCTTTTACTAACTCGTTAAATGGTGAAAACTGATGCCAGCCTCCCCAGGTTTCAGGTAATTGGTAGGTAAGAAGAACATGTCCGTATGTATCTTCGATGTACTGTGAGCTCAATATAAACTCTTTACTTAATTCATTCTCAACCAAAAATAATTCTCTGTAATTAGGGTCAATCTGATAGTAATCATAGTTGATGATTGTTTTATAACTTTCGGCTGCTGCAGACCATTTTTCTTCCAACATTTGTAAACGCCCAAGAATTCCTAAGGCTGCAGCGGAGGTAATACGGCCACTTTCAGAATCTGGTCGTGACGGAGGAAGAGATAGAACACTTTCTTTTAATTCTTTTTCTAAAAAGGCCCATACTTCTGTTTTCGATGTACGAGAAACACTATTGGCTTCATCAATTGTCTGAAGATTTTTAACAAGCGGTATATCTCCAAAATACAATGATAGATTGAAGTATTCATAAGCCCGCAACGTACGAACTTCAGCAGTCATCTCTGCTTTTTGCGTTTCATCCATTGAGATATCCCCAATATGATCAAGAAAATTATTACATGTAGCTATTTTCTCGTAAGAATGGTTCCAGTAGTTATTCGTTACCCAATATGATGATGTAAGTGTGCCGTCAGTCACATGGTCAGGAATAAGTTCTTTTTCAGATCCAAGTCCAGCCATCAGATCCAAACACAGCATAGATCGAGGAGTCCAGAAGTCCTCACCTTTCCATTCTGCCCCAGTATAATAACAGCCAACAAGTGCGAGTTCGGCATCTCCTGCAGTTTTCCAGAAAGTTCCATCAGAAGCTTGATCCAGCGGTTGTTTATCAAAAAACTCCTCAGTACATCCAGTACCAATCAACAGTAACGATATTATTAATATCAATTGCAGTGGCAACGTTCTGTATATATATCTCATTTTCATTTCTTTCATTTTTTGTTAATGATTAAATATTCATTATCAGCATTAGAATTTCACATTTACTCCAAATGTGTAAATACTGGTTATAGGATAGAATGGAGAATTATCTCCTGTACTTTGGTACATTTCAGGATCCCATCCTTTATAAAAATGATTCCATGAAATAAGGTTTTGCCCGCTAAAAAACACCCTCAATTTATTTATTTTGAGCTTTTGGGTAATTTCATTTGAAAAAGTATAGCCAATTTGCAGGTTTTTTAATCTTAAAAAACTTGCATCTCTATTCCAATACGTGGAGGTTTGAATCGTACCACTCCCCATATTCAGACCAGTAATTTTTGGATATACTGCATTTCGGTTTGGATTATCCTCTGTCCATGCATTCTCTGCTTGCCATTTTTGTATGTTACCGCCATTGTATAAAGCAAATGCCTGATATGATCCCATTTGCTTTTCAAAGCCAGCTAAACCTTGTAATAAAACAGAAAAATCAAATCCTTTATAATCAGCCGTAATTGTTGCTCCAAATGAATATTTTGGCAAGGTTGAGCCAATTACGTCACGATCATAAGTTGCATCAACGCTTCCATCAGGAACACCATCAGGGCCACTTATGTCTTTATAACGAACAAATCCAGGTTCTGCAGAATATGGCTGAGTTGCATAACTATCAATATCAGCAACATCAATAAATAATCCATCAGTAACATAACCGTATATACTATTTAAAGATTCGCCCACAAATAATCCCTTACCAATATCCTGTAGTTTTCCATCCATCAATTTTGTTACTTCATTTCTATAATAAGAGAAATTTGGACTTAGTCCAAAATGCAAATCGCCAAATGATTTTTGATAATTTAAAATAACTTCAAATCCTTTATTATTAACCTCTCCACCATTTACTTCAGACGAAGACAAACCCAAAACACCTGAAACGGAAATTGGATATAAAATATCAGAGGTAGTTTTATCAAAATAATCGAGAGTCATACTAAGCATTCCATTAAAAAAAGTCATATCAACTCCAATATCTGTAACTTGAGTAGATTCCCACTTTATATCCGGATTTGATTTATTTATTAATCTTGCTCCTGAAGCCAGCGATCCTCCAAACGTATAGTTTTGCCCTAAGCCAAGAACATCTTGATAGGGATATTCTCCAATGTTTTGATTTCCCAACTTTCCCCACGAAGCACGAAACTTCAAATTATCAATCCAACTGTAATTATCTTTAATAAATGACTCTTCAGAGATTCGCCATCCAGCCGATACAGAAGGGAAAAATCCCCATCGTCCGTCACTTGGAAAACGTGAAGTACCATCGTATCGTGCATTTGCCTCCAACAAATATTTTTGCTTATATGAATAGTTTATTCGACCAAAATAAGATCGTAATCCCCACGCTGATGCAGATCCGTAAGATTGCATATTGCTACCGGCACCGGCATTCAATTCGTACAACGAGTTATTTGGAAACTCATCTCTGGAAGCGGTAGTCCAATCCTGACGATATTCTTCCTGTGAAAATCCACCTAAAATATTAAAACTATGATCACCTATCGATTTTTCGTATCTCAATAATGATTGTAATGTAATCAATGAGTTATCGCCAGAACTCACAGACAAGCTATTGGGAGTAATTGACGTATTTGCATCAAATTCAATTGTTGAAATGAAACTGTTATCAGTCCATGCATTATACCGATATCCTGCTTTTCCACTAATTGTTAAACCATTTATAATTTCCCATGAAAGTTCAATCCCTCCTAAAAAATGATGATTCTTTCTATTCACAAACGACTCACTATCAATCCATGCCGTAGGTGAATATGCATCTTGATGACCATAAGTACCATCCGACTTTCTTCCGGCATAAACATTTGGTTCTCTCACTGCAAAAGCGATCATATTCATCATATCACCATGCGATGCACGAGGTTCATACGTATTCGCAGAGTTTCCACTAACATTAAAGCGTAGATTAAGATTCTCTTTCAATTTACTATCGAAGTTTAAAAGGAAATTGTATTTCTTGTAATTGTTCTTGGCAACTACACCATCCTGATCAAGGTATCCCAAGGAAAGTAAATAGGAATTTTTTTCATCACCTCCTTTAAAATTCAAATTATGATTTGTCTGAAAACCAGAACCAGAATTCAATAAATCCTTCAAATGGAATGAATTTGGATAATTATCAGGATCTGATCCATCTTTGTATTTTGCAATCTGATCATCGCTATACCCTCCTTTTAAGGTAGCATATTCCCACGAATTAACAAAATCAGGCAATTCGGTTACCTGTTGCCAACCAACATAATTACTATAGCTTATTTGTAGTTTTCCCTTTTCCCCTCTCTTCGTTTCAATTAAGATGACTCCATTTGCAGCGCGCGTTCCATAAATTGCAGCAGAAGCGGCGTCTTTTAAAACTGAAATGCTCTTTATATTATTTGGATCTACATCATTGATTGAGGAAGCTAAACCATCTATCAATACCAATGGATCATTTCCTGCGCCAGAAAATGTCCCCATACCCCTAATACGTATTGTTGCACCATCGTTTCCAGGTCTGCCAGAACCTTGAGAAACAGTCACACCACTTGCAATCCCGGCTAAAGCTTGTGAGGACTGTGTAATCGGACGACTCTCAAGCTCCTTTTCTGAGACACTGGAAATAGAACCAGTTAAATTTACTTTTTTCTGTGTTCCATAACCAACTGCTATCACTTCGTTCAGACCTATTGTTTCTTCGCTTAGTGTTACGTTAACGTTTGCTCTTCCATCAAAGGAAATCTCCTGAGACCTCATTCCAATAAAAGAATAAACAAGAACCGAGTTAGCTGGAACATTTAAAAGGGTATAATTTCCGTCAATATCGCTTATTGTACCATTTGTGCTTCCCTTTACCAGAATTGTTGCACCTGGAAGAGGAATTCCATAGGAATCAGTGATTTTTCCGGAAACTGACTTTTGTTGTAAGATATTTTTTGCTTTTAGATCTCTTTTCATCAAAAAAATATGGCGATCCTGAATTGAATAAGAAACTTCAGTATTTTGAAACAACTTATCCAGCACCTGGTCGATCATGATTTCTTCAACCTTGATATCTACCTTACGGCTAACATCAACCAAGTCATTATTATACATAAAAAAGTATTCAGACTTACTTTCTATTTGGTCGATAACTTCTTCCACACTTACGTCCTTCATGTCTAATGATATTTTAGCCAATTGAGCGTAAGATTTTACCGCGAACGTTTGCGATACGGAAACTAATAAGATAAAAATGGTAAAACGCATAATCTTAAGCATTTTTAACAAGCTGATGTCTTCCAACAGCCCGTAGGTTTTGTTTTTTTTCATAAATTTGTAATTAATGGATTTACTACTTCTTACAGTTAAATTCTAATTAATCGACAGGGCAGGTAGTACAAATACCTCCCTGTTTTTTTTATAACATAGTCATAGGCAATTTTTTAGGTTTATATTTTATTTTAACCACATTTCTATTTTCTTTTTTAAGAAAGTGCTATCGGATTTTTGTAGTCTTTTGTGAATTTTATATTTTATAGGTGCCACCGTTGATAACATTTTACAAATTTCTTCGAGATTTTCATCTTGAAAAGTAGCTCTGAATATTAAGGATTTTAATAAATCCCCATGAAGAATTATTTCTGCATTATATCTGCGTTCCAGCCTAATTGCAATTTCTGCCATAGTCGCATTTTTAAATACCAGCAATCCTTCCTTCCAACTTGTGTAGCTTTTTGCATCAATGCTCGATTTGACAAATTTCTTTGTTGATTTGTTATATATCAATTGTTGGTTAGGATCAAGTTCCCCCTTCACACTTTCATCTTTGCCAAGCACAATTACTTTTCCTCTTTCCAAAATAACTCCGGTAGTTATGTCATCATCATATGCATTCACATTAAATTGAGTTCCCAATACCTTAATATCAAGATATGGTGTTATCACTCTAAACTCTTCTGAATTGGAATGAACAACATCAAACCAGGCTTCACCAGACATCTCTACTTTGCGATTCTGTGCAAAATTGACTGGATATTTGATGGAGGATCCGCTATTCAGCCATCCTTGAGTTCCATCGGGTAATTGAAATTTCACCCTTGATCCAATTGGCGAATGAATTTCAGCCCAGGACTCAGCCTTTTCAGGAGAATTAATTGAAACGTAGGATAAAACACCGATGGTAATTAAAGCAGGAATCAGTAAAACAACGGCAATTTTTGAGAATACATTGTAAAACGATTGAAAGACAGTTTCTTTTATTTTGGCAGTACTATTTATATGATCATGCAAGCGGTTGAGAATTCCTTCCAGGCGTTCCTTGTTATCGACAGTCGGCTTAGTTTCATTCCACTCCACCTCCATATGTTTCTTCAACTCTTCATGATACTCTTCATTTTTAAAATAAGAGGACATGGATAAATAGTCATTGAATGAATATTTACCCGATAAAAAGCGATTTAATTTTTCCCTATTTGTTTGCATGATATCTGTAATGTCCATTTAAGCGAAATATCCACTATCCGAAAAGGCAAAAAAATGACAAAAAAACAAACAAAACACGTATAAGACTGTATGTCACCGGATTAAATTTTCATTAAATCGAAACAAAAAAAGCAAAAAAGAGTGCGCCAGCCAATTTTCTTTTAGAAAGTTCTTTTAGAATTTGCTTCTGGGCAGAAGCAAGCTGATTTTCTACGGTATTAGGAGAGATTTCCAGTTCTTCGGCAATTTGTTTAATTGAAAGCCCGTAATACTTTCTTTTGATAAAAATTTCTTTGCGCCTTTTTGGTAAGGCTTCAATAATTAGCTCAACTTTTTCAAGAAGAAATTTATAATCTATGGTTTTATCCAGATTGTTTTCCTCTTTAAGCAGAGAATAGATCAAATCATCTTTAAAAGCATTATCCTTAGATTTTTTGATGAAGTATTTCTTAATAATATTATAAGCTATGGTGAAAATATAAGCATTGAAAGAGTGTTCTGGTTTTAAACCATCTCTTTTATCCCAGATGTAAAGAAACACTTCCTGCACAACCTCTTCGGCTTCTTCGCTTGACTTTAAATACTTAACAGAAAAGCCATATAAACGTGAAGAGTACTTTTTAAATAATTCGTCAAATGCATTTGTATCTCCACTCTTCAATTTTTTTACAGAATGATAATCTATATGTCGAATTGATGAGCTCATGATTTGCTGTTAAATTTTAAAAATACCGATTTAAAGATAAAATAAAAACATACAATGCAAGGGGAAATCTACTAAAAAAGAATCATTTTTATTTTTTAAAAGTATTTTGGTAAGTTAATAAAAAATAATACACATCGAACTACTTTCATATGATTCTAATTATATGTTTTTGCCATATGGTCCCGAAAGCTTTCGGGATTAGCATGCTGAAATAATCATCCCCCTGTGTGTCAAAATCCCTTAGGCATGGACGTTTCATATTTCTGAAATACTTAGGTCTGGTTAAAATGTTTTTTGTTTATAAAATCGTTGTAAAAGAAAAAGGAGTTTAAACATACTGGAAAAGGAAAAATGACCGTTGACCAATTTTTAGAACAGCATGCCGATATCATCGAATTATTACATGATGGAAACCAACTGATATTTTAGACTTCGGGCAATTGAGACCTGAGATAATAAAATATTAATTGGCTTTTTTTATACCCTCCTAAACAGATAAACGATCTATTTAAGATCGGGATAGGAACTAGATAAGAACGGGATAAACACACCTTTAAGCCTTGTTCAGAATTAGAGCTTTACTGTATTGTATTTTTTTGTTAAGTTAGTGTCACGTAAACTTTAAAATAATAAATGATGAAGAAAATGACAGAAACAATTAGTATTACTATTGCCTTTGTGAGTTTAGTTATAGCGACGTTTTTCCCTTATATATGGAATAGAGGGATCACGAAGTCAAAATAAACATATTGAAAAAACAACAAAAATTCTAAATGATCAAATTAAGCTCTCAAAAAAAATGATTGAGCAAAAATATAAGGCTGATGCCTCTAATATATCGCTTTATAAATTTATCCTAATAAATAAGGATGAGTCTTCTCATGAATTATCTGTTATTAAGTCTGAATTAGTATTTGAAAATGTGGGAAATAGATTGGCACGTAATATCCAATATAGACTCGACTTTTACAGTTTAAAAGGTAATTATCAATTTTATTCGATACCTAATAAAAGAGACTCAGTTGATCCGAAAAGGAATTCTACAATGAGACCATTTACTTTAGTTACAAAGGTTTATGAGAATTTATTTACTGTTAGAATTCATGTTTCATGGGATGATGAAGCTTTGGGTGAGGAAATGAATAAGACTTTTGACTTTAAATGCTATAAAAATACTCACGAACGAGCTTATAATATGCATGCTTTAACAGATTCTGAAATTGAAACGATAAACAAATTTGAACCAGTTAGAACTGAAAACTACATTAATAAACCATGTGCAAATTACGGAATAAGCATATATCATCTAGATTCCAAACAGACTCAATCTGTAAACTTTCGATAATATCAAAACTTAAACTACCAAATGAAAAAATTACTTATTTGTTTTATGCTACTGTGTAGTATTTCTGCATTTGCAAAAGAGGTTACTAAAATTCTCAGTGATAAATTCCCAAATTATGAAGGTGTTATCTATCAAGAAGGGAAAAGTCAAAAGGAATTACAGAGTGTTTTGCGTGAGTGGATTGCTATAAATTTTAAATCAAGTCAGGATGTTGTCCAACTGGATGATGCTGAATCAGGAGTCATTATAGCTAAAGGAATTCATTCATATAATACACAGTCAGGTGGTATAGTTATTCCTAATAGTTTAGATTTTTCGCTTAATTTAAAATTTAAGGATGGACGTTTTAAATATGAGTTGGTAATAATTGAGGTTAAAACTGGAACTCAAAACATGACACTTATGGATGATATTTTGTTGAGAGAAATACCTATTAAGCCTAATGGTAAACCTTATAAAGGTTTTGTGTTAAAAGCAGTTAATAAGACCAAACAAAAAACATTTACTGAAATTGAAGAGTTTAAAACTGATTTGATATCAAGACTTGAGAATGTTGAACCTAATAAGGATGAAGATGATTGGTAATATTTGGGAGACAATAAAGTCTATGAATAATGATACAATTTTATCTTGCTTTATTGCAATGCTTGCTTTGATATTTACAATTTACCAGGGGTATTTAACACGTAAGCATAATCGATTGTCTGTGAAGCCAATTCTATCTTTTGAATCAAAGCAATCTCTAAATGATAATCGATATACATGTAGTGTTGGCAATAGAGGTTTAGGACCTGCATTAATAGATAGTATAAGCTTGTATTATAAAAAAGAATTAATTGGGTGCTTAAATGATTCCGAAGTATGGGATAAACTTGAAAAAAAACTAAATATTGATAGGATTGATCTTGAAGGAATTAGTTACACTGGAAGATTCCCCATTAAAATAGATGAAGACAAAATATTAGTTGCTCTCTATTATTCTCTTAATAGGGACAAAGAGGAACAAATTAATAAGTTTAGTCAAATTGAATTTCAAATCAATTACAAGTCTGTTTATATGGAGAAATTTAAGACCTCATTTCAAGATTAAAAAAATAGTTTGAATTGAGAGGCGTAATTATTTACACTTCCTTTTGTTAAATTCGTAGAGCTATATAAAACAAAATCTAATGAAAGAAACTTTGATATATACCCAAATGGTATGTCTTTGCTAACAATAAATTTATTGGGGACAAATAAGGGGACAGTCGAATACCTTAACCTCTATTAGAGGTCCTGTTAGATAGGCGTTAATGCTTTCCGCTTTGGGTTGTGTTGGGACTACGCCCTAAATCCTCATACTTTTATTGTAAGGATTTCTTTAGTATAAATAAGATCCTAATCTCCTTACCGATGTTAAATTACAGCACAATATTAGTTAGTTGCATTTCCATATTTGGAGTTAAGTTCAATGATTTCGAATGGATCATACTTAATTGTAAGATCGTGCTGTCTCAATAGTCTCTTAAATAAGCTAAGGATCTTTTAATGGGTGGATTTTCAAAAAAAGTGATTGAACTTAAGGCAAACAGCTTGTGGAATGTAAAAAAGCAGAGGGATAAACCCTCTGCTTTTTTACATGTGCCCAGGAAAAGACTCGAACTTTCACGACCATAAGGCCACCAGCCCCTCAAGCTGACGCGTCTACCAATTCCGCCACCTGGGCAAGGGTCAGCAAAAGTAACAAAAAAGAACTAAAAGCAAAACGAAATCAATCATTCATAAAAATTTTAAATAAAATTGAATAGCCTTTGTTAATTGCTCTTTGGAGATAAAATTCATTTTCTATCTTTGTCGAATATTAGATATAACGCATGGCAGAAAATAAAAAAGACTACTCCTATCTGGATAAATTGGCAGTTCAACCTGAAAAATGGAATGAATTAAACAAGAATGAATTTCAAGTGATGACATTTAGAACTTGTTTTTTATATGGCGAAAGTCAAAACAAGAAGATGATACCTGTTCTGTTTCAGATGTATGAGTACCTTAAAGTCAACACTGACAGTACAGATAGAGTTAAAATATTAACTGCTTTAAGTGCCTCAATTCGAAAAAACAAACCAAAAGCAATTATGGCTTTATTTCCTTTTATTCAAGTTGAAGAAGAAGGAGATGTGATAAGGGCGGCAAGCCAATTTTTTGTAAACTTATCGGTTATTTCCAACAAAGAATTCGGCTCAGGAGCCAAAATTTTAATTGAATTGGTGAAAGATGCACTATTAGACCGCAAGTCAGCCTATATACTTCTGGGCCTTTTGGATATTAACAATGAAAAAGTTGATAAATTGGTTTCGCCTTTAAAATCAATCATTGGCAACGAGGTAAAAAGTATTTTACACAACAACGGAATCACGCTTTAGTTGGGGTTTATACTACATTAAGAGAAGTATTACTCCGTATCAAATACAATTATCTATATTTTTGCATCTTTTAACATTCAATTTATATCGCACAAGACATTTTTTTTATAGATTTGATTAATTAAAAATAAATACTGAAATTATAGTAGGTATTGCTCACAAAAAAAAGAAATCAAACTTATGAGGAAAATTGCCCAATTAGCATTCGTATTTGTTTGCATCATAGTTATAAGCAGCACAAACACAATTGCGCAAAGTAATTTGGATGAAGCTCTGCAAAAAGCCAAGATGGAGAACAAACATGTTTTTCTTAATTTTTCTGGATCTGATTGGTGCCGGTCTTGTATTCTTCTTAAAAAAACAATTTTAGACACAGAGGAATTCAAGAAATTTGCCGATGAAAAATTAGTGATTCTTGATGTCGATTTCCCAAGATTAAAAAAGAATAAATTATCGAAGGAACAAACTGCAATTAATGAAGCATTAGCGGCCCGGTATAATAAAAAAGGTCAATTCCCAACTGTACTTCTTTTGGATTCGAATGCTAAAGTATTGGGGAAAACAGCTTACAAAAAAATATCTCCCGAAGCCTACATCAAACACATCAAATCAATTATTAAAGAATAAGTAATGAAACAATTAGGTCTCTTACTAATTCTGATAACAGGATTCTTGTTTTCGGCTACTGCTCAAAATAACAAATCGTTTACCGAAGTATTATTATTGATGGGATCGCGTTTTGAAATTACGGCTGTAGGAAACGATGAAAACCAAGCCAGACTTGCAATAAGCACTGGAATTGAAGAAATTAAACGAATTGAACGCCTTATTTCCTCATGGGATGCAAATTCGCAAACCAGTAAAATAATTGCCAATGCAGGAATTGAACCTGTTGTGGTAGATCAGGAGCTTTTTAATTTGATTCGGCGATCGATTAAAATATCTAAACTCACTCATGGTGCCTTCGATATCAGTTACGCCTCGATGGACAAAATATGGAAATTTGATGGCAGTATGAAAAGTATGCCCGACTCGTTAAGTGTTGCTTCTTCAGTATCAAAAATAAATTTTAAGAACATTATTCTTAATGAAGAAAAACACAGCGTATTTTTGAAAGAAGCCGGAATGAAAATAGGATTTGGAGCCATAGGAAAAGGATATGCAGCAAATAAGGCTCTGGAAATAATGGCGAAAATGAATCTTGAT
>JAESUW010000060.1 GCA_016760525.1 Labilibaculum sp.
AAAGGGATTATTTTACTAAGAAATTGTGTTTTTGATTTTAGCTGTGACCAGAATTGCCCCTTACTAATAGTAATTTTAGAGTAGAAATATTTCATATATATGTTTTAAGGTTTTACATTTTAAAGAGAGAATTTGCCAATAGTGACATTCTCTTTATCAATTTATACCATTTAGCTTTATAGCCAAGCCTAAAGTCCATTTGGTATTATTCGTATAGTTTCGTGATGATGCTACATAACTCCTCCTAATTAATTTATTACTAAATAATTTTATTCTTGGCAAATCCTCTCTCTTTAATGTCGATAGTAAATACATCATTTCCCATCTTAAAAGGACATTTATACAAAAACAAATCTGCTTCAGCAGATTTGTTTTTGTATAAATTCAACTCTTTTTAAATCCTGTTTAGATCCCCCTGCCAAAAAACTATCGCTTCCCAAAATAGTTTCAGTTGGTTTGGTATGCCCTACAAGTATGAATCGACTTTAACTCATTATACTTTTGAATTTCTTGCGTCATTTTCAGGATTTAAAAAAATAATTGTTGAAGCTTGTAAATTGATACTTGCCTCAACTACTTTGTAATCATTTAGTATTTATCGATAAACACTAAATGATTACTATACTGGATACCGCAAAGTTTGGAGCCATTAATCCTATTAGAAATAGGATTAAAACAGAGTGAAATTCCCTCATGGTTGTAAGTTATGTTAAGTTTTGTGTGATTGATTGTTTTTTAAATAAAACTAGAACTGAAAATCTTTTATTATCAATTATTCATGAAACATAATCCATTTTCAAACCAATTAAAAAGAATGTTACGATCTGACCAATAATTCCTTTTAATTGACCTGTATACCATTTTTACGGATTAATGTTTCGTCTATAATAAATTAAAAAAATCAAAAAATTCTAAAATACTAATTATCAAAACGATAACACCACCTCATTATTAATATAATAAAAAAAGATGCATGAATAAAAGAACATATACTTTATGATTAATTAAAATTCCAAATAAAAAAGCCAAAGCCATCGCGATGATGACTTTGGCTAACTCTTAATAAAAATGCCCATCTATTTCATAATATTTTTTTTTATTGCTCGTTTCTCTTCCAATATTTTGATGTTATTCTTTAAAAATTAAATCACAATTAATCTAACAAACTCCTTCTCAGACATTTATCGAGTGGAGTTAAATTACTTCAGCTTTTCATTTTCATTATGCCGATCCTTATCCCGCTTCGTTTTCTTTTCCATATTCTTCTGAAAAGCTTCGTTTAAATCGACACCTGTCTGATTTGCCAGACACATCAAAACCCAAAGAACATCGGCCATTTCATCAGCCAGATTGACCGCTTTATCACTTTCCTTAAAGGATTGTTCGCCGTATTTTCGTGAGATAATTCGTGCAACCTCTCCTACCTCTTCGGTAAGAATTGCCATATTGGTTAATTCATTAAAATAACGAACTCCGTATTTTTTGATCCACCAATCGACTTTCTCCTGGGCTTCCTTAATTCCTATTTGTTCCATCTTTTATTCCTTATTTTTTGTATCCATTACAATGGTAACCGGACCATCGTTGATTAAAGAAACCTTCATTTCGGCTCCAAATTTCCCCGTTTCAACTTTCTTTCCGGATTCTTTCTCTAAACAAGCTACAAAATTCTCATACAAAGGAATTGAAATATCAGGTTTTGCTGCAGAAATATAGGATGGTCTGTTTCCTTTTTTGGTCTTAGCATGCAAGGTAAACTGACTGATTACCAAAAGATTTCCATCAACATCCAATAAGGATTTATTCATTACACCATCTTCATCATCGAAAATTCGAAGATTGCATACTTTTTTACTTAACCATTCCGAATCTTCGGCAGTATCGGCATTCTCAATCCCTACCAAAACCATAAGTCCTTTCGAAATTTGTCCTGTTATTTTAGAATCTACACTCACAGAAGCTTGGGTAACTCGCTGAATCACAACACGCATATCAATATAATTAGTAAGATTATAATTTATTTTTCTTTCAAATATAATACATCAAAGGCAAGAGCAACAAAATAGCTAAGACTGATTTTCTTGACAAGATCACTATTGAAATTGATTCTAAATAAAAATATTCCCCAAGAAATAATCATATTTGTATAATCGTAAAAATAAACAAACAAAACATGCTGTATTTTATCAGTTCATCTAATAATCCGGCCTTTAATATAGCCACGGAAGAGTACTTACTAAAAAATTATGAGGATGATTTCTTCTTTTTATACTCCAATACTCCTGCCCTAATTGTTGGGAAACATCAGAATACCTTGGCCGAAATTAATCTGGAAAAAGCTGAAAAAGAAAATATTCCAGTTGTAAGAAGAATGTCTGGTGGCGGTACTGTTTTTCACGATAAAGGAAATCTAAATTATTGCTTTATTAAGAAAGGCGAAAAAGGCAAATTGGTTGATTTCCAAAAGTACAGTCAGCCTATTATTGATACTCTTCAGGCGCTAAACATAGATGCAAAATTCGAAGGTAAAAGCGATTTAACCATTGATGGAAAAAAGTTTTCAGGCAATGCTTCCCACATCTTTAAGAATAAGGTAATGCAACATGGAACAATGCTATTTTCAAGCGATTTAAAACGCTTAAACCAATTACTGAAGGTTAATCCACTCAAGTTTAAGGATAGAGGCATAAGATCCATTAGAAGTAAGGTTACTAACATCTCAGAATACCTTTCCAATTCAATAAGTATTGAAAAGTTTGGTCAATTGATCTTAGAGGATTTGAAAACAAAATTCCCTGATGCCAAAAAATTTGAACTATCATTAATTGATATTGAAAAGATAGAAGCATTAATGGTAGAAAAATACAATAACTGGGAATGGAACTATGGCTACTCTCCCAATTACATTTTTGAAAAGCTAAGTAATTTTTCCGGAGGCGGAATTTTAGAGCTTAGCATGAAGGTAGAGAAAGGAATCATTACAAATCTTGAATTATTTGGCAATTGCCTTGTAGAAAATGAGATTTCTCAATTTAAAAATAAATTAATTGGGAAATATCACGATAAAACTACTATATACAAGACTATTAAAGAGCTTGACTTAAATCTATTCTTTCATAAAATTACTGATAAAGAGATATTATCCGCTCTTTTTTAAAAATCCTATTCTAATAAAAATGAACTTCTCACACAAATAAATCTCTACCAACACCTTAACTAATAACATCTAATTGAAATATTTCCAGACTGTTAAAGCTTTATAATTACCTAGTTCTATTTCCAATTCAGCAACAGTAGCATTCTTCACATTTTCTACAGATTTGAACTTTTCAATTAACTTTTGAACCGATTTAGGCCCAATTCCCTCAATTTTGTCTAATTCGGAGACTATAAATGCTTTTGATCGCTTCAACCTATGAAAGTTAATTGCAAAGCGATGCGATTCATTTCGCAAGTGCTGAATTGTTTTTAAAGTCTCTGAATTCTTATCCAGATACAATGGGTAAGGATCTCCAGGAAAATATATTTCTTCCAATTTCTTAGCAATTCCAATTACGGAAATCTTTCCACGCAATTCCAGTTTATCCAAACTATTTAAGGCCGCACCCAATTGTCCTTTTCCTCCATCAATTAAAATCAATTGCGGCAAACTCTTTCCCTCATCAAGCAACCTTCTGTAACGTCTATAAATTATTTCTTCCATAGAGGCAAAGTCATTAGCTCCTACTACAGTTTTTATATTAAAATGACGATAGTCTTTTTTATAAGGTCGTGCATTTCGAAATACAACACAAGAAGCAACAGGGTTAGTTCCTTGTATGTTCGAATTATCGAAACATTCTATATGAACTGGTGCATCTTTCAAACGTAAATCAGTTCTCATTGTTTCTACAATACGATCGGAATGAGATACTTTTAAAGACTTATTTCCTTTTTTCAACTTATCGAGACGGTAATATTTTACATTTCGTTCCGAGAGGTCCAGTAATTTCTTCTTGTCGCCACGTTGAGGTACAATAAACCGAATATTTTCAATGGCTAAATCAAGTTTGAAAGGCACCAATATTTCCTTTGCCGTACTGAAAATCTTTTGACGGATCTCGGTAATAGCCAACAAAAGTAAATCCTCTTTGCTTTCATCCAGCTTCTTTTTCATCTCAATTGTGTGAGCTTGAATAATTGCTCCATTCACTACCTTTAGAAAATTTACGTAAGCCCAGTTCTCATCATCAACAATAGAATAGACATCAACATTATTAATTGATGGATTCACAATAGTAGATCTACTTTGATATTTTGATAAAAGTTCAAGTTTTTCTTTAATAATATGAGCTTCCTCAAACTTAAAATTCACAGCCAATTCCTGCATTTTTTCCTTCAAGTGAGAAGTTACTGTACCAATATTTCCTTTTAAAATATGTCGTATCTCTGCAATTTTTAAATTGTATTCTTCCTGATTTTCTTTTCCTACACATGGAGCCTTACAATTTCCAATATGAAATTCTAAACAAAGCTTAAACTTTTGATCCCTTACACCCTCTTCACTCAATTTTAGATTACAAGTTCGCAATTTATACAAAGAATTAATCATGTTCATTAAAACCCTTACCATTTTAACACTTGTATATGGACCAAAATATTCTGATCCATCTTTTAGTAAATGTCGTGTGACTTGTACTCTAGGAAATTCTTCTTTTTTAATACAAATCCAAGGAAATGATTTGTCGTCTTTCAATAGAACATTATATCGAGGCTGATGTTTTTTAATTAAGTTATTTTCTAATAACAAAGCATCAGCTTCCGACTCAACCACAATGTGTCGAATATCCACAATTTTGCGAACCATTATATTGGTTTTTGCCGAATCGTGAACCTTATTAAAATAGGAAGCAACTCTTCGTTTGAGTCGCTTGGCTTTTCCTACATATATAATAGTATTGTTCTCGTCAAAGAACTGATACACTCCTGGCTCTTCCGGTAAAGCGGAAACCAAGAATTTTAAATGATCTATATTTTTGTTTTTTATCACCTATTCTAATTTTCCTCTAATATAGCTTACTCTTCTTTAAAAAGATTAATCACCTTAAATTCTTTTACATCAAACAGCCCTTTGTCCGATAATTTAAGTTTTGGAATAACCAGTAAAGACATAAATGCAAGAGTCATAAAAGAAGATTGAAAACTGGATCCCAGAGCTGAAGCAAAATCACTTAATTTTGCATACTCTCTTACTAAATCTTCTCCGTTCTTGTTCGACATCAAACCAGCTACCTCCAATCGAACCGATTCACTTTCCCCATTATTTACAGCAACAATACCACCTTTCATTTCAATTAGGGTGTTTATTGCATGTAACAATTCTTCATCACTTGTGCCAACAGCAATAATGTTATGACTGTCGTGAGCAATACTCTCTGCAATGGCTCCTTTTTTATAAGCAAATCCTTTTGCAAAGCCCATAACCGGTTTGCCATTATCGTATCTACTCATTACAACCATTTTCAACAAATCGTTATCTACATCTGATACAACATTTGATTCTACGATCTTTGGTTCACACAAAATTGAATCAGTAATCAAATCACCATCTTTAACAAGAATTACCTGCAATAAACCATTTTGAGGTTTCACAGATAAATCGGACAATTGAATTGGTTTGCGACTAAAATTATTCAAAATAATTTCATTTCTTACTTCAAATAAAACCTCTTTGTTTTTATAAATGCAAACACCTTTTCGAAATGCTTGCTCTACAACAAATGATTCAGGACTATCAATTACAATGAAATCTGCAGAATCGCCAACTTGCAGCAATCCCAAATCCAAACCATAATGGTGAATTGGATTGTAACTTGCTGCCCGAAGTAATGAAAACAAATCCAATCCTTTTTTTAATCCTCGCTTAATCAGGAAATTTATGTGCCCATATTCCATTAAATCATCGGGATGTAAATCGTCTGTACACAACATGATTTTTTCTGGATGAGTTTCCAATAAAGAACAAAGAGCGTCAAAATCTTTAGCTGCACTTCCCTCTCGGATTTGAATCATCATCCCTAATGAAATTTTCTCAAGAGCTTCTTCTAAAGTAGAACATTCATGATCTGCTGAGATTCCAGATGCCACATATTTTTTCAGATCCTGCCCTTTTAATCCAGGAGCATGACCATCTATTTTTTTTCCAAGTTTTTCACATGCAATTATTTTTTTGAGTACCTCAAGATCGTCATTTATTACTCCAACAAAATCCATAACCTCTGCAAGACAAACCACCTCTTCTCTCTTCAGTAAGCTTTCCACAATATTACTATCCAAAATAAAACCCGAAGTTTCGTGAGGAGTTGCAGGAACACATGAAGGAACTCCAAAACGAATTTCCAGAGGAACTTTCTTAGCATCATTAATCATGAAATCAACGCCAATCTCACCCAGTACATTTGCTATTTCGTGTGGATCTGTCACCAAGCCTAAGGTTCCAAACTGAACAGCTAAACTTGCAAATCGACTTGGTATTAACAGCGTGCTTTCAATGTGCATGTGTGCATCAACAAGTCCTGGTAAAATATATTGATCGGGAACAGAATCTCTTTTGGTAATGGAAATAATTCGTCCATCTTCAACACAAACTTCTGCGTTAATTATTTCTCGTGAAACTACATCTACGACTTTACCTGATATTGAAAATCTATTACTTGTCATGTCTGGTATATTTTCTTTTTTAACGGTCTTATCAAAAATGAATAAATAAAATAGCTCAATATTACCTTCAAAAATGCCCAAAACCAGCTTTCCGTCATACAAAAAGGCAGTTTCGGGCGTTTTAAGGAGTAAACTATTTTAAAGCACCCCTTGGTTCCACGTGGAACGTTACCATCCTGTAAGGTTTGAGGAGCTACCTGATCCTTCATCAGCTAAAGAGTTCCACGTGGAACATTATCGTCCCATAAGTACTAAAAGAACATTAATGTCGCTAGGTGAAACCCCCGGTATTCGGGATGCCTGACCTATTGTTTGGGGTTGTATTTTATTTAACTTCTGCCTTGCTTCTGTCGAGATTGATTGTAAACTTGTATACTCAAATCGACCATTAATTTTAATATTTTCTAATCGGGTTAGCTTTTCAGCAATCAATTTTTCTCTGCTGATATAACCCGAATATTTAATCAGAACCTCGGCTGCTTCAATAATTTCTTCTCGTCTATTTGGGATCAAATCCACTACTTCTTTTAAAGGGATTACATCTTCTAATAAATCAGAAATTTGAACCTGAGGTCTTAAAATAATATCATATAATTTAACACCTTGCTTTAACGGCGTTGTCCCTAATTTCTCCAAAACTGGATTTAAAAATTTTGGCTTACAGCTAAACTCTTTACAAAAGGTAACCAATTTATCTCTATATTCAATCTTCTCTTTTAGCAAATCCATTCGCTTTTGTCCTACTAATCCTAATTCAAAAGCCTTCGGACTTAAACGAAAATCAGCATCATCTTGTCTTAGTAAGATCCGGTATTCTGCTCTCGAGGTAAACATTCGATAAGGTTCATCAACTCCTTTAGTTACTAAATCGTCGATTAAAACTCCAATATAGGCCTCATCTCTATTCAATGTAAAAGCATCTTTTTCTTGTACCAATAAGCTTGCATTTATACCTGCCATCAATCCCTGTGCTCCTGCTTCTTCATAACCGGTTGTTCCATTAATCTGCCCCGCAAAAAATAAGTTGGAAACCAATTTTGTCTCTAATGTGTGATCCAATTGAGTGGGATCGAAATAATCATATTCAATTGCATATCCCGGACGATACATTTTCACCTTTTCCAAACCTGGAACTTGTTGAAGCGCTTTTAACTGAACATCCCAAGGAAGACTGGATGAAAATCCATTGATATAATACTCATGAGTGTATTCTCCTTCAGGCTCCAAAAAAAGTAAATGCTCTTGTTTCTCGGCAAAAGTTGACAGTTTAGATTCTATACTCGGACAATATCTTGGTCCTGTACTCTGAATCGTTCCATTGTACATTGGTGATTCTTCAAATCCTTTACGTAATTCATCATGAACTTTTGGATTTGTATACGTAATATAACATGGCCGCTGACGAAGAGTTCTCTCAACATGATCTGTTAGATAAGAAAACTGATAAAAATCTTCTTCTCCATCTTGTCTTTTCATTACCGAAAAATCGATACTTCTTCCATCTAAACGAGCCGGTGTTCCAGTTTTCATTCTACCAACATCGAAACCGATACTTTTTAATTGTTCACTAATTCCAACAGATGCCGGTTCTGCTGACCGACCACCATTTTCTTGCTTTCGACCAATATGCATTAATCCATTTAGGAAAGTTCCATTGGTTAAAATCACCGTTTTAGCTGTAATATTAATTCCCAATTTAGTTGTAACTCCAACTGCTTTTCCATCCTCTATGATTATCTGAACAACGGCATCCTGCCACATATCAAGATTATCGGTATTTTCAACAATTTTTCTCCACTCTGCTGAGAATATCATTCGATCACATTGTGCTCTGGGACTCCACATAGCGGGCCCTTTAGATCTATTCAACATGCGGAATTGAATGGAAGAACGATCGGTAACTATACCTGTAAATCCTCCCAAAGCATCTAATTCACGAACAATTTGCCCTTTTGCAATTCCTCCAATAGCTGGATTACATGACATTTGAGCAATTTTATTCATATCCATGGTAATCAAAAGAACCGAAGATCCAAGATTTGCCGCAGCTGTCGCCGCCTCACAACCGGCATGACCGGCACCAACCACTATAACATCATACTTAGGCAACATATATTATAAGATATTTGTATTCGTTATTCCTTATCTTTGTGTAAAGATAATTATTTTATCTATATTACTGAAAACCAATCGACTATGACAAGACAAGCCTTGCTAATAATCTAGTATTCAGATCAATAAACTGAAAAAATTTCACAAATCTAATCAATATCGGAAAGTAATGCTAATGATTCGTCTTCCTTTTGAGTCATTATTTCCTGATTCTCATCAGTTTTATCGTCAATTCCCATTAAATGCAGGACTCCATGAATCATTACACGATGCAATTCCTGAAGATAATCGCATCCATATTCTTTTGCGTTATCCAGAACTGTATCTACACTAATAAATAAATCTCCTGATACAATATCAGAAACGGTATAATCAAAAGTAATGATATCCGTAAAGTAATCGTGATTCAGGTGTTCACGATTCAATTTAAGTAAGTAGTTATCAGAACAAAAATAGTAATTTATCTCCCCTATCTCGTAACCATTAGTAACAACAACGCGATTGATCCATTTGCTTAAGCGCTTCTGGTCAATCGCGGGAATATTAGTTTCACACGAATCGTAAGTAATCAACATTTTTTATCCAAAAATAAATTTCATTTCTACTATTGCACCATTCTCAGCAAATTCAATATCATCTGCTAAATGATTCATTAAAAAGATTCCTCTTCCATGCGTTTTTTCCAAATTCTCAGGCAAAGTTGGATCGGGTATATTAGAAAAATCAAACCCTTTTCCTTCATCACCAACAACGAAACTTATGGATTCGTCATCAATATCGTATTCAATTTTCACCTTTTTATTAATATCTAACTGGTTGCCATGCAAGATTGCATTATTCACAGCCTCGATAATGGCAACAGAAATTTTCCCATAGACTTCAGAACTAAGGTTATGAGATGAAGAAATTTCATCAATGAGTCTTTCAACTCTCGTTATATTCTCTAATTCGGAAGGAAATATTAGCAATTTTTCTGATTTAGTCATTGTTAATTTTGATCATGTAATCCAAATACAATTTATTATAGTAGTCGAGCATTTTTACATAAGAGTCATTGAAAACACCCTCAAAATCTGTTCGTACTCTTTTATACTCAAATATTTCTGTAGGGTTACTCAATTTAATAATATTTCCTGAATTACTTACCCTCTCCTTATCAAAATCTTTTTCTCTATGAGCATTTTTAGCTTCCAGTAAACGAGAAATAATTCTATTTTGTCTCTTAATTGTATTCGAATTTATGGAAAAATTAGATATGTCCAATTCAGTTTGGTCAATCATTTTCATTATTTCACGTAAAATATCCTCAGTTTCATCTCCAACACCTCCTTTTTGCATCATTTCATTTAAATTTTGCCTAAACATTTCCTGCTTTTGCAAAAATTTACCAAATTTCTCTGCTGAACTTTTTTTACCATTTCCTGATTTCATTTCATTAATCATCTCTTCCAGCATCTTTTTTAATGACTGTTGCTCCGATTGCATACCCGAAAAGGATGGTTTACCTCCTTTTTTATCTCCAATCTGATCACCAGGCATCGCATTTGCCATCTGTTCCATTAACTGTTTTAAAGCTTCGGAAAGGAATAATGACAACTCATTAACCTCTGTTAATATTTTTTGTTGTGTAATATTGACTTGTACTTTTCTTCTGTTGTTTGCCTCTTCAAGAACACGATCAAGATAATTACTGATATCAAAAATTCTATTTCCAATTAATGCGGCAACTTGAGGTGAGTGTGCTGATAAAGAAAGTAAGGAATCCTGAATTAAGGAATACTCCTCTTTCAAGCCTCCTTGTTCTTCAATCATTTTTACAAACAGCGGATTTCGATAATTCACCGTTTTATAGTCTGTCAATACACTTTCTTGATGAAATGAAAATTCCATCAAGTTATTCATAAGACGAATTAAATTATCGATATTCACACTAAGTTGAGCACCCATACTTTTGGAAAGACTATTACTCAATTTCTGTGCGAGTGCTTTTTGTTTCTTCGAAGTTGCTTTCATATTTTTCGAAGCCTTTGAGTTTTTTCCTTCTTCCAATAAATTTTTAGATTCTTCCATCATCTCAGAAATTGTCTGAAGATCTTCAGATGAATTTTGAAATTGATACGGATGACTTATCCTTGAATTTTTTTCCAGAAGATTTTTAAGGTCATTTTCTAAATCTTTCCATTTTTGAGTTTCCTTAAGTTGCTGAGAATTGATTTTTTCCTCTTGCTTGCGCCCTAGAGTACTAATATCCTCCTGAATATCGGCCATTTTATCAATTCTATCTGATATTTGGCTCATACGTGACTCAATATCATAGCGTTCCAGCAAACTAAGATTGCGATCCATTTGTTTCTGAAAATCTTCGAACGACATGTTTAATTGGTTCCCAAGCCTGTTTAGATCCTCTGATTTGAAATCTTGGGCCAATTTGTTAAATTCTTCAAACAATTTTTGCAATTCATCATCCATTAGATTTTCGAGAAGCTTTTCAATTTGTTTTTGCTTTTCGAGTAATAAGGAATCTTCCTGACCTAAAGAATTCATCATTTGATTTTTCTTCAGATTCTCTTTTTTAATATTATTCAACAATTCATCCAATTCTTTCTTTTTAGATTCGATTTGTTGAAACAATTGTTGCTGTTGCCATTTGTCTCCGGTTCCATCCAACAAGTTTTTTTGCAGTTGCTTTATGTCTTCCTGTATAGACTGACTCAAATCAATTCCTTTTTCTATTCGATTTGAGATACTATCTTGAATGTTTGCGTTTAAATCATAGAGTTGTTTCGAATCGGGAATTAATAATGAAAAATGTTGGGAACGAGTCATTTTCGGTTTATTTACCTCGTCATTGTCAAAAACTTCAAAATAATATTGTACTTGACTCCCTTCGCTTATATCTACAGTTGCAAAATCAAAAGCAAAATAAAATTCTTGAGAACTAAGATTTCGACTGATTGCAATAGGACTATAAACTGGTAACTGCTCATTAATCAGATAACAAAAACGTAGTTTGGAAAATCCATAATCATCCTTTAAAATCCCCTTAAAATAATACCCTGTAGTCAATACCGAATCTTGTATGCTTGAGACTTGAATCTGCGGATAAAGATCAGGTATAGCATCAACTGTGTAACTGGCAAAAAGTTGTTTTTTAAAATGCTGATTACTTAAATAAATTTTGTAATCTTCTTTTTTAAATATCTTTTTTGAAAAAGAGAATGTATTACCTTCTTTTTTAAAATCGAAATGATTTACCATATCACTAAAAACAAATTGAACTTCATTTGCATCTTCTCCTTCAATAGTCCATTGTACAGAAGCACCTTCGGGAACACTAATGTCCCCCAAATTTTGTTCCTTTATTTCTGCTATTTTTGTATAAGCTGGTGATTTTACCCTTAGCTCGAAAGATTTAATTCCAGGCTTTAGCAATAGCTCCAATTGATAGGTTAAAGAAACTACCTTTCCCGCCTTTAAATAGAAGGATACATCGTTATTTACATTCCTAAAAAGATAACTAAAACCATTACTTCCTTCCTTTTTTAAAAGGAACTGATTTCCTTCTGATACAAGGTAGACATCAGTAGGTACGTATTTCCCTTCTGTTTGCACTTTTAATAAAAAATCTGAGCCTCGAACAACCTTAATGGGTTCTTTGTTTACAATAAATTTAAAGTCGGCAGGAGCAATGTATTCCTTTCTGAAATGAACCAATCGATTCGTGCTGCTTGAGTACATATCAGGCAAAAGAATATACGTACCAACAATTGCTATAAGAACAACTACGATGTATTTTAAGAAGCCAATATTTGATTTAAATGATATCGCTTTTCTGAAAGGAATAAGTTGGATGGATTCCATTCTCTGGCTAATACTAGCCATTAAAAGGGAATCAGCAGCTGATTCATTTTTAGCAGAAAGTTCCGTAAGTTCTAATGTATTTACTAATCGATCCTGAAGGTCAGGGAAATACAGAGTAATGATATCTATTGCTTGTCGGTAGCTAATTCTTTTCCCAATTTGCAACAAGCCAATTATTGGAAAAATAATCAGTTTTACCAACATTACCGAAAAAACCAATATGGAGAAAATTGCTAGAAATGTTCGAACCGGAACAGAAAAATACATCAAGTATTCTGTGTAGGAGACAAGTAAGAAATAAGCCAATATCAGAACAATACTTAAAAGCACACCTCTTAAGACTTGGTTTTGATAATATTTTCGAATAAAACGATCTAATTTCCCGATGAAAATTTCCTGACTAGAATCCATACCAACTACTACGTAAAAGAGTTAATTCCGATACAACCACAAGGAAGGATCTAATTTAGTGCTCCCTTTCCACAGTTGGAATTTAAGAACAGTTTGACTTTGTGCCTGGTCAGTGTAAACAACTCCAATTTTTTCTTTAGAAGTTACGGTATCACCCTTTTTCACTGTTACCGTTGAAAGATTTGAATAAACGGAGAAAAATTCACCATGGCGAATAATTATCACGTTATTTAATCCTGGCATTGAAAGAATGTGTGTGACTTCCCCTTTAAAAATTGAGCGACATTCGGCTTTACTATCAGTAGTTATATTAATACCATCGTTTCGAACATTTACATGCTTTAAAACCGCATGTTTGTGTTGCCCGAATTTCTCGGATATAAAGCCAGTTTTTGTAGGCCAAGGAAGCTTTCCCTTATTTTGACCAAATGAATTTGAAAGAATTTTTTCTTCGGGAGTTAAACCAAATTTTCCTCCGCCATTATTTTTCTTTGCTGCCAATTTGGCCTGACGCTCAATAATTCTCTGGATCTCTTTTTCGAGTTTTTTAGTATAGCGCTCTTGTTTTCTTAAATCATCACGAAGCTGTTTCTCTCGCTTTTTCAATTTCGAAACAATTGTAGATTGTTGAGATTTCTCTCGTGCTAAACTTGTATTCTCCTTTGTCTTTTCGGATAACAAAACAATTTTTTCACTCTTTGTTATTTTCAATTGAAGCAAATTTGTACTAAGAGTTTCCTTTTTAACAGCTATCATCTTGCCCTGTTTTCTGCTATATTCCGAAAATTGCTGCAAGTATTTGTATCGCTTATAAGCTTGATTAAAATCTTTCGAGGATAGCAAAAACATCAATTTTTTGTGTGAATTTCTTTGCTTGTATGCGTATTGAATCACCTTCGCGTATTGTTGCTTCAGTTTTTTCAAATCGTTCTCTAACACCTTTACATCACCATTAATTTTACTGATTTGAGAACCCATATAAGAAACCTCATTCTCAATTGATTGGATTAGAGCTTGTCGTGCCTTTATCCTTTGATTTAACAAATTTAATTGCCCAATACTAACATTCTTATTCTTTAAAGTGTTCTTTAGCAGCGTATTCGTGTATGCAATATCTTTTGCATTCTTTTCTTTTCTTTTCTTGAGTGTAGAAATCCTATTTTGTGAGAGTGCATCTACTGAAAATAAAAACAGAAGAGTAATCACAAAAAAAAATATTTTACCAGATGTAATTTTGCTAATTCCCATAGTAATTTTATGGATAAACTTGATCGTATTTATCGGGGATTGTGAACAAAAACCGTAGATCTTCATCAAATGTTACCTTATTAAATTTAATGTTACAAGATAATAAATGTTTTGGATCCTTTACTTCAAACCCCAATCGTTTAGGAAACTTCCTGTTTCCAAAAACAGTAAAATCCCGATACTTAATTGATATCTCTCTAGCAACATCAAATTCTTTCACTAATATGTCGGTAATTCTCATTAATAACGGATCGATATCTATCCTTTGATAATTAAATCTATTTAGCTTTTTTAGCTTGTCTTTTTTTAATTTCCGATCAATCTTTCTCGCTTTCTCAGATATAAAAACGTACTTGTTTTCAATTATTTTCCCATTGAATGATCTAATAAAAGCCTTTTCTTTTTCTTCATTATCCACTCTGAAAATTGAATTAGTAAGGATACTTTGGAAAGAATAAAAATCCAAATCCATATTTAGCTTATCCGAAAAGAAACCAAAATCATCAACAAAATAAGTCTTCTTCAATCGATCCATCATCTTTACAGAATCAGGAGTAATCAGTAACCGAGCTACTGGTATTCCTACCGATGCAGTTATATCAATCCAAATGATACTATCCTTTTCAATTTTTATGGAACCTTTAAAGTTTTTTGTAATTCCATCAATAGAAAAACTAGCCGTAAAACGTTTTACGTATACTGTCTTATATTTTAAACTGCTATCAATTAATCCTCTATAGAGTTTATTATCAGATATTGGTTTTGCCTTCTTAACCCCTAATTCGTAATAAGATTTACAAGAAAACTGAAAAAGGGCAATGATGATTATCAAAGCCCTCAGAACAGTTTTTGAATATTTTCTATTGCTCATTTTTTTCTATCTCTTCAGGAATACTACCTGTCTTAATTTTTTCAACCAAATATTCCGAACCTTCACCTATTTCAATTGCTTTCTTCCACTCCTCAAGAGCCTTTACTCCATCACCTAAGCGAAAAAGAATATCTCCGTAATGTTCAACAATTACAGCTGATTCTCCACCTCCAAATTCCAAGGCTTTCTCCAATATGTTTTTGGCTTCTTCAAATTCTCCCAATCGATACAGAACCCAAGCGTAAGTATCTAAATAAGTAGAGTTTTCTGCCTCTAATTTCACACATAGAGAACTCATTTTTTTGGCTTTCTCAAGCTCTGCTCCTTTAACCGATAAATAGTAACTATAGTTATTTAATACAATTACATTTTGAGGTTCAAATAACAACACTTCATCATATGACTTAAATGCTTTTTTTGCCTCGCCCATTTGATAGTATGCATCTCCCAGATAGGTTTGAAACTGAATTCTCAATTTTACGTTTTTACCGATATAAGAAAATCCTTCTTCTAAAGTCTTAATTGCAGTTCCGTAATCTTCTTTTTGAGCCGCAGCAACACCTTTAAAAATATAAAGAAGTGGTTGACCGGGGAAATATTTTAATGCCTCCGAACTTTCCGTAAACATACTCTCGAAATCCAACATTTCATTATTAATCAAAAGCAATTCTTCCCAAACCACATAATTGGTTTTTTCCTCTTCAAGAACTTTCCTTAAGTGATATCGTGCACCTTCATTATCATTTCTTTTCCTAAGAAAGTCTGCATATAAAGCATGAACTCGTACCTGACCAGGATGAACCTTAATTAATTTATCCAACAATTCTTTTAAATACTCATCAGACATGCTCTCTTTATCCCCTTTCATAAGAATGGAAATAAGAAATTGAATTTTTTGATCAGCCTCAATTTCATCATTACCAAATGCTTTGCTAAGGGAGATATTACTTTTCTCTATTTCACCTTTTCGTCGGTAAAAATCTGCTAAATAAAAATGAACCAAGCCATTGTCCGGATCAATTTTTAATATTTTCTCATACTGCTCAAAAGCTTTTCCTTCTTCTTTATCGGCTATATATAAATCGGCAAGCATCCCATAAAAATCAGCTCGATAAGGGTATTTTTTTATTAGTTTCCGGATTTCAAAATAAGCCATTTTTCTATTTCCTGCTGCGATATACAAGCGCTCCTTTTCCAAAGAAATACCTTCCTGAATTCCCTCCTTTTTCTCTAACCGATTATACACATCAATAGCTTCATCGAATTTTTCAACCGAAGCGTATATTGCGGCTTGCAGATAATAAAAGTCCTTTCGTTCGGGATGTATTTTCAATAAATCATCGTACACAGCACAAGCTTGGTCAATCATTCCCTTTTTTTGGTAAATATTGGCCAACTGAATCTGATACCATAAATTTAATGGCTGCAATGCAACAGCACCTCTGGAAAGTTCCATTGCAGTGTTGTAATTTTCCTGATTCATATAAATATTAGCCAATTCGTAACGAACAACTGCACTTGTCGGGTCAATTTTTAAACATGCTCCATACAAAGAAACTCCTTTATCAAGCTCCTGAAGCAATACAGCTTTCGTCGCCTCAGCAAAAGCAAAATCAAACTCTAATTTTTGAGCTTCTGTTAACTTAACTTCTTTTTGTACTTTCTCTTTTTTAGGTGCAGGTGCTATATCCACAGCTATCGCAGATGTTGATACTACACAAACAAAAAGAATTGCCATCCAAAATTTATACCCCAACTTCATCCAACTTTATTTTGAAAAGGTCGCAAAATCACCAACATTCCATTCTGAAACTTCACCTTGTACATCCACATAATTACCTATCATAGAATTTTCAAGGTTTAAGTTTTCAAGATTTGAATTTCGCTGAATAATTGTATTGCGAACCAAAGTATTACTAACTATGGTATTTGCACCTACCGAAACATGAGGTCCAATTACCGAATTTTTAATTTTCACATTTTCTCCAATATAACAAGGAGGAATAATAATGGAATTTTCAGATGTTGAAGATGAACAAACCAATTCATCATTTTTATGATATTCCAAAATTCTTTGATTGGTATGCACTGTAGCATCTTTATTTCCGCAATCCATCCACTCTATTACTTGTCCCGGCTTAAAAGAAAGCCCTTTATTTTTCATGTTTTCCAAGGCATCTGTCAGCTGATATTCACCATTAACAACTACCTCATTATCCATCAAGTATTTTAACTCATTTCTTAGGTTATCACCATCTTTAAAGTAGTAAATACCTATGATCGCTAAATCGGATACAAAATCTTTTGGCTTTTCAACGAAGTCTGTAATTCTATTTTTATCATCAATTTTAACAACACCAAAAGCTGAAGGATCTTCCACTTGCTGTACCCAAATAACACTATCAGCTTCAGCATCCAAAACAAAATCTGCTTTGAATAAAGTATCAGCGAAAGCAACCACAACCTTATCGGATAAAGAAGGCGCTGCGCAATAAATAGCATGAGCTGTACCTAAAGCTTCTTCCTGATAGTATATGCTGGCTTTAGCGCCAATATTCTCTGCAATACCAATTAATCTTTCTTCAACTTCCTTGCCAAAATCACCAATAATGAAAGCAATCTCATCAATTGCCTCATCTGAGACTTTTGCAATTTCCTCAACAAGGCGCTGAACAATAGGTTTTCCTGCAATAGGAATTAGAGGTTTAGGTACAGTTAAAGTATGAGGACGCATGCGTTTCCCCATTCCGGCCATTGGAACAATAATTTTCATTTGTTATATTATATTGTAGTAGTGAATTGTAAAATAACTAAAAAACAGATCAAATTTACAGTTTTGTAATTTGTTTTGATCCAAATTAATAATTTTTAACGCATTAGGCTTTTCCTGTATGTCCAAATCCTCCGGCACCTCTTTCGGATGTCTCTAAATCCTCAACTGGTTCCCAGCTTACAGTTTCATGAGCAGCAACCACCATTTGACAAATTCTGTCGCCATCTTTAATTTCTACAACTTCATTTGAAAGATTTACTAGAATTACACCTATTTCGCCACGGTAATCAGCATCAATAGTTCCAGGCGTGTTTAGTACAGTAATCCCTTCTTTGTAAGCCATGCCTGATCGTGGACGAATTTGAGCTTCGAATCCTGCCGGTAATTCAATAAACAATCCCGTTTTAATTAATTTACGCTCCAGTGATTTTAAAACAACCGGTTCGTCGATATTAGCTCTAAGATCCATTCCTGCAGATAATTCTGTGCTGTATTTAGGAAGATCGTGTTTCGATTTGTTAACGATTTTTACTTTCATATGAATGACAATTACTTGTAGAATATTTCAATTTTTCGAATCGCTAAGATACATTTTTCAAAACTCTTATGAAAGGTTGAACCTAGGTCTTGATTACTTCTTATTTCTGTTTATACCGATTAATTTTCCCAATGAACCCCATAATTGCTCCTTTTGAATAACCACAACAACAAATAATAGTAGTAATGGTGTTTTGCCTGCCATCTTCAGCCATTGATTTTCTATATTCAAATAATTGCTGGCAACAAAAACTACAGTTGCCACAAGCATATAAAACAATATTCGTTTTAGATCATAAGGAACAGGATAATGCTTTTGTCCAGCAATGTAAGAGATAACTGTCATTACAACAAAACATATCAAAACAGCATAAGCGGCACCATAATATCCAAATTTTGGTACTAGTATAATGTTTAAAACTATAGTGATTATTGTGCCAACTATGGCTATGTAAGCACCAAAACGAGTCTTGTCTGTTAGCTTATACCATAAGGATAAAGAGAAAAATATTCCAAAAAACAGATTTGCCAAAAGAACATACGGCACAATTCCAAGACCTTCATGATAGCGGGAATTAATCAGGATTTTAACAATATCCAGGTAAAACATCACGCCAAGAAAAATAATCAACCCAAGTATAACAAAGTACTTTAACACATCGGCATACACTTGCTTCGAGTTCTTTTCTTTTGCTTGAGAAAAGAAAAATGGTTCGAAAGAATATCTAAAGGCTTGTATAAAAAGTGTCATGATTACAGCAAGCTTATAATTCGCACCATAAATTCCTGTCTGATACAATGGATTTTGTGATTCAGGAATTAAATCTTCCATAATCATTTTGTCTAAATTGATGTTGAGCATTCCACAAATGCTAACGACTAAAATAGGCGATGAATAAGTGAGGATCTTCATCAGTAATTTACGATCCACACTTAGTTTAATCTTATAAAGATCGGGCAATAGCAGTACTAAATTCAAGAAGCTTGACACGCAGAAAGCCAGGAAAATATATCCTATTCCAAATTCCGGGTTCCATATTTTGGTGATCGGAAATTCAGGGAAGTTTTTATGAATCCATGGACACAACAATAGGAAAAAGAGATTCATCCCCAAATTGACTCCAATGTTGAAAAACTTTAAGCCTGCATAGCGCAACGCTCTATTTTCCTGACGCAATTTTGCAAATGGTAAAGCTGTTATCGCATCAAAACCTAATGTAAGTGCCAGCAATACAATAAACTCCCTGTTTTCGGATATTTCGAAATACACCGACAATGGATTTAAAAAACCTGCTATTGCAATCCAAAACAAGATACTTGTACCAATTAGGGAAACGAACCCCGTTGAAAAGATCTTGGGATTTTCCTTGTCTTTACTGGCAAATCGAAAGTAACCCGTCTCCATGCCATAGGTTAATACAACCAATAAAATTGCGACATAGGACATCAATTTGGTAACCAAACCGTAATCTTCCGGAATAAATAAATTAGTATACAACGGCACCAACAACCAATTAAGTAATCGACCCAATATGGTACTTACACCGTATATGGCTGTTTCTCCTGCAAGCTTTTTTAAAGGATTCAAATCAAATAAATTAGTGTAGAATAATTGGCAAATATATGATAATTTTTATTTTTCATTTCCCGAAAGTGTCTGAAAATGAAATCATAAATGTTCCACGTGGAGCAATTTTGTTTTCATTGGAAAAAAAGACCATTCGGTATTTATATCAGAAATAAATAAGAGGCACACAAACGATTTCGATTGAAATATTTGATAATTTGAGTCTTATATCATCCCGAAACACTTTTTTATACCAATTATTTTACTCACTTTTGTTGACATACGCGTTAAGGAACGTTTATGTTAGTGTTTGTTGTTTAAGTATTTTGTGAAAATCCTGGCCTCTTGGTCAGGATTCTTCTTTTTTATAGAAGTTTGTATTGTAGAATAATTATTAACGGATACTTTTTCCAAAAGGTGTTAATGCAAAACCCGCCAATTTAACATGTTGCACCGCAAATGGGATTCCAATTATTGTAATCGCAAACAGTAATGCGAAAAACAAATGAGTTAAAGCAATCCATAAACCTCCAATAAAAATCCATATTACATTTAAAATGATACTTAAGCATCCACCCGCATGCTCATTGTATTCAACTTTTTGCCCGAACGGTGCTAAGCCCAATACAGACAACTGTATGATTTTCAATCCAAAAGGGATACCTACAATGGTTAAGCACATCAATATTCCAAAGATTATATATTCCAAGAAAATAAAGATACCTCCAAAAATAATCCAAATAATATTTCCAATTATACTCATAACTAATTCTTTAGTATTATTAAAAATTATGTGATACACCCAGTTGCAGAACGAAATCAGGTGATGTATTTACAATTATATCCTCAACAAAGGAAACTGACAAGCCCAAATTTTTCACAACAAAGTAGTCTAAGCCCATTACTAATTGTGCCGATGATTTTCCCAATTGTTTTGTATATGATTTTTTATATAAACCCGAATGAAAATCAAGTTGCGATTTTAGATACCATTTATTGTTAATATTATAAGCCAAACCAAAACTTCCAAATCCTACATTACGAGTAACTTTACCGGCTAACAAGGCTCCGTTACCAATTCGCAAATATCCGCCGGAATAAAATAAAGCTACTTGCTTTCTCTTGGGAAGAGGATTAAGCATTCCTGTAACTTGAAGTCCAAAATCACTAGTTCCGCTACCAATTAAATTCTCCTTATTGCCAGTAGGCAATTTCACAAAAACCCGAAATGCAATTTCGTGCTTAACTCCTTTATGAACTGGGGTTCCTAATGAAATACTTATGTCACCAATACTGAGCTTACTCTCATTCATTTCAAAAACTATTTCCTTTTCTTCCATGAAAAAATAGTTCAGACTATAGGACGGCATAAAACTTCTGGATTTTCCAGGCAGATTAAATGCTTCGTGCCAATTGCTAATAAAAGAATCCATAACTCCACTTGAGTGTTTTACTACCGGTAGAGTAATTCCCACTTCTAACATAGAAAACAAACCATAGCTAAGAAAAAGCTCGTTTCTATACATTTCTCCATCAAAATAAATAGCTTCTTCGTTTACTTGCGCACTGGTAGCATTATTAGCTATATTAAAATAGTTTCCAAAATAAAATGTATTCTTCTTAAGAATTGAACCACCAGGGTTAGTTGGAATACCAAAAAAGTGAGCTAAAGGACTCTGATTGTGAGTTTGAAAAGGTTTTACCAATTCCTGTCCAATCGTATAATTGGTAAATGTAATTAATCCAAGAAAAAGAATTATTGGTAGTCCTCTCATGTATATTTCAGACGTGTTTAATTTGATAAACGAATCCAAACTTACTAATTATTCAACAACTTTCCACACCAGAGCGGCGGCACCCATTAATCCGGAATTTCCCTTTACTGTAGATAGTAATAATTCTGTTTTACCTTGAAAAACGGACAGTAAATTCTCTTCCATATGATATTTTGTCGGTTTCAAAATTAAATCGCCTGCTTTAGCTAGTCCACCGCCAAGAAATATAGCTTCAGGATTATTTAAAGCAACAACATTTGCAAGAGCTATACCCAGAATTTTTCCCGTAAACTCAAATGATTCAATTGCAATTTCATCACCAGCATAAGCAGCAACAGCCAATCGCCTTGCACTCATTCTATTAAAAGGAATATCTCTTAGTTCACTAAGGAATGAATATTTAGCGAACAGCTTACTAACAGTTCTCTTAATACCAGTAGCTGAAACGTAAGTTTCCAAACACCCCATTCTTCCACATCCACAATGTCTCCCCTCAGGACGAACAATCATATGTCCCATTTCTCCGGCAAAACCAGAGTGGCCATATACTAGTTCGCCATTCACAACAATTCCCGATCCTAAACCTGTCCCTAAGGTTAAAACCATAAAATTTTTCATACCAACAGCACCTCCGAATAACATTTCAGCCATAGCTGAAGCATTGGCATCATTCGTAACGAAAACAGGAACATTAATTTTCTGATTAAGAAGTTTACCCAATTCAAATTTGCCTTTCCATGGCAAGTTCGAAGCATCTTGAATGCATTGGTCTAAATAATTAGCATTGGGAGCACCAACACCAATCCCAATGAGTTCACAATTCAACTCCCTTGAAAGTTTCAGAATTCTATTGCATAGCTCATCAATAAACACATCAAAGACTTGGTACTGCTTGGTAAAAATAGATTCTTCAATAAGAATATCTCCTTTTTTATCAACCAAACCAAAAACTGTATTCGTTCCTCCAATGTCTATTCCTACAGCTAGTCTTTGCATACAAAATGATTTAATAAATTACAGTCGCTCTTTAATCAGAGATCTAATTGGATTAAAAATACGTTGAAGCAAACGATAGTCTTCTGTAATTATTTCGGCCTGACCTTCAATTTGCTGCGCAAAATCCAACTCAATTCCATAATTGGTCATTAGTCCATTAGGGAAATCAACATCCAGACTGTATTTCTGATCTTCTGGTACTTTCGATATGGATCGAATGATACCTTCGAGCATCCCATATTCAAGATAAGGATAATTATCAAGTTTTATATTCACCCTCTGCCCAATTTTAACCTTACCGGCTCCTTGTACTCCTAATTCAACTCTGGCAATAATTTTAGTGGAGTCTGAAGGTAAAATAGTAAAAACTCTCTCTCCTGTCTTCACATTTTGATTGGAGCTGTAAAAACGGTTAAAACTAACCTTTCCATCAATAGGTGTTGTGAGCACATACTTTTGTTCCCAAATGTTGATTTGAGCCTTTAAGTTATCGAAAGATTGAATGAGCAGATTCTGCAATTCCTTTCGCTCATTTTCCTTATTCAATTCTAAATCTATGATTTGCTGATTTACTTCAGAAATACTAATCTGAGTAGAAACCAGTGAAGAACGAGTGCCATGGAAAGCATAACTTTGTTCCAGGTATTTTTTTCGGGCATTTTGAAAATCTGAATGTGATATTACTCCCCGGTTAAACAAAGAGGAATCGCGAAGCAACTGCTTTTTTGAAATTGCCAATTCACTTTCCGAAATTACTTTTTGTTGGTATTGACGATCGTAGTAAAGATTATATTTACTAATCTGATCACGATAAGAGGCAATTTTACGATCGTAATAGTCCAAATCGTAAAAACGTTGGTAATCAACATATGATTTTAAAAAACCATTGTAGAACGATTGAATTTGACCCAAACGAAAATTACCTTCCAGTAAATTGGATTTCATTCCATCCAAACCGGTAAGATGCGCGTGAAATTCTTCCATTTTTGTTTTTAAAACAAAAACATCAGCATTAACAGCCATCCAAACGGGTTATCCTTGAAACCGACAGCCTGATTGGTTCGATAAACCTCAAGGGTGCGCGCATTGATG
>JAESUW010000061.1 GCA_016760525.1 Labilibaculum sp.
AATAAGATATGAATTTTAAAAAACTACTATTTTTAATTTTGGGAATTATTTTTTCTTTATCAGTGAAAGTGTTAGGGCAATGTATTACTATTAGTAATATTGAATTAGAGAAAGGCCCTAAAGGGAGAGAGGTTCCAACTAGAAGAATTAAGAGTGAAGAGAATTTTAATATAAAATATAATCTTGAGTTAAGTAGTGGGTCTTCAAGGGGGTATGCTTACTGGTATCTTTCGAAAGATAAGACTGTAGATTCAGGTGATGTATTAATTGGTACTGTAAGGTTCTGGAGAAGTAAGAAAGAGTATATATATAAAAACTGTAATGTTGACTATGTTGACCCATTAGTAAAGTATTTGATCGTTAAAACATCATCGATGTGTAATGGTGTATATGCTTATGAATACAAATACTTATCAATAAATAATGAAGAGCTTATTGAAGAAAAAGCAGACCTGGCAATTAAGGAATTTAAATGCATTGGTACTGGTTCCATGTGGTCTGCAGGGGAGAATATACCGACCATTAGACAAGGTCAAGTTTTAAATATATATTACGATTTGTCAAACGAAGGTGACAAGACGGCTTCGAATGGAGAGGTTTTGTTTTATCTTTCTGCTAATTCTGAAGACAAAATATCTAAGAGCGATACTGAATTGTGGCCATCAAATATATTCTCATCAATTAAGGGGGGGCGATCTTATCAGTATCTACCAGTTGTGGATATCCCAGCCTCTTATACGACTGTTACGAGAGTTTTTTATTTAAAAGCCAAAGTTGTGCTAAATGATTATTCTGAAACTGATGATGCGAATAATTTAGCGAAATGTAAAATCTATATTTTTGGTAGTGGTTCAGCAAGTATACGACCTATTCTATATCCAATTGAATTTGAAAATCCTTTTTTGCACACAAAATCAGGATTAGTATCCATCAAAGAAAATGGGTTGGAACTTTCAGTTGATAAAGTTAAGGTTATTTCAAATGACACAGGACAGATGGAGGTGATTGTACCAGAATGGTATTTAAATGGTGAAATAATTATTTATCATCAAAACTCAACGCAAGTGTATCGATCTAATATTTTGAATACTTCTACTGTGATAAATTCAAGTGAATTACAAGATTTGAAAGGTTTATTTATTATTCGAGTAGTGAATAATGAACAGCAGGAAACTATTAAGATAATACTACCTTAAGTTGTGTGGTGATATTTTGATTTTTTTTAATAAATGTGGATTTAGGTGGGAGATTTTAAATTTCCCGCTTTTTTGTAATATTTTGAACTGAGAGTATAGAATTTCAGTGTATTTTATGAAAAGTTAAATTGTGATTAATGTAAGTCCATTATGTTGATTAATAAAGTATGTGCACTAAGTTCATTTTGTAAAAATACCAACATGTTGGTATTTACAGGTAGTGAACTTAAGTCTAATTTTGAACTATCTTTTCAAGAGATTCTGTGGTGTGACCGTGGATTAAATGTTGTGAGTAAAAATTTTTCACGGCAATAGTTTCCTGGGCCATGGTTTTTAAGTTTAATGTGCTTAAGATTAGTGTTGTTGAGATTAATATATGTTTAAGCATAATATGGTTGAAAGTTCATTGTCAATTACTAATTATTTATTGCTCCCTGGATTGATCCAGGCTTTAATTTGATTGATTTTACAATCATCAGTTTTAGGTTCATTTGGAGGCATTGCCTCATATTCAGTTTCATGTTTAATACTGCCAAGGAGACTACCATCATCAACACCTGATTTAATACCGGCGAATCTTGAATAATCTATACCACCTGAACTAAGATTTTGATTGTGACATGAGATGCAATTGTTTTCCAGATACGGAGATATGTGGATCTGAAAACTCATATTGTCTGTTTCGCAATTTGAATAAAGCTCTTCTTCACTGTCAGATGTACATCCTGCAAGAATAAAAAGCGAAATAAAAGATAAAATTATCTTTTTATTGATTTTGAACATAATATTATTTGTGTATTTGTACAGTTTGCAAATTTACTGTCTTTCCTGAAATAGAAGAATACCTACATGTTATTATTTGTTTTTTTAAAATTTAATGTTGAGGCAGGTGTTTTGATTGGTTTTGTTGGTTCAATTACTTGTTTTTCTGGATTTTACAATGCTTGTCAGTATGCTGTATTGTCTCGTAATGGGCTTAGAATTAGAGCAAAAACTTCTTTGGAACACAATCTGCAGTTATTGATTTTAAAGAATACCAACATGTTGGTATTTCTGTGAAGTGAACTTAAGTCTAATTTTGAACTATCTAATAAAACCTAAATAGTACATGTATGATGAAACGGATTAGTATTGCAGGTTTAAGCCTTATTTTAATACTAAGCATTAATTTGGAGGCTCAGAATACCATTAAGGATTATAATCTGGAAGCTTTAAAAAGTAAACAAGCATCAAAATTCAGAATTGGAGGATATGGGGAAATTCTTTATCAACGTATGGATTATGGATCCAACTATAAAGCGACAGATAATGGTTCGTTAAGTGAAGATCGGGCAGTTGTGAGCTTGCCTAGATTAATTCTTAGTTTTGAATACGATTTCACTTCAGACTTAACCTTTTCAACAGAAATAGAGTTTGAAAATGGAGGGACTGGAAATGCGATGGAACTTGAGTTTGAAGAATCAGGAGAATATGAGGCCGAAGTAGAAAAAGGTGGAGAAGTTGTTTTAGAGCAATTTCACTTGACTAAAAGATTTTCAAATGCTTTTAATGTAAGAGCAGGTCACTTTATTCTTGGTGTTGGACAAATCAATCATCGCCATTTACCAACAGATTATTTTGGGACAATTCGACCAGAAGGTGAAACTGCAATCTTGCCATCAACCTGGCATGAGACTGGTTTTGAGGTTTTTGGACGAATTTTAGATTGGTCCTACCGAGTACAAGTAGTAAATGGATTGGATGCAAATGGTTTTTCTTCGTCTAACTGGATTAAAGCCGGACGCCAAGCTAAGTTTGAAGAGGTTAGAGCAACCAATTTAGCTTATGTTGGTCGTTTAGAATATCATGGAGTACAAGGATTAAATGTTGGAGCTTCAATTTATTCAGGTAAGTCTGCTGATAATGTAGCTAAATCTGGAATTATGGATGGTTTGGATGGCAGAGTTACTATATTCTCTGCTCATGCCAGTCTAAAAACAGGTTCATGGATCGCAAGAGCTAATTTTCTTAAAGGTAATTTAACTGATGCTACGCAAATTTCAGCTGTTAATGGAAGATTATCATCGAATAGTCAATATCCTCGTACTCCAGTGGCTGAAGGAGCTCTTAATTACGGTGGAGAAGTAGGATATAATGTACTGAAATTTTTCCCGAATGTTAAAACTAAATTGTACCCATTTGCGCGATATGAATATTATAACACCATGAAGGATGTTACGTCATCGCAAGTGGCTGACCCAAGATTTGATAAGGAGGTGTACACTTTTGGTCTTAATTATATGATGAAATCTAATGTTGCCATAAAACTTGATTATGCTATGAGAAAAATAGACGGTGGCAATTTTAATGATGAAAATACTTTGGGATTAGCCATAGTTTTCTCTGGAATATTTTTGAAATAGATTTTTTCACTCTTTCTAAGAAGAATAATTGATGTTATTTTTTTATTAAAATTTGAGTGTTCCAAGAAATTTAATAAATGTTTTACCTGAACTAAATTTAAAAAAAATGAAAAAAATAGAAAAATTGTTTTACGTTCTATTATGCGTATGTTTTGTTGGGAGTGTAGGAGTTTCATGTTCAAGTAGCGATGAATCTGGTGTTAGTGAATTTACAGCAGACGATCTTACAAATGTAATTAAAGATTATGCTGATAAAACGGTGATTCCAACGTATGCAGATATGAAGGGTAATGCAAGTGAATTGCATGCTGCGGTTGCTACTTTTAAAACAAGTAACAAACAGGAAGATTTGGATAAGGCTTGTGAGTACTGGGTAAAAACCAGAAAATCTTGGGAAAGTAGTGAAGCTTTCTTGTTTGGACCAGCTGATACTGAAAGTTTGGATCCAAAATTGGATTCTTGGCCAGTTAATCTTACAAGTTTAAATGAGATTTTGGCAGATGCTAAACCTATTTCGGAAATTGAACTGAATGGAGACACTGGAGGATTTCACGCTTTGGAATATTTATTATTTCGTGATGGAAAGAACCGTAAAGTAGCTGATTTTTCTGGTGATCGTGAAATAGAGTATCTAGAGAAAGTGGCTGAGAATATGAAATCTAATGCTGCTTTATTACATGATCAGTGGGTAAGTACGTATAAAGCAGAATTCTTGGCATTTAAGCAATCTACTGCTATTGATTTAATTATTGATGGTATGGCTGGTATTGCAGACGAGGTAGGAGCGATTAAAATTGCAGGACCTTATGATACTAAAAATGTTTTAGAGGTTGAATCATGGTACTCTTTTAATTCTTTAATCGATTTTACAAACAATATTTATTCAATCGAGAATGCCTATTTAGGTGGATATGATGCTGAAACCAGAGGCGAAAATCTAAGTGGCGCTGTGAAAGCTAAAAATGAGGCTTTAGATCAAAAAGTTCGTAATCAAATTACGGCTACCATTGCAGCAATAAACGCAATTAAATATCCTTTCCGTGATCAATTGGATAATACAGGTGAATATGCAGATATTGAAGCTGCTATTAAAGCCTGCGATGATTTAAGAGCAATACTTGAGGATGAAGTAAAAGCTCTATTTGTTTACTAATAAACATTCTTTGGAAATTTTATAAACTTCAGAATTCTTTTAATTAAAAGAGTTCTGAAGTATTTGTGTTTATAGAGGCAGTCGTTTAAAATTAAATATAATTATAGCAAATGAAAAATTATATTAGGTTGATTACTTTATGTGGATTTATGATGTCTGTCGGACTAACTTCCTGTGATGATCAGACCGAATCTGTAATGTACACTCCTGGCAATAGAGTTGCGAATCCTGAGTCTTTATCTGCAGATGAATGTACCATTTTCACCTCTTCAAATATGGCATTTGATACTCCTTCCGATTTGATTGAAGGGGAGTTAATGGATAGATTCTTACGTGGAGATGCATTGTATGATCAGCCTCGTGTTGCAAGTCCTGCAGAATTAGAAGGAACTGGAGGTTTGGGACCTTTGTATGTTGGTTTTTCATGTACCAGTTGTCATACCGGATCCGGAAGAACCAAATCAACACTCCACACTCATGGAGGAACAGGAAATGGTTTTTCTGCTCAGCTAGTATTCATAAAGAGTCAAAATGGTCAGTATTTTCCTGAATATGGACGAGTATTGCACGATCAGGCAATTTATGGAGTACAGCCCGAAGGTCGTATAAATGTAGAATATACCGAAAAAACGCATTATTTTTCGGATGGAGAGTCATACAGTTTAATCACTCCTAAGTATTGGATTTCAGATTGGTATGCTTCGGTAATTCCCGATGAGGAGTTGGTAATGAGTGTGAGAACCCCATTGCGCCACGTGGGAATGGGCTTTATGATAGCAGTCGATCAGAATGAAATTATGGCTTTAGCAGCTAAAGAATATCCGGAATACAACATTAGCGGTGAAGTAAACTGGGTTTATGAGCGTGGTATGCGTTTAATGGGACTTTCCGGGCACAAAGCACAGCATGCCGATTTAACTGTAGAACTTGGCTTTTCTTCGGATATGGGAGTCACCAATACAAGGTATCCGGATGAAGTGGGCAAAGATCAATCGCAAACAACACAAGATTTTGGTATAGAAATATCGACTCAGGATATGGCCGATGTGGAGTTTTACCTGATGACTCTTGGTGTTCCTGCACGAAGGAATGTAAAAGATCCCGAAATAGTAAGAGGAGAGGAAAATTTTTACAGAGCAAAATGTAATTTATGCCATACCCCTACTTTGCATACCAGCCCAACACCTGTACAATTAATGGATGGGACAGAAATGACTCACATTGCCAATAAAACCATTCACCCCTATACCGACTATCTGGTACATGATATGGGGCCTGAATTGGGCGATGATTATGACCAATATAATGCTACAGGAGATGAATGGAGAACTGCTCCCTTATGGGGAATTGGTTTACAGAAAATAGTGAGTGGACATACTGGATTTCTTCACGATCAGCGTGCTCGTAACTATGTTGAAGCTATTATGTGGCATGGTGGCGAGGGAGCTTATTCCCGTGAAGTATTTTCTAATATGTCGAAAGAAGATCGTAATGCAATGGTTGCTTTTTTGAAATCATTGTAATCTGAAAAAGAAAAGCATGAAGTATACAAATATATTTTATCCTGATTTGCAGGTACAGGTGGATGCATCTGAATTTGTGAGTTCAAATGGAGTGAAAGAGGTGCATTTTATGGTTAAACCACAGGGAAATGGTGGTTTTAGCGGACAAATGGAGGCTCTTGTTAAAGCATGGAACAGAAGACAGAATGAACTTGGGCTTCAAGCTGGTTCGATTGTATTGAAGCGCTATTTTATGAGCGATTTGGTTAATCAGTATCCTGTTTTTTGCACAAAAAATAAAGAGTTAACAAAAGAGAGTGAAGGGGATTTTGCAGTATCACTTGTCGAACAACCTCCACTCCCGGGTAATAAATTGGTTTTATGGGCTTATCATTTAATTGATGAGAACAATACAGCAAAAAAATATCATGAGAATGGCAACCTAATTTGGGAACACAATAATTACCGTCATATCTGGACAACACAAATGGTTGAGGAGAAACTTGAAAGTTCTTTCGATCAAATGGATTCTATTTTCTCCACGTACACCGAGATGCTGGATAAAGAAAAGTTGGAATTGAAAGATGATTGCATTCGTACCTGGATTTATGTGCAAAATGTTGATGCTAATTATCAAGGTGTAGTTGTTTCGCGAAGAGAACTATTTGAAAAAAGAGGCTTAACCAAGGATTCAAACTTCATAACCAGCACAGGAATCGAAGGTCGGTTTCACAATCCGGCGGTAAAGGTAACTATGGATGCTTTAACTGTAAATGGGTTAGAGAAATGTCAAATACAATTCTTAACTGCTTTAGATCATTTGAATCCTACCCATGAATATGGTGTGACTTTCGAAAGAGGTACGGCAGTAGAATATGGCGATAGAAAACAAATATTCATATCAGGAACCGCTAGTATTGATAACAAAGGGGAGGTGGTTCATGTTGGGGATGTATATCAGCAAATGGATAGAGTCATCGAAAATATTGATGCTTTACTAAAAGATACAAATGCAGGTTTAGACGATTTGGCAAAAATCATTGTCTATTTACGTGATCAGGGAGATCATCAGATTGTTGATCAGTACATTCGAAATAGATTCAAAGGTTTGCCTTATGTGATTGTATGGGCACCAGTTTGCCGACCTGGTTGGCTAATTGAAATTGAAGGAATTGCTTTAACTACTAATTCTAATAAAAACTATAAAAACTTCTAATACAATGTTCAAATCAAATCAAATTTTAACTTTTGTTTTAGCTACTGTATTTGCATTGCCTGCACTAGCACAAGAGAATAAAACAGAAGAGGATAAATATATTGAAAGTGATGTAATTTCTTTGGTAGATCGTACTGGTTTTACCTGGCAAACACCAAAAGGGGATTTCAAATTGAAACCTTATATGTTGGTACTTACAAAAGGAGAATTTAATTATGTAGATGATGAGGGGCTCAATATCGCGGAGGTTGACAATGTTGTAAAAACCGGGTTTGGTATCCCTAAAGCCATTTTGGGATTTGCCGGACGTGCATTTGATAAAATAACCTACAACTTTGCCATTGATGCTGCTGCATCTGGGAATGCTTTGCTAAATCAAGCTTGGTTTGATATTAACATGAAAGATGAATTTCGTTTACGTGTTGGTAAGTTTAAAACTCCTATGAACCGTGCTTATCAGGTTCGTTTAGGACAAAGTTTACTACCGGTTCTACCTACATCATTAACAACTTCGGTAAACTTGCCTTACAGTTTAAACGCTGTAAATCCCGTTATGTCAACAGGTTTTGATATAGGTGTAATGGCGCATGGTTTACTAAAAGACAAATGGATGTATCAGGTCGCAATTTTTAATGGAACCGGAATTGGTGTGAACAAACCTACGAATACCCTAAGCGATGATTTAGGTATTCCATCCTTATTATATTCAGGACGTTTAGCTTATCAGCCATATGGAGCAATGCCTTTACACGAAGGTGATCCTGAAGATGTGAATAGCTTTAAAATGTCATTGGCAGCTTCTGCATCTTATAATGTAGAGGCAAATTACGAAAGCAGTAATGATTTGCGTGTAGGAGCTGAATTTGCAGTAATGTCGAACCGTTTCTATTTCTCTTCAGAAGCATACCTGATGAGTATGGACTTTGTTGAAAGACAAAAAGTATCTCCGGCATTAACTTATTATGGTGCCTATGCACAAGCTGGTTATTTATTTAAATCGGGTGTGCAGCCTGTAGTTCGAATGGAGCTTATGGATCGTAATTCAACAGACGAAGATGGTATATTGCTAATGCCAGCGGTAGGTTTTAATTATTTTATTTTGGGGCAAAACCTAAAATTACAGACCATGTATCAGGTTTTATTAAAAAGTGGTCATGTTAGTGATTATGAAGCAAATGATGATGATAACGGGCTTTCGGAGCATCGATTTATCGTTCAATTGCAATTCTCTTTTTAAACTATTTGATCATTAGGGAAATTATTATCCTCAAAAAACGATTTAGTAATGAAATTTAATAAAATAAAAGGAACAGGAATCGCATTTATAATGGTGTTGGCATTTAATTCTTGTTCTTCCGGTGGCGGTGGAATGTCCGATCCTATAGTAGAAGAAGATGCCACAGTTAGTGGTAAAATTACTGTCAGCGATTTGAATTTATGGCCTGATGGCGATCATGAATTAGTATTTCGGGCGTACAAAGGCAGTGGACGAAGCGATTTAGCTTTTGAAAAACAGTTGGTGAAATCATCTTCCGGAGTAATTAATTTTCGTGTAGAGGATGTGCCGTTAGCAGCACTTTCAAACATGGAAATTGCGATTGTTAATACCAATGATGCAAATGATTTTGATACAAGAATGTATTACGGAAGTTTCACCGTGAATGCTTCAGACCAGATTCGTTTACCAGATATGGAATTCTCCTTGGAAGGAGAAGCTCCTGAATTTTTGTTGACAAAAATAGAAGACAAAATTTTTGCCTCAAAATGTTTTCAATGTCACAATTCACAAAATGCTGACCGCGATTTGGATTTAAGCAAGTGGCAAACTTACGGGCACTCTGTAAATGTAAAATCTAAAATTGAAACCGATAAGTTTTTAGTGAAACCAGGCGATTTGGCATCAAGTTTTTTCTATTCCATATTGGAAAAACCCGAATTAGCTCCTGATATGATACCGGTGCAAATGACAGATGACGAAATGGTTTTGATCAAAAGATGGATTAATGAAGGTGCAATTAAGCAGTAATAGAGTCCAATAATTAAAAGAAAAATAAACAGATGCAGCTGATCTTAAAAGATGGTGTTACTGAAGAAGAAAGAAAAGATTTTCGCAAGAAAATTAGTGCGTTAAATTTGCTCTCATTTTCCATTTTAGATGGTAAGAATTATAAAATTACCATTCCTTCATGTAGCGAAAAAGAAATAGAATTATTAGATAATAAGGATCTTGTAGAAGATATAATTACAATTTCACAATCTTATAAATTAGCAAGCCGTTCTGCCAAACAATCAGATACTATTGTCGATGTTGAAGGTGTTAAAATAGGAGGTGAAAAAAGCTGTATTATGGCCGGTCCATGTGCAGTTGAGAGTTTAGAACAGGTTCTTTCAATTGCAAAAGATTTATCGGAAGCAGGCGTTGAAATATTCAGAGCTGGTGCTTTTAAACCTAGGTCAAGTCCTTATAGTTTTCAAGGATTAGGCAGAACAGGATTGGAGTATTTGAGTAAAGTGAAACAACAATTCGGAATGAAAATTGTAACAGAGGTAATTAATATTGAAACTCTGAATGAAGTTGCCGAAGTTGCTGATATTTTGCAGGTAGGATCTAGAAATATGCAAAATTTTGATTTGTTAAAAGCAGTGGGTAAAACACAAAAACCCATACTCCTAAAAAGAGGAATGTCAGCTACCGTAGAAGATTTTTTGATGAGTGCTGAATACATTTTGGCACAAGGAAACAATCAAGTTATTCTCTGCGAACGTGGTATTCGAACTTTTGAAACAGCAACAAGAAATACTTTGGATTTGAATGCGGTTCCTTTACTAAAAAAGATGACTCATTTACCAGTTATTGTGGATCCTTCGCATGGAACAGGAATTAGAGAATTGGTAGCTCCTATGGCTTTTGCCGGGATTGCAGCCGGTGCACATGGTATTATGGTTGAAGTGCATAACAATCCTGATGAAGCATTGTCTGATGGGATGCAATCATTAACACCCGATCAATTCAAAGCCATGTATAATACCATTAAAAAAATAAAATCGGTTTTGGCTTAGTAATCCTTTAAACTGGTTTTTTGAGGCTGTTTCATTAATTGATTCAGCCTCTTTTTAGTGATAATTAATTTGATAGTAAAGGCCAATATAGAGTCGTTATTAAGTCATTTTCACAGGCTTTCCTTCCATCTGTAATCATGCGGTTTTCTAAAATTACTTCTTTGGCTTTGTTAATAATCGATTCTATTATCTGAAAAAAGTACCCGTTGCTGTATCGGGCGCATTTCTTCGGTCGCCTGCTTTTTTAATTACAGCTTCTTTTTCTTTGTTGGAGTAAAGCGACCAGTTTCCAATCTCTTCAGTTGTTCTTCTGCATCCAAAGCATACGCCATTGCTGTCTTGTCGGCAAATGCTAATGCATGGTGATTGTATATCTTCCATAATAATCCTTGCTATTTAAATTGAATACAAATAAAGGAAATTCTATTTGCAAATACAACTTTCAAATGAACTGAGAGCATATTATACCATTTTGAATAATTAGTGAGCCATGGCGAGCGAAAAAGACTCGGTCTAATGCCGATGGAATAAATAGGAAGCTATGTTGAGCATGGCGAAATGCAGCCCACTAATTTATCCAATCGGTATTAGTTTCAAAGAGGAAAAGCACCCGGTTAATTAAGGAGATTCAAGATCAAACTAGGATATTTTCTTTTTTGATTTCCAAGGTTTAAATACTGAAATAAAAACGGTGATTATTAGTGTTGCATTCATACAAAACCCCATAATGTTCTGGTATTTATCATACCATTGGTAATCTGCATTATCTAAAGCAGCCATTCCAAGTTCTCCGGAAATACGAACTAGATTGCTAATCCATGGACCAGAGTATATCGTGCCGAGTGTTATAATCAGTAAGGTAATTACCCATTTAAATATCATCCATCTATGTTTAAAGTAAGCCCATTTCGTAAAGTGGGAATACATCCATCCGGTTAATAAGCATAGTATGGCTGCAGGAACAAGTATTTTCATATCAATAAAATGGAGAATTTTATTCATGAGGTTCAGCTGATCGCCAGTTTGTATTTCATCGCTCATGAATTGTAGTAAAAACATCGTTAATCCTACAGTTACCCATACTCCTGCGGCTAAAAGATGAATCGACTTCAGCCATTTCTTTTGTGTTATGGAAAGTTGTTTCATGTTCTTTATTTTAGGAATTTCTCTGTGTTTAGAATGACTTGTTTTAGGCTTTTAACCATTATTTTTTTGCTTGCCTCATCAATTCCTTCCAATGAAATATTTGTTGACTCAAATGCATATTCATGAAGCCGATTATTTAATACTTTTCCTTTTTCGGTAATGAATAATTTAAATATGCGTTTGTCTGTATCATCTCTTTTTTTCTCAATAAGACCTGCAATTTCAAGCTTTTGAGTCATTCTGCTCATGTTTGCCAAATCTTTGTATGTCAATTCACTAAGTTCACCTGCAGTCAATCCATCAGATTCTGATAGGTGATATAAGACATTCCATTGTTCGGGTGTAATGTTGAGCTTATTACGGCTTAATATTTTAAAGAAGACTCGCTTTATCATGATTGCACTTATGGCAATATGATGGTTTACAGATGTTTCTAGGTTAACTTTATTCATAGCAGAAGTATTTGTCATGACAAATATATTTAAATTTAATTGTTATGACAAGTAAGAAGAGGAAAGTTTGGTGAAATTTATTTTTGAGGAATATCTGGATACTGATTGGAAGGTTTATACAATAGACAAATCCCGAACTGCGAAGTCCGGGATTTTTTTTTACCCCAATTACTAACCTAAATCTAATCTATATGAAAAAACATTTTTTGTTTTGTACATTACAAATATAGGGTATAGGAGTACTAAAAGGATTGAATTAAAGTTAATGAAACTTAAAAAATCAACAGCTTATATCATATTATAAGATGAAGTTAGTATTGGTATTATTTTGAATTCGAATTTTTTAGATAAGCCTGAACATAGCGTATTTCTGAGTAAGAGTAATCGCTTCCCAATGCTTGTTTGTATTCATTTAAACTCTCAACCTCATCTTTTTCAATCTGTTTTTTTATTTCTTTGATCTTCTTTTTCTCAACAAATTTTTCGAGCGGCAACATTCCCAAGCCAACGTAATGAGTCAGGTGTTTATCTATCGTTGTAACGGATAGATCTCTAAAAGCAGAAATTTCCCGTATATTTCTTCCATCCTTATACAATTCAAAACTTACTTCTTTGGTATCTTGTTTGGTACCGGGTTTTATTATTTTTTCCGGTTCAGCCGATGAGAAGTTCAACAGGCCAATATTTTGTCCCTGGCGATATTCAGAAACCATACCAATAACATCCTGTCCGTACCGCTCAATTTTTTTCTTCCCAAAACCCTTCACATCTTTTAGTTCATCGGCAGTGTATGGCAGATTATTGGCAATATCCACCAAACTTTGTTGCGAGGCAATGTAGTAAACCGGGGCATTTATTTTAGCTGCAAGATCCTTTCTCCATTTTTTTAATTTACGAAGAAGATTAGGATGTTTCACGTTCTCATCAATTACTTCTCTTGGTTTTTTTAGTCGAAACGATTCCTTTTCAAAATGCGCTTTGGCACGCACGCTTTGGTATTTTCCGGTATCAAATCCTTTTAAACACGATTTTAAGCTTAGAAGCTTAACACTTAGTTTTTCATTCAATTGTTTAAGCTGTCCCTCAATAACTTTTTTCACTCCTTGATTATCGGTGTCGAAGCTAAAATCTTTTAATATTGATTGAAGATGTTCCTCCAATTTTCCAACAAAGTAAGAGGAAGCCTTGCTAATTCTTTCCTGAGCTTCTTTATTTTCATGAAGATCCTGCTTGTCTAAGCAATAGCGTTTAAGCGATGGAATAAATTTCTCGCCAAGTATAAGAATGTCAGGTCCCAGGAATGGAAATACAGCATTTATTTTATCGGGTAAATTTCCCTGAATACGGCTTCTGTTTTCCTGTAAATGTTTATTGCAAAAATTGCAAATTCGGTAGATGTCATGAAATGAAAACAGTTCTTCGAGAAGTTGAAACTGATACCTGCGAATAGAATTTTCTAAATTTTCTTCTCCAGGAGGATTTGCTTCAATATTTTGTGTGAATTGCGAAACGGCATTATCGCAAATAATACCCGATTTACTTAATGTAGATTTGAGAACCAGTCCTTCCAGCGACTTACAACGGCTCAAAGCAACGTAAACTTGTCCGTGAGCAAAGGCTGCATTTGCATCTATTACAGCCCTCTCAAAAGTCAAACCCTGACTCTTATGAATCGTAATTGCCCATGCCAGTTTCAGTGGATACTGAGAAAAACCTCCCGAAATTGTTTCTTCAATCTCTTTGCTTTCATCGTTGATGCTGTATTTAACGTTGTGCCAATCTTCCGGATACACATCAATTACAAAATCATCGGTTTCACATTTCACATGAATTACATCATCACCAAAACCGGTAACAGTTCCAATTTTGCCATTAAAAAAAAGTTTCTCGGCAGAACTGTCGTTTTTTACAAACATTACCTGCGCACCTTTTTTTAACTGCAGTTGTTCTTCGGTAGGAAAGGAGTACTCAGGAAATATTCCAGTAATTTTAGCCTTGTATTTTGCGGTTTTTCCCTTAATCTGTTTAAGCTTTTCGTCATTTATTTTCTGAGCTCGGGCATTGTGTGTTGTAAGCGTAATATAACCGTCTTTGTCGCTGGGCTTAAAGTCAGGCAAATATCTCTTTTCCAATTCTTTGTAAGATGCCTGGGAGAGCTGATTGTTCCTGATTTCGTTCAGAATTTTAATGAAGTTCTCATCTTTTTGGCGATAAACATGTTTTAGTTCAATACTAATGTGTTGAGATTTTAGAAAGGCTCTGCTGCTAAAAAAGAATGGTGTTTGGTAATGATTTCGCAACAGGCTCCATTCTTCATTTTTTACTACGGGAGGCAACTGTTGCAGATCTCCAATCATTAAAACCTGAACTCCTCCAAAAGGAAGGTTTCTATTTTTAAATTTGCGCAATACTTCATCAATACCATCCAATAAATCGGCTCTTACCATACTAATCTCATCAATAATAAGAAGGTCGAGAGATTTTATAATATCGATTTTTTCTTTTCGGTATTTTCGAATTGGAGAATTAGATTCTGTTTTTGGGTTTTTATCCTCATTTAGAATTTGCCCGGGCATAATGGGGCCAAATGGCAATTGAAAAAAGGAATGAATGGTAACTCCAGCAGCATTAATAGCGGCAACACCGGTTGGCGCAACAACAATCATGCGTTTGGGCAGTTCATCTTTTAACTGACGTAAAAAGGTGGTTTTTCCGGTTCCGGCCTTACCCGTTAAGAAAATTGTGGTGTTTGTGAATCGTACAAACTTGTGAGCCAGATCCAGTTGCGAATTACTTTCCATTTTGCGAACATCAGTTTTTAAAAAAATAAAAATACAAAATGTTAATGGGATTCGAGTGAGAATTTATGTAAGATATTTTAGTTCTTTTCCGGCTTGTACTATAAGGTCGTGATTTATATATTTGTATTGATCTTCAATTACAGGTAATTTGCGAATACCTTCTTCAATTCTAACTAAACTTGTAATTAATCAATCTCAATAATCTTATTCTTTACGGCATACATCACCAATGAAGTTGAATTTTTACAAGCAGTTTTGCTCAGTAAATTTGAGCGGTGACGGTCAACGGTTCTTTGGCTAATGAACAATTCTTCAGCAATTTCGGCATTGCTGTATCCATCACAAATCAGTTTTAAAACTTCCAATTCTCTTTGTGATAATTTTACTGTTTCGGGTCTTAATTTTTGCAGCCTTTTTTGATCGAGAATATCCACCAACAGTTCCTGCGAGAAATAGCTTTTCCCTGCCATTACAGCTTCCAGTGCTGAGATTAATTCATCTGCATCAGAGTTTTTAAGCAAAAAACCCTTAACACCGGCATCCAACATCTGATCGTAATATTCTTCTTCTCCATGCATGGATAAAACAATCACTTTCATTTTCGGAAATTTCTCCAGCGCTTTCTTAGTGGCTTCAATTCCATTCATTTCGGGCATGTTAATGTCCATTAATACAATGTCGATCTGAATATTATCAGCCATTTCGAGAAATTCTTTTCCGTTCGAAGCTTCTCCCACAATGTTAATATTAGGAACATTATTCAAAAGAAAGCGCAATCCACTTCTAAACATTTTGTGGTCATCCACAATTATTATTTTGTACTCACTCATGCTCTTTTTTTTACAGATTAACCTCAATTACTGCCATCATTCCACCACGTTTTGGGTTACTTTTTATTTTGTGCGAACCATTTAACGATCGAATTCTGCTAAATACATTATACAATCCCATTCCGGTTGATGTTCCGGCATTAATTTCCTTTGCATCAAAACCAATTCCATCATCAATATAGATAAGAGAAACTAAATTTTCTTCTTTTGATAAATTTATTTCAATATTAGTGGCTTTCGCGTGCTTAATTGTATTGTTGATTAGTTCACTTACAACCCTAAATATAACTACCTCAACCTGTTGATTGATTCGGTCCTCCATATTTTCAGCATGAAAACTGATACTAATGGTTTGTGATAAATTTATTTTATTGGTGAAAGAACGAATCGCTTTCTCCAATCCAAAATCATTTAAAACATGAGGACTTAAGTTATTGGAAATTTCTTTAATACTTACCAAGGCCTCATTTACTGCATCAACCGAAGCCTTTATAATAGTTCCTTTTTCTTCCTCAGATTCAAATTGGTCAAATGAGGATAAATACAAGTTGATACTGGAAAGCAATGGGCCAATTGAATCATGCAAGTCGGTGGCAAATCTTTTTCTTTCACTTTCCTCAGTATTAATTACGGCATTTAAAATTTTGCGCTCTGTCTCTTGACGGATACTGATATCATTTACCAATGACAGAATAAGCTTGCTATCCTGCAATTCAATTAAGCTGAGGTGAATTTCGACAGGAAAACTGCTTCCATCTTTTCTTTTTTGAACCGACTCAAAAGAAAGGGAAGGATTAGAAGCATTTAATTTTCTCCAATAAGAATGAAGCTCTGAACTGCTGTGTCTTGAATCTATTTCGCTGTAATTAAGAGCAAGAATTTCCTTTGTAGAATATCCTAACCAATTGCATGCTGCCGAATTGGCGTCCAATATATTTCCATCGGTATTGTAAATTAAGATTCCATCCGATGCTTGTTCAATTAAAGAGCGCCATCTTTTTTCCGAGACTCTTAATTTTCGTTCTTCGTTTCGTATTTTTTCTTCGGCTTCTTTTCTCTGGGTGATATTAATAAGTGTACCAACAATGTTTAAGGGTTTTCCGTTATCGTCGTAATCCAGAATTTGACCTTTGGCTTTAAACCACATCCATTCTTTATTTTTTGTAAAAATTCTGAATTCTACAATAAATAATGCACTATAGCCCAGTTTGTTTTTCCGGTGTTTTTGTTTGATGATAATTAAATCCTCCGGATGAATAATTTTGCAAAGAAGATCTTTTGTGTTAGAAATGGTAACTGATTTATAGCCCAGTTTATCCCATATAATTTTACTGATATAGGATTGATCGTTGGCAAAATTGTGCTCCCAAACTCCATCTGAATTTGCATCCAACATTCTTAAAAGCCTGTCTCGGCTGCTTTTCAGTTCCAAATTTGCCTCTTCCAAATTTTCAGTTCGTACTTTAACAAGTTCTAAAAGATTGTGTCTGTGATCTTCCAGTTCCTTATTTTGTTTTGTGATTTGTTCGGTTTGCAGCTCTAGTTTTTCATTGGCAAATACAACTTCTTTAGTTCTTTCGGCTACTCTTCTGTCTAATTCTTCATTTTCTTTAATCAACTTTATCTCATTTTGATCCCTTTTAAGTTTCGAATACCTTAAAATGATTGCAATGATTAAGCCGAATAGTATTAATACGAATAATGATGTTTGATATTGGGGAACGATTGGAGGTGGTTGATTGCTGATAAAACTACCTTCAGGAAGTTGTTTGGGTAAAATACCAAAGCGTTTCATTTGTTTAAAATCGAATTTGAATTTATTATACCCCGATTGAATAATTGGAATTGTATTGATCTCTTTTCCATTTAGTACCTGAAGAGCAATTTTAGCTGCAAATTCACCTTCTTTATAGCCGCTCGTGAGCATTCCGCCAACAATTCCCTGATTGTAATAAAATTCCCAACTACTATAGATTGGTAATTTTGTTGCTTTGCGGATAATTTCAATGTTCTCCTGATAAGAAATGAAATTTCCTTCTTTATCACGACTAAAATTGATCAAATAGATCAGGCTGTTTGGATCAAGATTTTTTACCTGATCAATCAATTCATCAATGAGTATATTCTCTATAAAAACAAGTTCAACATCAGTATTTAAATCGGGCCAAAAAGATTTGATATTATTTCTGTTTAAGATTGCCGATTGAGTTTGGTTGTCATTAATCACAACCAATTTTTTTGTGTTGGGATGTAATTTTAAGGCTGCCTCTATTGTTTTTCGGGAATCGATTTCCTCAGTAACACCTGAAACATGCTTAATTCCTTCTACTAATTTATCGGAGAACTGATCTATAGAGCAAAATACGATAGGAGTTTCCTTAAAGAATTCGGAGTAGTAATTTCTCACAAAATCCAAGGCATTATTATCCGAAACAATAATGGCTTCAAATTGGTTTTTAAGATGTTTGAGTGCATAAAGTTTTGCGAACTCATTCAGATATTCAGGATCAGAATTTCGTTTCGTATCCATGTATTCAAACATCAATTCAACATTGTCTTCGTTGCCTAAAACAGATTGAATACCAGCACTTACATTATCAGTCCAATTTAAACCCTGATGATAAGAATGCAGAATGAGCACTCTTTGTTTTCTAGCCGAAGCTTGAAATCCAAAAAGGAAAATAAAAAGTAGCAAAAGGCTACTTCTGCAATGTATTTTGCCAATTTTACTCATACTTGGTTTGATATTTTGTCAATTGCAAAATCTTTACATCAGAAATATACCTGAATGATTGGTAATATACAAAGCCTATTTTTTAATTGGTATGTTTTAGAATAGTCTGTTAGACTGAGTAATTAATGTCAGTTCGATTTAATAAATGTTTTTAATTTGTTGATATGTAGCCGATATATAATTCTTAGGCTAAGAATAGCCCAAACTGTTTTATAAATGGAATAATACCGATTGGATAAATTAGTGGGCTATAATTCGCTCTGCTCATCATCGCTTCCTATTTATTCCATCGGCATATACCTTAATTATTTCGTTCGCAATGGCTCACTAATTATTACAAATGGAATAAGAGGGTGCTGTCAGGTCTTCCGCATTTAAAATGTTTTTATTGTTATTTTTGGTGCAGATCACTTTAATATTTGTAGCTCTGCTGCTTGATTTATTGCCGTATCAGTTTTTAATGTGTTTGCCCTAAGGGTGCTGCCAAAGAACATATGGTATTTATCGCTTCTTTCCATATCTTACTGATAATAAGCGTTTTTTACTTTTTGTTATTTTAAATTCAGCTAATAAGTTTCCATATCAAGTATTTCTTGAAAAAAACTAATCAACATATCTCCCTACAGATATTATTGATCTATGTGGATTTAAAGATTATACTTTAACTAAAATATAACCCATTTTATGAGCTTTGTACTGAACAAATTTTCTTTGTTGTTCGGTGTAACGTTTTTCATACTTTTTAATACCTTCTTCAACAAATGCAATTCCTTTGGTCATAAGATGAAAGAAATACACAGCAATTTTTTGGGCGGTAGCTTTTATTGCAATCATTTTTCCTGCCCTTGAACGTATTTTTTTGTAGAAGCTACTTAAAGCGGTATGTTTTCCATTTCCTACATTCACGGCAAGTTGTCGAAAAATAAAACCTGCACGATTACAATGCCTTCTCCCTTTTCGTCGTTTCTTCTTTCCTGACTGATGAGCCGATGGTGCCAGTCCAAGCCATGATGTAAAATACTTTTCATTTTTAAACTTACTGAAGTCCAGCCCTGTTTCTGCGATAATTTTCAAAGCAGAGTAATCGTTTATTCCAGCAATTGCAGTGGTGTTCTTACCTCCGGTCTGTTTCGTTTCATCCTTTTAGGAGTACTGAAAGTTTGTGGTTCATCTGTTTTAATCGTCATTTTTTGTAGCAACTTCTCTATTTCTTTGTCGCAATATTTTTGCATAACCTGATATTGTTCCCACATTTGTAGTGCTTGACGAATACCAAAAAGATATTCCTTTCTGTAATTTCCTTTTAAGGAGTCAATAACATCCTGCCGTTTCTCGTCCCTGATGTATTCTTGGTATAGTTCCCATAATTGTTCAGGATTACGTACCCCATCCAATATGGCTCTATCAATAGTCCATTTTTGCTCATCACGCTATCAATAACTTTATGGAGCTTGATATTCATTATGTCCAGATTCTTTTGTATGATATTGATATGGGTAGCCCCCATTGCAATATGGTCATCTCTGAGCTTCAGGAATAAAAGAAGATCTTAATAAACCATAAGTGTGCAACTCGCGTAACCATTCGGAATCAAGAACATCGGTTTTGCGTCCTGGAACATTTTTTGCATGTGCCCCATTAACCAGGCAAACATCGAATCCTTCTTTTTCAAAGTGCTCAAACCGGAATCCAATAAATACCTGTGGCTTCCATTACTACTTTCTCAACGCCTTCAAGTTTTAAATAGCCGGAAGCCTCTTCCAGCCCTCTTGTAAAAGTGGAAAACTTTCGTACACCCTTATCCACAATAGCAACGAACATTTCCTCAGAACCCAAGTCAATACCAGAGAAATTGCCCTTAAAATAAACAACCCAAATGTTCAGATATTTTAGGTGTGAATTTCAAGTTTATAAGCATCTAGACTCTGCTCGATATGACAAAACTGGTCATTATATCCTCATAAGTTGTCAGTTTGAGCGAAGTCAAGAACTATTTTATCATCCTTTTTTTACTTTGAAAACTAAAAGCGATTTCCCTGAAGTCAATACCGGAAACATTGTAATTAATTTTCTTCAGATTAGCTTTTTGCTTTTTTTGCTGAGAGATGTTTCTTCTTCCGTCTTTTTTCTTTACTGGCATAGTTTTAAGAATTAAAGGGTTACGTGTAAATCAAAAAAAAGTCAGCTCAAAGCGTTTTAAAAACTTATATGCTGCCAAATGGGTATAGCAAGAATCAGGGCTTGCTTTCACCAATTCTAAAATCACACTTCTTTGAAACAAGTCTGTGAGACAGGCATAGAAGCACCAACCACCAAATTGTTACTTGCTGACTACATGGGTAGAAAGTTAATAATGTTCTCCATATTCTAAAAAAAATGCTTTTCCGGTGTCTGTGAGTGTTTGTTGCAAGTATTAACCTAAATTCGACTTTAAATTACCTAATAAACACCTGTATTACTTTATATTATTACGCTACAGGTAACAAGTAAATAGTTTTTAGTAGCTAGTTCCCGACAGCCATTGGGATAGCCCCCTAAGCTACTAATGGCCAGATACTAATAACTTTTCTGGTTAAAGAACAAAATAAATAATTCAACACTTCAGATAATCAATGAATTAATAATCGAACTCAGGTTAATAAATGGAAGTAAAAGAAAAAGCCACAAAAGCAATTTGCTTTTGTGACCTTTGTTTACTTCTTGAATTGTAACAAATCAATCACCACTCCCTGGTGTTGAATCCGGATCGTGGCGTGAACTGGTCATTATTTCAGCAGTACTGGTGATTATGCGACAGCTTGGACCTATTTTAAAGGTAACGGTTAATGTTTCGGTGTCGTTTACGTTCAATGTTTTTGAAGCGAAATTCCAAATACCGGAAGTTGAATTGTAGGTTCCAGCTGTTGTCGTATTCGAAACATAAATCAAACCTGCGGGCAATTCGTCATGAACTGTGATTCCTGTTGCATCGCAAGGGCCGGTATTTTTCACAATAACAGTAAATGTAATGTTGTCACCAATACTTGGCGTTGAGTTATTAACAGTTTTTGTCAGCATTAAATCGGCTTCGTTTATTACACTTAGAGTGGCTTCTGCTTCTGCTCCACATATATTCGCTTCGTTGGTGAATATTGCTTTGTAAATATTATTGTCCATTGCGGGAGTGATGCTTGTTAAACTTAATGAGACTTCGGCACCACTGGCAACTGTTCCTGATTCTCCTGATATGTTGGTAAAAGTTGTACCTCCATTAGTCCTTACCTGCCATTGATAATTAATATTGGAGCTTGCTGTGGTGACAGGGTTGGTTGTTAATATGGTTGTTGTAGCTATAGCTGTAAATTCGGCATTGCTACCCGTACAGACAGTTTCATTAGTTGGAGGTGTTGTTCCTGATACTGTTATTCCTTGTTGGAAAGTATATTCTCCTCCAGTTGTAGTAGCAGGAGTCGCATAAGAAGCTCCTATTACTTTTCCATTGGTATCTACCCCGGAAGAACCTACTATACCACCATAAGTACCATCGCCATTACTATCTGTTCCTAGTACTCCATACGCTTCATCAGCATCGCTACAACCATCATTATCACTATCCAAGTCTAAACAATCAGGCATCCCATCACCATCAGTGTCGGGAGAGGAGGAGTGGAGAATGTTGCCAGATACCCGTACATCGTATATGGATCCATACGGAGTATCAGTAATAACATTATGATACAAAGTGATTGAAGTTATCCCTGAAGGATTAGTTATTGTATAATTAAAACTACCATCACCAGTAATAGTGCTACCCAATATTCGTAAACCGTCAACACTAATTTGTGGGTTTTCAAGGGTTACATTAAAATTTGCTGGGTTAAAAGTATGTTGTACACCATTTACATCCAACAACATTTCTTCGCTTCCAGGCACTACACTTGGGTTTCCAGGGGGTAAATTTGAGTGTGCAGTTGCATATATAATAATATCTGTAATTGGTTTGTCGAAATTAAATGTTATCTGTTCATCAGTATTATTATCACCTAGGAAATAACCATATATACCATCGTAATAAAACAGTGCCTCATAAGCTATCGTTGGACTGGATAATGTTATATTAAGTACCTCTCCACCAGTTCCGGTAAGCGTCTGATTGGATGTCGTTGTAATAATACTTGTCTCAATGAGAATATCTAATAAAGTAACAGGGCATTCTATATTGTCCAAAATACCATCGTTGTCATCGTCTAAATCGACAGAATCAACTACACCATCGCCATCTGTATCTTGTAAATTTCCTTTCCAATTATTTATGGCAAGTGCTTGTGGTGCTTGTATTCCTGTAAAAACTTCTAAATCCCAGTCGCCATTAATTCCTGTAATATCATCGGAAGCAGCTATTGCAATACCTAAAGTTTTTTCTAAATAAATAATAGCTTGTTTCCCTTTTTCACCTTTTGCAAACTCACAACCGTAGATGTTAATGTTTGCTTGATAATTGTTAATTGATAGTTGTTGTTTTATAAATATTGCGATTTCTTGTGCATTTAGCCATTCTTCATTTATTAGAAGTTCTCCTGGGCGGCCATGTGTAAGTAGGTGGAAATAATTTTTGTTGGTTGTACTATTGATTTTATCAATAAGTACCTGCGAATTATGGAGAGTTTTGTCGATATAGTAATTGGTATCTTTTTTATTTATACCATTTACATTATTACTGTATGTGTTTGCATCAACAGGGTCGTTACCTATGGTAAAGGTAAAGTTCTGTGTTTGGTTTACTGCTAAAGTTGCTGAAGCCGGTACGATAGCTCCGTTTATTTCTAAGGCAGAATATGCTATTGCAGGATAATTAACGGTAGCATTTATTGTAGAGTTACTTACTAATTCATGAAATATTTCAGGGTTTACCATAGCTGTACAGCCTGTTTGTACCGTGTAAGTAATATCTGTATAGTCGCTGGCACTTGCTAATGCTGTACTAAGTGTAAATACAGGATTATTTGTGTTGGAGTTATCAACTGTAACACCTGTAGATACTAAGGATACGTATTCTGCCCGTGGGGGCAGTTGTACGTTTATTTGTTCTCCGGAAGCTAAAGGGCCATATACTCTGAAGGTAAAATTGGCAGGATCTCCACATGCCACCACATTAGCGGGCATATCAGCTGATGGATTTACGGAGATGTTTTGAGCATGTATGCTAAAACTAAAAAAAATAGATACATTTATGATAATTAGTATTTTTGATATTTGTACTGAAAGGCTTGTGGCTACTGAGATGCAGT